>JAKFEI010000136.1:0-10556 GCA_036675765.1 Nocardioides sp. | reverse complement strand
TCGACCGACTTCGTCGAGCTGGTCGCCCTCCTGCGCGAGCGGTACGGCGACGAACGGGTCGCGTTCGTCGAGGCGCCCCCCGAGGCCCGGCGGGTGGGCTCGGACGAGGACATCGCAGTCCTGGCCGCCCTGACCGACCGGCCCTGACCGACCGGCTACTGCTCGAGCAGTGCCTCGGCCACCGGCACGTCCTCGGCAAAGGTGACCTTGAGGTTCCGCGCCCCGGAGGGGACCGCCCGGATGGTGTCGTCGCCGGGTGCGAACCGGGCGTAGGCCGCGGCGGTGTCCGTCCCGTCGAAGCCGGCGGCCGCTGCCGCCGCGTAGGCCGCGATCAGCGGTGCCGCCCGGAATGCCTGCGGCGTCTGGACGCCCACGAGGGTCTGGTCCGAGTGGGGGAACAGGCCTGCCAGTTCGAGCGTGGGTACGGCGCCGCCGTACTCCCGAGCGATGGTGATGACCTGCTCGAACAGGTCGGCGCGGGCGAGTGGCCGGGCGCCGTCGTGGATGGCGATGACGTCGATCTCGCCGGCGGCGACCCGGGGAGCGAGCAGGTCCAGGGCGGCCTGCTCGGAGGCCTGGCGGGTGGCGCCGCCGTCGATGAGGAGTACTTCCCGGTCCCCGACGTGAGGGGCCAGCGCGTCGGCGATCGTGGTGCGCTCGCCGGGGCGGCAGACCACCACGACCGGGTCGGCTCCGGGCACGGACAGGGCGGTCTGGACGGACCAGGCCAGCAGCGGCCGGTCCCGCAGGTTCAACAACACCTTGTTCACGTCCGCGCCGACGCGGGTGCCGCTCCCGGCGCCGAGCACGACCACTGCAGCTGTTGGCACCGGCCGAGAGTAGCCCGATCGGGCTGCGGGAGAACGGCCGGGAGCCGAGCAACTGGGAGAAAGCGTTTTCCTCCCCGTTACACAGCGAAACGCTGGCGAGAACAACTCCGACCTACGTTCACAGGCATGACAGGTCGCGGGGCCGTGGAGGAGTGGCAGCCGGTCTGCCGGATGGCCGAGCTCGAGGTCGATCGCGGTGTGACCGCGCTCGTGCATGGGCAGGCGATCGCGATCTTCCGGACGGGGGACGACGCGGTCTACGCGCTGGGCAACCACGACCCGTTCGCGCGGCATGCGATCGGCGGCATCTCGAAGGGCATCGTCGGCCGCCGCGGGGAGACCCCGTTCGTCGCCTCACCCGCTCATCGGCACGCCTTCGACCTGCGCAGCGGTCGGTGCCTCGACGACGTCCATGCCGCCGTTCCCGCGTACGACGTCAAGGTGGTCGAGGGCGTCGTACTGGTCGGGCATCGCAAGGCTGCGGCAGCCTCGGCCTGACGCCGAGCTGCGAGCCGGCCCGTCAGCCGGTGGTCGTGATCAGCGCGGTCGCGATCGCTGCGACCCCTTCGCCCCGACCGGTCAGGCCCAACCCGTCGGTCGTGGTGGCGGACAACGAGACGGGCGCACCCAGCACTCCGGACAGCGCGCCTTCGGCCTCGGCGCGACGCGGTCCGACCTTCGGGCGGTTGCCGATCACCTGGACGGCGACGTTGATGACGGCGAATCCGGCCGCCTCGACCCGGCGCCGGGTCTCGCCGAGCAGGGCGGCTCCGCTCGCGCCGGACCACTCCGGCTCCGCCGTACCGAAGTTGCTGCCGAGGTCCCCGAGGCCAGAGGCCGAGAGCAGGGCGTCGCAGATCGCGTGGGCCGCGACATCGGCGTCCGAGTGGCCCTCGAGCCGGACGTCCTCGTCGGGCCAGAGCAGGCCGCCCAGTGCCAGCGGGGCGTCGTCGGCCGTGCGCGGGACGAGGCGGTGGACGTCGGTGCCGATGCCGGTACGCAGGCCGGCGAGCGCGGCAGCGACACTCCCGTTGGCGGTTGGGTTCACGCCCTGATCATGCCTGAGGGACAATCGGCCCTGTGAAGACATCCCGCGGTTGGTGGGCCTTCGCCGGAATGTTGTCCGGTGCGGTCGGACTGGCCCTGAGCTACGCCGCCGCGGCGTTGCTCCACGTACGGGAATCCCCGGTCGTCGTGGTCGCCGAGGGCTTCGCGGACCTGACGCCCGGGTCGGTCGTGAAGTGGGCGATCGACACCTTCGACAAGGACGACAAGAAGATCCTCGTCCTCGGCATCATGCTGTTCCTGGCCGTGACGTTCGCGGTGCTCGGCCGGCTCGCCCGGACTCGCTGGTGGGCCGCAATGGTGGGCTTCTGCGCGCTGGCCGGGGTCGCCGTGATCGCGGTGCTCGCCAAGCCCACCCCGAGCCCCATCGACTTCGCGCCCATCGTCGTGGGCCTGCTCAGCTGGATCGTCGCGCTGGCGATCCTGGCGGAGTGGTTGCGGCGCTGGGAGATGGTCGCCGACGGCGACGAACCGGCCGTCGAGCCGATGCACACGCGCCGCCACTTCTTCATCGCTGCCGGCGCCACGGCCGGGTTCGCGGCCTTCGGCGGACTGATCGGACGCCTGGCCGGCAGCGCGCGCCGTCGTGCGGAGGAGAGCCGGCGGCTGCTGCGGATCGAGGGCATCACCGCACCGGACGTCCCCAACGGGGCCAGCTTCGACATCGACAACGTCTCGCTCTGGCAGACGCCGAGCGAGGACTTCTACCTGATCGACACGGCGTTCATCAAGCCGACCATCGAGCCCGCCGACTGGCAGTTGCGGATCCACGGCATGGTCGATCGGGAGATCACGCTGAGCTACCAGGACCTGGTGTCCCGCGAGATCACCCAGGACTGGATCACCCTCAACTGCGTGTCCAACGAGGTCGGTGGCGACCTGATCGGCAACGCGTGGTGGAGCGGGGTCCGACTCGCCGCGATCCTCGCGGAGGCCGGGCCGCAGGAAGGTGCGGACGCGGTCCTGCAGACGTCCGAGGACGGCTGGACCTGCGGCACGCCGCTGGGTGCGCTGATGGACGAACGCAACGCGATGCTGGCGGTGGCGATGAACGGCGAGCCGCTGCTGATCGAGCACGGGTTCCCGGTGCGCACGATCGTGCCCGGTCTCTACGGCTACGTGTCCGCGACCAAGTGGGTCGTGGACATGGAGGTCACCCGCTTCGACGAGATCGACGCCTACTGGACGAGCAAGGGCTGGTCCGAGCAGGGCCCGGTCAAGATCGCCTCGAAGATCGAGGTTCCCCACGACGGCGATGACGTGCCCGCGGGCGACGTCGTCGTCGCCGGTGTCGCGTGGTTCCAGCAGACCGGGATCTCCGCCGTCGAGGTGCAGGTCGACGGCGGCGCGTGGAAGCCGACCGAGCTCGCCACCACCCCCAACATCGACACCTGGGTGCAGTGGCGGACCACGGTGGACCTCGACAAGGGCGAGCACCAGATCCGGGTCCGGGCCGTCGACAAGGCCGGCCAGGCGCAGACCGGTGCAGTCGCCGACGTCCTGCCCGACGGGGCGACCGGCTGGCACACCATCGACGTCAACGCGAGCGCGTGAGCCCCGCGTGAGCACGCCTGATTTCTCCGGTCTCGCAGGCGGGGCCCTCGTCATCGGTGGTTCCGGCGGCCTCGGCCGCGCGATCGCCGAGATGTTGATCGAGCGCGGCGCCCGGGTCGCCGTCACCCACCGGACCCGTCCGGTCGAGGTGGGCGTGGCGTCGTACGGACTGGACCTGGGGGACCCCGAGGAGGTGACGCGGGTCGTCGGCCATGCGGCCGCCGAGCTCAGCGGACTCCACACCGTCGTCCACGCCGCCGGACCGCACGTGCCGATGGTCCACCTCTCCCGGGTCGCGCCCTCAGCCATGGGGGACCAGTTGCTCGTCGATGCCGCGGGCTTCTTCGCGGTGGCGCATGCCGCGCTCCCGTTCCTGCGGGAGTCGCGCGGTTCACTGACGGCCGTCACGACGGCCGCCACCTCGCGCTTTCCGGTCCGCGACGGCCTCTCGTCCGCACCCAAGGCGGCCGTCGAGGCGATGGTGCGCGGACTCGCCGTCGAGGAGGGGCGGTACGGCGTCCGGGTCAACGCCGTCGGTCCAGGCATGCTGAACGACGGCATGGCCGAGCGGCTCATCTCCTCCGGCGAGCTCGACGAACGGGCGCTCGAGGTCACCCGCGGCAACATCCCGCTGCGGACCTTCGGGTCGGCGGCCGACATCGCTGAAGCGGTGTGCTTCCTCGCCTCGTCCCGCGCCGGGTTCATCACCGGCCAGAAGCTGGACGTCGACGGGGGCTACTCCGCCTGAGCGGCGCGTCCGCCGACGATGCGTCGCAGATCCCCCGACTTCCCTAGACTTGCCCGGTGACCATCCGGCTCTATGACACTGCGACTCGCGAAGTGCGTGACTTCGTGCCCCTCGAGGCGGGCAAGGCGAGTCTGTACGTGTGTGGTCTGACGGTCCAGAGCGAGCCCCACGTCGGGCACGTCCGGTCGGGCGTGAACTTCGACGTGCTCCAGCGCTGGCTGCGTTTTCGCGGGTACGACGTCACGTTCATCCGCAACATCACCGACATCGACGACAAGATCCTCGCCAAGTCCGCCGAGCAGGGTCGCCCCTGGTACAACCTCGCCTACGCGATGAAGATCGAGCTGGACAGGGCGTACGCCGCGCTCAACGTCGCTCCGCCGACGTACGAGCCGGCCGCGACGGCACACGTCCCCGAGATCATCGAGCTGATCGAGGAACTGATCGCGCGTGGCCATGCGTACGCGGCGCCGGACGGTTCGGCCGCGGCCGGAGACGTCTACTTCGACGTGCGGTCGTGGTCGTCGTACGGCGAGCTGACCCACCAGGGCATCGACGACATGGAGCCCGCGGCCGACGCGGACCCGCGCGGCAAGCGTGACCCGCGGGACTTCGCGCTCTGGAAGGGCCGCAAGGAGTCCGAGCCGGAGACGGCGTCGTGGCCGAGCCCGTGGGGCCGCGGCCGACCGGGCTGGCACATCGAGTGCTCGGCGATGGCGGGCAAGTACCTCGGTCCGGCGTTCGACATCCACGGTGGCGGCGTCGACCTGCGCTTCCCGCACCACGAGAACGAGCAGGCCCAGTCGCGTGCGGCCGGCGGCTCCTTCGCGTCGTACTGGATGCACAACGCGTGGATCACCACTGCCGGCGAGAAGATGAGCAAGTCGCTCGGCAACACCCTCAGCATCCCGTCGGTCCTGCAGCGCGTGCGCGGCGTCGAGCTGCGCTTCTACATGGCGGCGGCGCACTACCGCTCCCACGTGGAGTTCTCCTTCGAGGCCCTCGAGGAAGCGGCTGCCGGCTACCGACGCATTGAGTCATTCCTCGAGCGCGCCGCCGCGGCCCTGGGCGAGGACGTCCCGCTCGGCACCCCGTGCGCCGAGTTCGTGACGGCGATGGACGACGACCTGGGCACGCCGGCGGCCGTGGGCGCCCTGTTCGACGTGACCCGTGAGGGCAACAAGCTCCTGGCCGGCAACGACCTCGCGGCGCTGCGCGGCAGCGCCGGGTCGGTGCGGGCGATGCTCGACATCCTCGGCCTCGACCCGGTCGACCCGGTGTGGGCCGCGAGCGGAGCGCACACGGACACCGAGGAGAGGTTGACCGCTGCGGTCGACGTCCTCGTCGCCGGACTCCTCGACGAGCGGACGCAGGCCCGCGCCGACAAGGACTGGGCACGCGCGGATGCGATCCGCGACCGAATCAAGTCGGCTGGCATCGAAGTCACCGACACCCCTGATGGACCTACCTGGACGGTGAACTGACATGGCTGGGAATTCGAGCCGCAAGGGCGCGATCCGCAAGTCGAGCAAGAGGCCGCAGGCCGGTTCCGGTGGCCAGGTGCGCCGCGGCCTCGAGGGCAAGGGCCCGACGCCGAAGGCGGCCGACCGCCCGTACCACAAGACGCACAAGGCCGAGGAGTACAAGAAGCGCCAGGCCAAGCGCGCCGGAGCCGGCAGCGGCGGCCGCAAGACCAGCGACGCCGAGTGGATCGCCGGACGCAACTCGGTGCTCGAGGCCCTGCGCGAGAAGGTCCCGATCACCTCGGTCTACGTCGCCGACAACACCGAGCGCGACACCCGCCTGCGCGAGGTCTTCCGCCTCGCTGCCGAGATGGGCGTCGGCCTCATGGAGGTCAGCCGCACCGAGCTCGACAAGCTCACCGACAAGGCTGTCCACCAGGGCATCGCCGCGCGCATCCCTCCCTATGAGTACGCCGACCCGAACGACCTGCTCGAGGCGGCCGCCGAAGCCGCCGAGGCGCCGCTCATCGTGATGCTCGACTCGATCACCGACCCGCGCAACCTCGGCGCGATCGTCCGCAGCGCTGCCGGATTCGGCGCCCACGGCGTCGTGATCCCCGAGCGTCGCGCCGCGTCGATGACGGCATCGGCCTGGAAGACCTCGGCGGGTGCCGCTGCCCGCTGCCCCGTGGCCCAGACGGTGAACCTGAACCGCCAGATCAAGGCCTACCAGGACGCTGGCTGCTTCGTGATCGGCCTCGCCGCCGACGGTGACCTGAGCCTGCCGGAGCTCGTCGCGGACGCCGACCTCGTCAAGGGTCCGCTGGTGCTCGTCATCGGTTCCGAGGGCGACGGCCTGGCTCGCCTCGTCGCGGAGAACTGCGACCGCCTGCTCTCGATCCCGATGGCGGGTGTCCTCGAGTCGCTCAACGCCGGAGTGGCCGCGTCGGTCGCGCTCTACGCCGTCGCGGAGGCCCGGACCCGGAGGTAACGATTCCTCCGATCTCCCCGCTGAGGGTGCTCAAGATCCTGACGTACGTCGGGATCTGGGTCGTGCTGTCGACCGGCATCGCGGCAATGATCTTCGTCGGCAGCGAGCGCGAGATCGACCTGGCCAGCCACGAGGCGCGGGTCAGCCCGGACTTCTCGGGCGAGGTCGTGCTGCGGACCGGGCCGTTGTTGCCGGACCTGCGGGCACCCTCGCCCTCGAACATCGGGGTGGAGGTCCAGCTCGGAAAGAGCGACACCGAATCCCTGCCGGAACTCACCGCGCGCTACGCCGCGATCGCGTCACAGCCCGAGGGCCAGATCGCCGTGGTCGAGCGTGCGGTCAGCTCGATGGCCCTCGCCGCCCTCGTGCAGGGGGCGGCCCTCGGTGCCGTCCCGCTGCTGGTGTGGGCAGCGATCGGGTCGGAGCGACGGCGGGGGCTGGTGAGGGACCTGCCGACGCGCAAGGGCGCCATCGGCGCGACCGTCCTGGTGGGCGTGGTCGCCGCGGTCGCCGTGCCGACGGGCTGGGGCCGGCAGGATCCGCCGCCCGAGCACTGGACCTCGTTGCAGGACTTCGTCGGCTCCGCCGTACCGCTTCCGGAGGAGGCGCGTGACGTCCTGGTCCTGGGCGATGCGTCCACGGACCAGACCCGGCGACTGATCGCCAGCGCGGTCAGCAGCTACCAGCAGGGGCTGGCGTTCTACTCGAAGGCCGTCGACGACGCCGCCGACCTCGACCTGCGCGAACCGGAGGCCGACGAGACCGTCGTCCTGATGGTCTCCGACCGTCACGACAACGTCGGCATGGACGAGGTGGCCCGCGCCGTTGCGAAGGCCGGAGGAGCCACGAACGTCTTCAACGCCGGCGACGACACGTCGACGGGGGAGCGCTGGGAGGCGTTCTCGCTCGACTCGCTCGGCGCGGCGTTCGACGACTTCGACGGCCGCTGGGCGGTGGCCGGCAACCACGACAACGGGACCTTCGTGCGCGGGCACCTGGAGGACCTCGGCTGGACCTACTTCGACGGCGAGCCGATCGAGGGGCCGGGCAACGCGCGGTTGCTCGGCGTCGACGACCCGCGTTCGAGCGGGCTCGGCAACTGGCGGGACGAGACGGGCCTGACGTCGTCCGAGGTGGCCGAGCGTCTCACTGACGAGGCGTGCGATGCCGACGAACGCGGCGAACGGGTCAACACGATCCTCGTCCACGACGCCGACTTCGGTGACGACGCGCTCGCGCGGGGCTGTGTCGACCTGGTCATCGGCGGCCACACCCACGTCCAGGACGGTCCCACCGCGGTCACGGGCGAGAACGGCGAGATCGGCTACACCTACACCGTCGGAACCACCGGTGGCGCCGCGTACGCGATCGCCATCGGCAGCAAGCTCCGCCGGGCAGCCGGCGTCGCGCTGATCACCTACCGCGAAGGACGTCCCGTCGGCATCCAGTCGGTGACGTTGCAGACCAACGGCCGGTACGACGTCGAGGACTGGGCCGAGCTCGCCTACTGACCGGTTCTAGTGTGAGACCCATGGGAACCACCGTCGACCGACTGTTGCCGAGCGAGGAAGCAGAGGAGCTGCTGGCCCTCACCCGTGAGATCGCCACGAAGGAGCTCGCGCCGCAGGTCGCCGAGGCCGAGGAACGGGCCGAATTCCCCGAAGCCGCCTACCGGTTGCTCGGGCGGTCCGGCCTCTTGAGCCTTCCGTTCCCCGAGGAGTACGGCGGCGGGAACCAGCCGTACGAGGTGTACCTCCAGGTCGTCGAGGAGATCGCCACGGTGTGGCCGAGCGTCGGGGTCGGCACCAGCGTCCACAGCCTCACCGCCAGCGTGGTCGAGGCCAACGGCTCGGCCGAGGTGCGGGAGACCTGGCTGCCCCGGATGCTGTCGGGCGAGTGGCTCGGCGCCTACGGCCTGTCCGAGCCCCAGGCCGGGTCCGACGTCAGCGGCATCCGGACGTCGGCTCGCCGCGACGGCGACGACTACGTCATCAAGGGCACCAAGCAGTGGATCTCCAACGGTTCCTGCGCCGACTACTACGTGCTGTTCGCCCGCACCTCCGAGGACCCGAAGCGCGGGCTGACGGCGTTCGTGGTGCCGGACGGGACGCCCGGGATGACCTTCGGTGCCCCCGAGAAGAAGATGGGCCTGCACTGCGACGTCA
Source organism: Nocardioides sp. (assembly GCA_036675765.1). Taxonomy (GTDB): domain Bacteria; phylum Actinomycetota; class Actinomycetes; order Propionibacteriales; family Nocardioidaceae; genus Nocardioides. The sequence goes on along the minus strand of JAKFEI010000136.1, from coordinate 1,740 downwards.
CCACGCAGGTGCTGTTCGACGACGCCCGGGTGCCGGCTGCCCAGCTGATCGGCGAGGAGGGCGCGGGCATGCGGGTCGCCCTGTCGGCCCTCGACGCCGGGCGGCTCGGCATCGCCGCCGTCGCGACCGGCATCGCGCAAGGGGCGCTCGCCCACGCCGTTGCGTACGCGCGCGAGCGGGAGCAGTTCGGCCAGAGGATCGGGGAGTTCCAGGGCCTGCAGTTCCTGCTGGCCGACATGGCCGCCGACGTGGAACGGGCGCGGGCGTCGTACCTCCACGCTGCGCGGCTGAAGGACGCCGGACGCCCGTACTCGCGCCAGGCGTCGATCGCCAAGCTCACCGCATCCGACGCCGCGATGCGCGTGACCACCGATGCGGTGCAGGTCCTGGGCGGCAACGGCTTCACGCGGGAGTACCCCGTGGAGCGGATGTTCCGGGACGCGAAGGTGACCCAGATCTTCGAGGGAACCAACCAGATTCAACGGATGGTGATCGGGCGCGACCTGCTGCGCTGACGTGCTTTGGTGATGCTGCCCTTAGGGTGAGGCTGAGAATTCACTGAGGGGGGCTCGGGACCACCCTTTTCAACTCGGAGGGATCCCCCCATGGGCAAGAGCCTGATCGTCAAACTCGGCGGCATCGGCGTCGCGATCGTGATCGCCATCGTCGCGTCATTCATCTTCAGCAAGGGCTCGGAGAAGGTCGCCGAAGCCAAGGCCCCGAAGGTCGGCGAGTGCATCACCGTCACGGGCACCGTCAACGCGCAGACCGACGACAAGGATTGCGGCGACGCAGACGCGACCTTCAAGGTCACTGGCAACAAGGGCGACTGCGACCCGAGCGAGGACACCCTGTCGATCTCGGTCGGCAAGGCGGACTCGGGCAACGTCGCCGAGCTGTGCCTCGGGCTGAACGCGGCCAAGGGCGACTGCTTCCGCCTCACCGCTACCGAGAGCACGAAGGTCGAGTGCGCGGCGAACAAGGGTGACGCGGAAGTCGCGCTGATCACCAGCGTCGGCAAGTCCGGCACGGCCTGCGCCAACGGCGCCCAGCCGCTCGACTACAAGAAGCGCAACACCCTGCTCTGCCTCGCGCCGAACGCCTGAGCCGGACCGCCGTCGTGCCTGACGAGACTGTCCTCCCTGCTCGCAGGGAGCAACCGCTTCGTCAGGTACGACGCACGCGCTCTAGGCTTTGGAGCGCAATCCCCGGTTGGTCTGCCGGTAGGGCCCGCCTGACTTTGAATCAGGACTAGCGACGTAGGTTCGACTCCTACCCGGGGAGCAAGTGTCGGCGCGCGGATACCCGTCGCTCCTCAGGCAGTGGCTCCGGAGGAGCCGTGGTGGATCCGGCTCTCCATGCCGCTCAGCGGCTCGCCCGACCCGCCCCAGCGTCCGGCGACGATCTCGGCAGCGATGCTGATCGCGGTCTCCTCGGGGGTGCGGGCGCCGAGGTCGAGGCCGATCGGTGAGTGCAGCCGCTCGAGCTCTGCCTCGGTCACCCCGGCCTCCCGGAGCCGGGCCAGCCGGTCCTCATGGGTCCGTCGGGATCCCATTGCCCCGACGTACCCGACGGCGGGCAGCCGCAGTGCCACCTCCAGCAGCGGTACGTCGAACTTGGGGTCGTGGGTCAGCACGCAGATGATCGTCTGGGCATCGAGGCGGTCGGCCTCCTGCTCGGCACGCAGGTACTTGTGCGGCCAGGCCACCACGACCTCGTCGGCGCCGGGGAACCGGCTGG
>JAKFEI010000352.1:0-10689 GCA_036675765.1 Nocardioides sp. | reverse complement strand
TCACCCGGTCAGGCTAGCGCGTCCTCCAGCGGGACCGACGCGATGCCGACGGCCTCGGCCACCGGAGCGTTGGTGAGGTTGCCGGCGTGGGTGTTCAGACCGAGGGCGAGACTGTGGTCGTCGCGGCAGGCCTGGACCCAGCCCTTGTTCGCCAGCGCGACCGCATAGGGCAGCGTGGCGTTGGTCAGTGCGTACGTCGACGTGTTCGGCACCGCGCCCGGCATGTTCGCCACGCAGTAGAACGTCGAGTTGTGCACCTGGTAGGTCGGGTCGTCGTGCGTGGTGGGGCGGGTGTCCTCGAAGCAACCGCCCTGGTCGACCGCGATGTCGACGAGCACCGAGCCGGGCTTCATCCGCGACACGAGCTCGTTCGACACGAGTTTCGGGGCTGCCGCACCGGGGATGAGCACCGCTCCGATCACCAGGTCGGCAGCGAGCACCTGCTGCTCGAGAGCCAGCTTCGACGACGCCAGTCCGTGGACCTGGTTGCTGTAGCGCCAGAACGACATCCGCAGCTTGTCCAGATCGGTGTCGAGGAGGGTGACGTCCGCACCCATGCCGAGCGCGATGTTGGCGGCGTTCTGGCCGGACACTCCGGCACCGATGATCACGACCTTCGCGTTGGCGACGCCACCGACGCCGCCCATCAGCACGCCGCGGCCGCCCTGGGCCTTCATCAGGTTGTAGGCACCGACCTGGGGCGCGAGGCAACCGGCGACCTCGGACATCGGGTACAGCAGCGGCAGCCCTCCCGTCGGAAGCTGCACCGTCTCGTAGGCGATGCCGGTGACCTTGCGCTGGAGCAGTTCCTCGGTCAGCGGCTTGTCCGCTGCGAGGTGCAGGTAGGTGAACAGCACCTGCCCCTCCCGCATCCGGGCGTACTCCTCCGCAACGGGCTCCTTGACCTTGAGCACCATGTCGGCGCTGCCCCACACGGCGTCCGCGTCGGGCAGGATCTGCGCGCCAGCGGCGACGTACTCGGCGTCGTCGATCAACGAGCCGAGTCCCGCGCCGGTCTGGATCAGGACCTCGTGGCCGTGCGCCACCAGTTCGTGCACGCCGATCGGCGTGATCGCCACCCGGTACTCGTGGTTCTTGACTTCCTTCGGCACGCCGACGCGCATGGCAACCCCTCCTGGTCGATGGCCCAGATCGTTGGACTCCTCGAAGTCTGAAGATTCGTCGACACGGCCGCTAGTACCTGCAGCGATTATTCGGCGGGAACGCCAAGAACAATCAGATCGTCGGCGTGGACGCGCCGCCGGAGCGGCGTGCCGAACCAGATTCGGTACGACGTCCCCGGAGGTGCTCGAAGATCAGGCTGGTCTCGGTCATCGCCACGTCGCGGGTGCCGCTGAGATGGACCAGGACGAACTCGCGCAGCTCTTCGGAGTCCGCGGTGGCGACGTGGATCAGGAAGTCGTCGGCGCCGGCGAGGAAGTAGACGTTGAGCACCTCGGGCAGGCCAGCCATGGCCTGGGCGAAGGCGCTGAGCTCGCTGCGCGCGTGCGGGCGGAGCCGCACGGAGATCATCGCCTGCAGCGGTCGGCCGATGCTGGCCTGGTCGACCTCGACGTGGGCGCCCAGCAGGACACCGCGTTCGAACAGGGACCGGACCCGGCCGTGACAGGTCGAGGGCGCGATCCCGACCCGCGCCGCCAGGACGTTGTTCGCCAGCCGCGCGTCAGCCTGCAGCTCCCGGACGATGGCGGCATCGATGGCATCCAGCTCGGACATGACTGCTCAGGCTCCCGGTTGCCCCGCGCGATCGCGCAACACCTGAACGGCGAGCACGGCCTGGACGACGGGACCGTCAGCGACGTCGCCGCTGAGGATCGCATCGACCAGGTCCGGGAACGGTACCCACAGCGTCTCCAGGTCCGCCTCTTCGTGCGCGAGCACGAAGTCGCCCCGGTCGGCCGCCGAGAGTCCCTCGGCCAGGTAGTAGTGGATCCGCTCGGCGGAGTAGCCCGGGGAGCTGAAGGTCGACAACAGGTGGGTCCACCGCTCGGCCTGCATCGCGGCTTCTTCGCGCAGCTCACGCCGCGCGACCTCGATCGGGTCCTCACCGGGGTGGTCGCACACGCCGGCGGGCAGTTCGATCAGCCGCTGCTGCGCGGGATGCCGGTACTGCCGCAGGCAGAGCACCCGGTCGTCCTCATCGATCGCCAGGATGACCGCCGCGCCGGGATGCTCGACGACCAGGCGCCGGAACGCGCCCTCGTCGACGGCGCCGGGGCGGGTGACCTGGTCCGAGCGCAGCGCGAGCACCCAGCCGTCGCGGTGCAGGTCCGCACGGGACTCGACCGGCCACGACTCGGGTACGTCGCGCAGCTCGCTCACTCGCCGACCGGCTCCGGGTGCAGTCCGGTCTCGTCGATCTCGAGGCGCATCTCGCGCTGACGCACCAGCGCGGCGCCCACCAGGCCTGCGAAGAGCGGGTGCGGCCGGGTCGGACGCGAGCGCAGCTCGGGGTGCGCCTGGGTGCCGATGTAGTACGGGTGCACGTCGCGCGGGAGCTCGACGAACTCGACGAGGTCGAGGTCGTTGTTCACGCCGGAGAACACGAGGCCGGCCTTCGCGAGGCGGTCGCGGTAGGAGTTGTTGACCTCGTAACGGTGACGGTGGCGCTCCTCGATCTCGTCGGCGCCGTAGACCTCACGGGCGATGGACCCTTCCGCGAGCGTCGCCGGGTACAGGCCCAGGCGCATCGTGCCGCCCAGGTCGCCCGCGCCCTCGACGATGTCCTTCTGCTCCTCCATCGTCGCGATCACCGGCTCCGGCGTGTCGACGTCGAACTCCGTCGAACCAGCCTTGGTGAGGCCGAGCTCGGTCCGGGCGTACTCGATGACCATGCACTGCAGGCCCAGGCAGAGGCCGAGGGTGGGAATGGCGTGGGCGCGGGCGTAGGTGAGCGCGCCCAGCTTGCCCTCGAGCCCGCGGATGCCGAATCCGCCGGGCACGCAGATCGCGTCGACGTCGGACAGCTGCTTGGCCGCACCGGCCTGCGTCTCGCACTCGTCGGAGGCCACCCAGCGCAGGTGCACCTTCGCTTCGTGGGCGAACCCGCCCGCCCGCAGCGCCTCGGCCACCGAGAGGTACGCGTCGTGCAGGTCGACGTACTTGCCGACCAGGGCGATGGTGACGTCTTCCTTGGGGTGGTGCACCCGGCGGAGCAGGTCGTCCCACAGCGTCCAGTCGACGTCGCGGAACGGCAGGTTGAGGCGTCGTACGACGTAGGCGTCCAGGCCCTGGCGGTGCAACACCTTCGGGATGTCATAGATCGACGGAGCGTCGGCCGCGGTGACCACGGCGTCCTGCTCGACGTCGCACATCAGCGAGATCTTGGCCTTGATGCTGTCGGGCAGTTCGCGGTCCGCGCGGCACACCACGGCGTCCGGCTGGATACCGACCTGTCGCAACGCGGCGACGGAGTGCTGGGTCGGCTTGGTCTTGAGCTCGCCCGACGGCCCGATGAACGGGACCAGCGAGACGTGCAGGAAGAAGACGTTGTCACGACCGATGTCGTGACGGACCTGACGGGCCGCCTCGAGGAACGGCAGGGACTCGATGTCGCCGACGGTGCCACCGACCTCGGTGATCACCACGTCGACCGGGCCGCTCTCGCCGACGTCGTTCAGGACGGTCTGGCGACCCATGGCCAGGATCCGTTCCTTGATCTCGTTGGTGATGTGCGGGATCACCTGGACCGTGTCGCCGAGGTACTCGCCCTTGCGCTCCTTGGCGATCACCGACGAATAGACCTGCCCGGTGGTGACATTGGCGATCTGGTTGAGGTTCGTGTCGAGGAACCGCTCGTAGTGCCCGATGTCGAGGTCGGTCTCGGCGCCGTCGTCGGTGACGAAGACCTCGCCGTGCTGGAACGGGTTCATCGTTCCCGGGTCGACATTGAGGTACGGGTCCAGCTTCTGCATGGTGACCCGAAGGCCCCGGGACCGCAGCAAGCGACCCAGGCTCGAGGCGGTGAGGCCCTTGCCAAGAGAGGAGGCGACCCCTCCCGTCACGAAGAGATGCTTTGCCTGATGTCCGCGCTGCGTCAAGCCACTAAGGGGCGCCATGTTCACGGGATTCCATCCTACGTGCTCTGGCCTCAGCCTGCACGCCGACGCGCCACATCGAGTAGCTCGCGAGCGTGGGCGAGGGCCGTGTCGGACTCGGCGAGGCCCGCCAACATCCGGGAGAGCTCACGTTCGCGACCCGCGTCATCGAGGGTCACGAGACCGGAGCTCGTGATGGTCCCGTCGCTTGCCTTCTCGACCAGGACGTGTCGGTCGGCGAAGGCCGCGACCTGCGGCAGGTGCGTGACGACGAGGACCTGGGCTCCGAGCGCGAGCGTCGCCAGGCGACGCCCGATCTCCACGGCGGCCGCTCCCCCGACGCCCGCGTCGACCTCGTCGAACACGAAGGTGGGGACGGGACTGGTGCCGGCGAGGCAGACCTCGACGGCCAACATCACCCGGGAGAGCTCGCCACCGGAGGCGCCCTTGTGCAGGGCGCGCGGGTCGGAGCCGCTGTTGGCGGCCAGCAGGAACTCCACGTCGTCGAGACCGCTGCGCCCGAAGCGCACCCATGTGTCGTCGACGAGCAACAGGTCCGCCGGCGGATGCTCCTGGTCAGCCGGTACGTCGGCAACGACCCGGGTGGCGACCCGGATCGTCATCCGGGCGTGCGGCATGGCCAGCAGGGTCAGCTCGTCGCTGACGGCAGAGCCGAGCTTCTTCGCTGCGGCGGCGCGCGCCTTGCTGAGCCGTGCCCCCGCGGCGGCCAGTTCGGCCCGGAGCGTGGCCGAGGCGGCCGCCAGCGCGTTGATCTGGTCATCGGTCGAATCGAGGTCCATCAGGCGGAGCGACGCCTGCTCGGCCCAGGCCAGGACGTCATCCACGCTGTCGCCGTACTTGCGGGTGAGCGCGAGGAGGGCTGCGCGGCGTTCGGACGCGGCAGCCAGTCGGTTCGGGTCGGTGTCGATGCCCGAGGCGTACGACGCGACGTCGGCGGCGACATCGGAGAGCAGGTAGCTCACCTCGGCCACCCGGTCGGCGAGCGCTCCGGCCTCCGGGTCATGGCCTCGGACGCCCTCGAGCAACCCACGGGCCGCGGAGACGGCGCCCAGTGCGTCCGGGGAGCCGTGGTCGCTGGACAGGGCCTCGCGGGCCTGCTCGGCAGCACCGCGCAACGTGTCGGCGTGGCCGAGCCGGGACTCCTCGGCCGCCAGGTCGACGTCCTCACCCGACTGCGGGGCAACGGCTGCGACCTCGTCGACCCCGAACCGGAGCACGTCTGCTTCGCGGGCTCGTTCGCGGGCAGTCGCCCGCACGTCGGCAAGCTCGCGCTCGGTGGCGATCAGGCGATCGTGCAGGTCGGTGTAGGTGGCGTGCAGCGCTTCGTGACCACCGAAGCGGTCGAGCGCGTGCCGCTGGGTCTGCGGCTTCAGCAGGCGGTGCTGATCGGACTGGCCGTGGACCGCGACGAGCGGCTCCGCGATCGCCGCCAGGGTGGCCACGGGCACGCCCGCTCCCCCGGCGAACGCACGGGAACGACCCTCGGCGCTGACGTTGCGGGCCAGGACGACGCTGCCGTCCTCGACCTCGCCGCCCGCTTCCTCGACCGCGGCGCTCAGACCGGGCAGCGCGTCGGCACGCACCAGGCCTTCGACGCGGGCCTGCTTCGCACCTGCCCGTACCGCTCCGGTGTCGGAGCGTCCGCCGAGCAACAGGCCCAGCGCGGTGACGACCATGGTCTTGCCGGCACCGGTCTCACCGGTGATGACGGTCAGGCCGGGTCCGAGCTCGAGGACGGAGGAATCGATGACTCCCAGGGAGGTGATCCGGAGTTCTTCGATCACGTCCGGTCACCGCGCTCCCACACCTGGCGGCGCTCGGCCGCGCCACGCCAGCCCTCGACCGACAGGCCGAACTTGGCGACCAGCCGATCGGTGAACGGCGCCTGGTGGAGCCGGACGAGGCGGACCGGACGTAACCCGCGGCTGACCTCGATCCGGGCGCCGGGCGGCAGGTCGACGCTGCGTCGGCCGTCGCACCACAACACACCTGAACCCTGGTTGCCCTCGAGCACCTCGATCGCGATCACCGAGGACGGCGCGACCACCATCGGACGGGAGAACAGCGCGTGGGCACTGAGCGGAACGATGCACAGTGCCTCGACCTGTGGCCACACGATCGGCCCACCAGCACTGAAGTTGTACGCCGTGGAGCCGGTCGGCGTCGCACAGACCACGCCGTCGCATCCCCAGCGCGACAGCGGACGGCTGTCGATCTCGACGACGACCTCGAGCATCCGTTCGCGGGCAGCCTTCTCCACACTCGCCTCGTTGAGGGCGAACGTCGCGTAGACCAGCTCGCCGTCGACGAACGCCCGCACGTCGAGCGTGAGGCGGTCCTCGGTGGTGTAGCGCTGGTGGATGATCGCGTCGATCGTGGCAGCGACGTCCTCGTGCTCGGCTTCGGCGAGGAAGCCCACGTGGCCGAGGTTGACCCCGAGCACCGGCGTGAGTCGCTTGTGGGTGACCTCCGCGGCGCGCAGGATGCTGCCGTCACCGCCGATCACGACGGTGAGCTCGCAACCGCGACTGGCGTCGGTCTCCGAATCGGTCAGTTCGACGGCCGGCACGTAGCCGGCCGGGTCGAGTTCGAGGTCGTCGGCCTCGCTGCGCAGCAACCGGACGATGATCCCGTTGCCGGTGAGTTCCTTGACGAAGGAGCGGGCGACCTCGCGGGCCTCGGGGCGGCGCGTGTGCGCCAGCACCAGGACGCGACGCGGCGTGTCGCTGCTCGCGCCCATCCCCATCTCGCTGCTCGTCATGGAGTCACCATCTCATCCGGGCCCGACGTACCGCGCCGTACGACCTCTGCGATGGACTCGTCGTCGACTTCCGGCGCTCCGTGGCGCAGCCACAGGAAGAACTCGACGTTGCCCGAGGGGCCCGGCAGCGGACTCACGGTGACGGCCTTCGCGCCCCACCCGCGTGCCGCGGCAGCGTGGGCCACTCCGAGCACGGCCTCGGCACGCAGTTCGGGATCCCGCACGACGCCGCCCTTGCCGACGCGGTCCTTGCCGACCTCGAACTGCGGCTTGACCATCAGCGCCAGGTCGCCGTCGGGGCGGGTCACGCCGAGCAACGCATCCAGGACCAGGACGAGGGAGATGAAGGACAGGTCACCGACGACCAGGTCGACCGGCCCACCGATGTCGTCCACCGTCAGGGTCCGGACGTTGGTGCGGTCGTGGACCCGCACCTTCTCGTGTTGCTGCAGGGACCAGTCGAGCTGTCCGTAGCCGACGTCGACCGCGACCACCTCGTCGGCACCGGCCCGCAGGAGTACGTCGGTGAAACCGCCGGTCGACGCACCGGCGTCCAGGCAACGGCGACCCTCGACGGTCAGGCCGTCGGCGCCGAACACCGTCAGCGCTCCGAGGAGCTTGTGGGCGCCCCGGGAGACGTAGTCCGGGCCGTGCTCACCCTCGAGGACCAGGATCGCGAGGTCGGTGGTGACGCCGGTCGCGGGCTTGGTCGCAACGACGCCGGACACCTTCACCCGGCCGTCGGCAATCAGTTGGGCGGCACGCTCGCGGGACGGCGCCAGACCTCGGCGAACCAGTTCCGCGTCGAGTCGGAGTCGGCGCGGTGGCACGATCAGGCGCTGGCGGCCGGCGGATTGTCGAGCGTCTGGCGCAGGTCGGCGTGCGCTTCCTCGAAGACGGCTGCATGCTCGCCCAGCGGCCGGGCGTCGAGCCCCGCAACGAGGTCGAGCACCCGGTCGACAGCATCGATCCCGGTGGGCATGGGCGCCGGAACAGGTACCTCGGTCATGCGGTGAGGCTACCGCGCCACCCCGGCTACTCCGGGGACCCGGGCCGCAGTGAGGTCGACCACCGTGCCCGTGGAGTCGAGATGGCTCCACGCGGATCCGGCGGCAACCCGCCACCAGTCGGAGGGATCGGCGTCGGGCGCCACCTGGTCGACCTCGAGCCGCCCTCCGCGGGCGTGGCCACGCCACCCACCGAGAACCCACGTCTCGTCGTCGCGCTCCGGAACCCGGTGCACTGTCGCCAGGCCGCCGAGGTCGGGAGCGATGTAGGAGGGCCGCAGCGAAGGCGGCGCCGCCACGAGCTCCGGGAGCCCGGTGACACCGGTCAGCACGAGCAGCGAGTCGACCCCTGCGTTGTGGGCTCCCTCGATGTCGGTGTCGAGGCGGTCGCCCACCATCAGCGGACGGTCCCCGCCGACACGGCGGACCGTCTCGTCCAGCAGCGGTCGCTCCGGCTTGCCCGCAACGACCGGAGCAACGCCGGCGAACCGCTCGACCATCTCCACCAGCACGCCGTGGCCGGGCGCCACACCGAAGGATGTCGGGATCGTGGTGTCGGTGTTGCTCGCCACCCAGGGCAAACCATCCCTGATGCGTACGGCAGCCCGCATGATCTGCTTCCAGCGCAGCTCCGGCCCGTAGCCGGAGGCAATCGCCCGGGCTTCGTCATCGACGCCGACCGGCACCAGACCGGACTCCTCGAGGGCTGTCCGCAGCCCGGGACCGCCGAGGCACACGATCCGCGCACCGGCGCCGTACCGCTCGGACAGCAACCCGGCGGCCGCCTGCGCACTGGTCACCACGTCGCCGGTGCTGGCCGGCACACCCAGCTCGGTCAGGTGCTCGGCCACGGCTGTGGGCGGACGGGAAGCGTTGTTGGTGATGAACGCGACCCGCATCCCGGCGTTCCGGACGTCCGCGATGTGACCGGCAGCGCCGGGTACGGCGGCAGGCCCGATGTAGACGACGCCGTCGAGATCGAGCATGGCCAGGTCATAGACAGCCGACAGCGGCCGACGGGAGGTGAGCAACACAGGTCCACCTTGCCAGTGCTGGGCACCGCATCCTCCGTACGATGCCTAGATGGACGCAACCGCCCTGGTGACACCGCCGTACGTCGCCGGACCGCTGCGGCTCGAACCGTTCGCCGGGTTGATGCTCGCCCCTGCCCGGGTCGGCAACCCTTCCACCGGCCGCGCGTTCGCCCGGCCCTACAAGGACGTTTCGGCTCGCCTCCTGCGATGGCAGGCCAAGGGCTACGTGAGCCATGACACCGAGCCGGCGCTCTACCTGCACGAGTACACCTCGGCCGGAATGACGGTGCGCGGACTGGTCGGCGCCCTCGACGTCTCGCGCCGGGCCAAGCGTCCCTCCGACCGGGCGGTGCTCCCCCACGAGGGCATCCACCCCGCCCAGGCCGATGACCTTGCCGACCGGATGGCCGAGATGCAGTTGAACCCGGCACCGATCCTCCTGGTCCACCGGGGCAGCGACGTGCTGCGGACGACGCTGGGCAAGGTGATGACCAACACGCCCGATCACTCCTTCACCGACCGCGGCGAGCAGCAGCACCGGATCTGGGCCATCCGTGATCCTGCAACGCTCACGACCATCGCGATCGAACTGGCCGGAAGTCGCGCCCTGATCGCCGACGGGCACCACCGGTACGCCGCCTACCTGCGACTCCAGCGGCGGCACGCCGGCTCGCACGGTGGTCGGGCGGCGACCGATTTCGGACTCGCGATGCTGGTCGACCAAGAGGCGACCCCACTGTTCCTCGGCCCCATCCACCGAACCCTGGCCGGCACGTCACTGGCCGACCTGCGCGATGCCGTCGAGAGTGTCGGGCTCCACTACGAGGAACAGAGCCAGTCCGACGCCGTGGGTGCTCTCTGCGCCACCCGCCTGGCCGCGACCGACGGCACCACCTGGGCCGTACTCGCCCTCGATCCCGGCAGCGGTGAGGCTGCCGTCGAGACACTGCACCGCCGGATCGTCCCGGCCCTCCCGCACGGACCGACGGCGCTGACCTATCACCACAGCGTGGACGAAGCGCTGGGCCGCGCTCGTCCCGACCAGGTCGCCGTGCTGATGCCGGCACCGTCCGTGGATCTGGTGCTCCGCATCGCCGAAGCTGATCGCCTGCTGCCCGAGAAGGCGACATCGTTCCAGCCCAAGCCCAGTCTCGGCGTGCTCATCCGCTCTTTGCGCGACGCACCAAGCGGCCCGAACTGACCTCCACCTCGACCCGGGACGCCGTCGCTCCCCCGGTCCGGTAGAACCGGCGCCGCAACGCGCCCTCGACCGCCACCTCGTCACCGGCACGCCAGCGTCCCATCGCCCGCCGCGCCTTCGGTGTCCAGGCCGCCAGGTCGACCACGTCGACCGAGGAACCCTTGCGTCCCGTCGGGAGCACCTTGACTTCCTCGCGGCTGACGATCAGTCGGCACACGCCGAGCAGGTCGCCACTCGGCATCTCCCGTTGTTCAGCATCCGCGGCCACCCGGCCGACCAGGGTCACTTCATTCACCATTGCCGTTCCTCTCCTTGGATGAACCGAGCATCGAGACAGCTGCCGACACTGGAGGGCACGGCGCACGGGTGCTGTGGAGAAACGCCAGGCGAGAAGCGTTCTGTGGAGAATTGATGGCCACCGAGCACGTTCCGAAATCGTCGCAAAAGCACGAAAGGCCAGCACCATGGGTGCTGGCCTTTCGGCAATGTATGTCCGGCGGCGTCCTACTCTCCCACAGCCTCTCGGTTGCAGTACCATCGGCGCTGGCAGGCTTAACTTCCGGGTTCGGGATGGGACCGGGTGTTTCCCTGCCGCTATGGCCGCCGT
>JAKFEI010000233.1:0-10722 GCA_036675765.1 Nocardioides sp. | reverse complement strand
CTGCCGGGTGTGATCACCTGCAGGCCGGAGGCCGACTCGAGGCCGGACCAGTTACGCCAGGTGTTCGGAGGGGTCCGGTGACGCGTGCTCATGGGACGGCACCGTAGCCGGGACCCGGGTGGCCAGGGCGCCGAGCAGGGCAAGGGCACCGCCGACGGCGCAGACGAGGTACGCCGGCGAGGCGCCCTCGGCGTCGATGAGCACTCCCGCGACCGCGGCTCCCGGAGCCAGTCCCGCAGCGAGCCCGGTGCCGATCACGGCCATGCCCTCGGTCAGCCGGGCGGGAGGCAGCACCTGCTCGGCGAGCGACATGGTGGCGATCAGGGTCGGTGAGATGGCGAAGCCGCCGACGAGAAGCACCACGCCCATCACCGGGATGGAGGGCACCAGCGGCAGGGGTGCCATCGCCAGGAGCATGCCGAAGGCGCCCACACGCAGCCGCACGAGCGGTCCGTGTCGCCAGACGATGGCCCCGGACACGACCCCGGCCACGAGGCTGCCGAATGCCCAGATCGCCAGCAGGAAACCGGCAGCGGACTTGCGGCCGTTCTCGTCGGCGAAGGCAACGGTGACGACCTCGGCCGCTCCGAACAGGATGCCGAGCGCCGCGGCGACGACCGTGAGCGGCGCGATCGCGGCCCACGGGATCGGCGCACGGACGCCGTCAGCGGCCGTCGGCGGGTGTGCGGGCGGCTCGGTGCCCCGCTGGGCGGAGAACGCGTACGTCCCGAGGACACCGGCGACCAGTGCGGCGCCGAGCCCGGCGAGGGGGTGCAGCCCGGTCGCCAGCATGGTCACCGCGATCGGACCCACGAGGAACACCGTCTCGTCGGCCACCGCTTCGAACGAGAACGCGGTGTGCAGCCGGTCGGGCTGGTCCGCGAGGGTGTGCGACCAACGGGCCCGGACACAGGTGCCGACCGACGGGAGGGCGGCACCGGCCACGGCGGCGCAGGCGTAGGTGGTCCAGACCGGCCAGTCCCAGCGCAGCGAACCCATCGCCAGGACCAGGCCGACGCCCCACACGGTGATGACTGCGGGCAGGACCCGGCTCTGTCCGACCCGGTCGAGCAGGCGGCCCTGCGGGATCGCGAAGAGGGCGTTGGCGATCAGCGCCACCGCGGAGACCGAGCCGGCAAAGCCGTAGGACCCGGTCTCGTGCTCGGCGAGCAGGACGATGCCGAGACCCACCATGGAGATCGGCAGACGCGCGATCAGACCGGTGAGGCTGAACAGCGCCGTGGAGGGCGTGAAGATCTGACGGTAGGACTCAAGCATCGCCCCTGCATCCTGCTCCCTACGATGGGGGCGTGCCGAATCCGGAGCCCGACGTCCAGCGCACGACCGAGCCGTACGACGCACTGCTGCTGGTGTCGTTCGGAGGGCCGGAGCGGCCCGAGGACGTCGTACCGTTCCTCGAGAACGTCACCCGTGGCCGGGGCATCCCGCGCGAGCGGCTCGAAGTGGTCGGCCAGCACTACTTCGGCTTCGGCGGGAAGTCGCCGATCAACGACCAGAACAAGGCGCTGATCGCCGCGATCGAGGCCGACTTCGCCGAGCACGGGATCGACCTGCCGGTCTACTGGGGCAACCGCAACTGGGCGCCCTACCTCGGCGACACGGTCGCGCAGATGGCGACCGACGGGGTGCAGCGAGCGCTCTGCCTGGTCACCTCCGCCTACTCGTCGTGGTCCAGCTGTCGGCAGTACCGCGACAACATCGCGGACGCGATCGACGCAGTGCCGGACGGTCTCACGGCGCCGCGGCTGGACAAGGTGCGGGCCTACTACAACCACCCGGGCTTCGTGCAGGCGACGGTCGACGGTGTCCTGGCATCCCTGGCCGACCTGCCCGAGGAGGTCCGCGACGACGCCCTGCTGCTCTTCGTGACCCACTCGATCCCGCTCACCATGAACGACAACAGCGGTCCGGGAGGACAGGGCGCCTACACGGCCCAGCACCTCGACGTCGCTGCGGTCGTCGCTCAGCTGGTGGCCGAGAGCACCGGGGTCGAGCACGCCCACGAACTGGTCTACTGCTCGCGCTCGGGCTCACCGCACACGCCGTGGCTGGAGCCCGACGTCAACGACCGGCTGGAGGAACTGGCCGGCGGGGCCGACACCCCGCCTGCCGTCGTGCTCATCCCCGTGGGCTTCGTCTCCGACCACATGGAGGTCGTCTACGACCTCGACACCGAGGCCCTGGCCACGGCGGAGAAGCTCGGCATCATTGCCCGGCGCTCCCCGTCGGCCGGCACCCACCCCGCGTTCGTGAGGGCGCTGCGCGACCTGGTCCTCGAACGAGCCGCCGCCGAACGCGGCGACGACGTCGTCCGGGCCGTCGTCGGCACGCGGGGGCCAGTGGCGGACCACTGCCCCGTGGACTGCTGCCTCGCCGCTCCGGCCCCGGCCAGGCGGCCATGAGCTCCTCCGAGGAGCTCCTCGCTCTCGCCCTGTCGGTCGGCCACCAGGCCGCCGCGCTGGTGCGCGACCACGCGACCCGCAAGGTCGAGGTCGCCGCGACCAAGACCAGCGACATCGACGTCGTCACCGCGGCCGACCGGGCCACCGAGGAACTGATCCGCCGGCTCATCCACCACGCCCGCCCCGACGACGCCTTCCTCGGCGAAGAGGGCGACGACGTCGCGGGCACCTCGGGCGTGCGGTGGATCGTCGACCCGATCGACGGCACCGTGAACTTCCTCTACGGCATCCCCGAGTACGCCGTCTCGATCGCCGCAGAGGTCGACGGGGAGGTCGTCGCGGGCGTCGTCATCGACGTCGCCAAGGAGGTGGTCTACACCGGCCACGTCGGGGGAGTCGCGGCGCGCAACGGGGTGCCGGTCGTCGTACGACCTCCGGCGTTGCTGGCGCACCGGCTGATCGCCACCGGCTTCAACTACACCCGCCCGGTGCGCGAGATCCAGGCCGCCGCAGCGGCCCGCCTGCTGCCCGAGGTACGTGACATCCGACGCACCGGTTCCTGTGCCCTGGACCTGTGCCGGGTGGCCGAGGGAGCGCTCGACGGGTACGTCGAGGAGGGCGTCCACGCCTGGGATCACGCCGCCGGCGGCCTGATCGCCCGGCTCGCCGGAGCAGAGACCCTGGTGACCGTCGGAGCGGCCGGAACCGAGGCCATGGTGTGTGGCCCTCGTCACGGGTTCAGCGAGTTGCTGGCGGCCGTACGATCGGCGGGGTTCCTCCGGGAATAGTCAGCAGCAATTGGCTGTTCTGGCGACTCGCATCCACCCGGGTATCGCAAACCGATCCCGATGGTGCACAATCTGCCGCGCTGCTCCGCACGACCAGTGCGGAAGCCGGCCTGTCGAGGGGAGAGGGGATCCGTCATGGCGACTGACTACGACGCACCACGCAAGAACGAGGACGAACAGTCCGAAGAGAGCATCGAGGAGCTCAAGGCTCGCCGCCACGACAAGAACTCCGGCAAGGTCGACGAGGACGAGACCGAGGCCGCCGAATCGTTCGAGCTTCCCGGTGCTGACCTGTCGCACGAAGAGCTCGCTGTCGAGGTCAAGCCCAAGCAGGATGACGAGTTCACCTGCATGAACTGCTTCCTCGTGCACCACCGCAGCCAGCTGGCTGACCCGAAGAAGATGATCTGCCGCGACTGCGCGTAGCGCCCAGTGGCGCCCGGCACGCACGCTGGCGGCGTTGTCGCCGCTCGACGACCCGCTTCGCTCAAAGGTCGCCTTCGCGGCTCCGCCTTGCCATCGCACGCACCGGGCACCGCTGAGCACTACGCGACCGATCAGACGTTGACGTCGGAGTCTTTCTGGAGCGGCTTGGGCAGGTGGCCCGTCGACTTGACGTAGTAACCGGCGGCGCGGCGCTGGGCGAGCATCTTCGCCAGGGCGACGAACGTCCCGCTCGCGGCCGCCCAGGCGACGGCCTCCCAGACGTTGACGTCCGGGTCGGCCGGGTTCACCGGCGGGTTCTTGCCGGTCGCGGCCTTCCAGCCGGTGTCGAGCCCCTTCTTCGCCACCGCCGCCGCACCGAGTGCGGAGACGAGCGAGAACGTCGACCAGATCTTCGAGCTGTCCTTTGCCATGCGGCCGAGCCTACTGGCCGGGACGGGCCAGTGAGTTGAGGGCACCAGCAAGGGCCTGCGGGTGGCGCGAGCTCACCAGCCAGTAGGGCGCCGGGTCGGCCGGGTCGGTGATCTCCACCTTGACCGAGCGCTTGAGGTACGGACGGAGCAGCAGGTAGGCCCGGGCATCCGCATCCCGACCGGACACCCGGCGGGTCTCCTCGGCATCCAGCGGCTCGGCGGCGCCGATGTACGTCGCCTCGATCCGGGCCCGGCCGGCGCGGAACGAGCCGTCGCCCACGACGAGCCGCGCATCGCCGTACCAGAACAGGCAGACGGCGAGCAGGCCCAACGCGACGCCGGTGATGATCCAGGGAGCGGGGCCGGGGACGGCCACGACCACGGTCAGCCACAAGGTGGCGACCAGCATGGTGCCCTGCGCCCACCAGCGCAGCGGCACGCGCAGCCGCTCGTGGTACGCCGTCCGGGCAGTCTCGCTCACGCCGAGGATGATCCCACCCGCATGCGCGCTGCCGATCGTTAGGGTCTCCCCGTGCCCCATGACGACACCGACCTCGTGATCGCGGTCCAGCAACTGGACCCCGACCTGCCCCTGCTCGACTACGCCCACCCGGGTGACGCCGGTGCCGACTTGTTGTCGACCGTCGACGTGACCCTTGCGCCGGGGGAGCGGGCCCTGGTGCCGACCGGGATCGCCATCGCGCTGCCCGACGGGTTCGTCGCCCTCGTCCACCCCCGTTCGGGCCTGGCCGCGCGCCACGGGCTGTCGATCGTGAACACCCCGGGCACCGTCGATGCCGGGTACCGCGGCGAGATCAAGGTGCTGCTGATCAACCACGACCCGGCCGACACGATCGTCCTCAAGCGCGGCGACCGGATCGCCCAACTGGTCATCCAGCGCTTCGAGCGAGCCCGATTCCAGGCAGTTGACGCCCTTCCCGACAGCGTTCGTGGGAGCGGAGGCTACGGTTCTACTGGAGGGTTCAGTGCGTGAGACCCGCCGGTCGAACGCACGGTCCATTCCGGTGGACCCGAAGAGGAGGACACAGTGAGGTTGCGGCGCAAGGATGCCGACGCGATCGCCGACGAGGCGACCGCTGACGACTCATCCGTCGAGGCGACGGACGAGAATGAGGCTGCAGGCCCCTACGACGTCGACGAACTGCCCGAGGACGGGGTGGACAGGCTGGACCTGGGCTCCCTGCTCGTGGCGCCGCTGGCCGACCGCGAGGTGCGCGTCCAGGTCGACGAGAAGTCCGGTTCGGTGCGTGCCGTGCTGCTCGCCACCGACGCCGGTGCGCTCGAGCTGCGTGCCTTCGCCGCGCCCCGCAACGGTGACCTCTGGAGCGAGATCCGTCCCCAGATCGCTGCCGACACCGCCCGGCGCGGTGGCACGGCCACCGAGCGCGAGGGCCGCTTCGGCACCGAGCTCGTGTGCGAGGTCAAGATGACCCGCGCCGACGGCGCTGCCGGCACCCAGACCTCCCGCGTGATCGGCGTCAACGGTCCGCGGTGGCTGCTGCGGGCGACGCTGCTGGGCGACCCCGCCCGCACGCCTGATGACGCCGCCGACTGGGAGTCCGCGATCGCCCAGGTCGTCGTGCGCCGCGGTGCGCACGCCATGCCCGTCGGTGAGCAACTCCCGCTGACACTGCCCGAGGGTGCGCAGCCGAAGGCTGTCCCCGCGAGCTGAGGACGACTCCCGTGGGCACCAACAAGAGCCGGTTGCGCCGGACGATCAGCAAGTGGGCGAACCCCGAAGAGGCGGACGCCCGCGACCTGCGCAAGACCTACACCGGCGACGGCGTGGTGTGCATCGGCGATGCCCCCGACCGCGAGAAGGTCCTGTTGCGTGGCACGTTGCGGACGGTCACGCTCCGGCCACGTGGTGGCGTGCCCGCCCTCGAGGCCGAGCTGTACGACGGCACCGGGACGGTGACCGTGATCTGGCTGGGTCGCCGGCGGATCGCCGGGATCGGTCCGGGCCGCGGCATCGAGGTCGCCGGCCGGGTCAGCACCCAGGACGGCGCGCGGATCCTCTACAACCCGCGCTACGAGCTGCTGTGAGCGCCGTACCCGACCACCTCGGGGTGGACACCGTCGAGGCGCTGGTGCGCCGCCAGCTGGCCGCCGCGCTGGGTGGTCGTCGCGGACTGATCGAGGCCGCCGTACCCGGCGTGGTCTTCACGGTCCTGTGGCTCACCACCAAGGAGCTCCAGTGGGCGCTGATCGCGAGCCTCGCGGTCGCCGGCGCTGCACTGCTGGCCCGGATCGTGCAGCGCAGCAGCCCCCAGTACGTCCTCAACGCCATCTTCGGCATCGGCATCGGCTGGGTCTTCGTCCGCTGGGCCGAGAGCTCCGGCGGCTCGGAGTCCGACCAGGCGCTGGCGTTCTTCCTGCCCGGCATCCTGATCAGCCTGGGCTACACCGTCGTGCTCGGCGCGAGCTGCCTGGCGGGCTGGCCGATGCTGGGCTTCATGCTCGGCAGCGTCACCGGTGATGCGACCGCGTGGCACAAGGACAAGCAGATCGTGAAGCTGTGCAGTCGGCTCACCTGGGTGATGCTGCTGCCGGGCGCGATCGGTGTGCTGCTGCAGGGCCCGGTGTGGCTGCTCGGCCACAACGGCACGATCGACGCGGACCATGCCGTGGTGGCGATCCTGGTGCTCCGCACAGGCCTGGGCTGGGTGCTCCGGATCGGTTCGTGGTCGGCGATGATCTGGCTGCTCGCGCGCAACGCGACGCCGCTGGAACAGGCTTCGGAGCCTGCCGCGGACGCCGAGGTCGTCGAGTAGCCGCGAGGAACGAGCGGCGTGTCGAGACGCCGCTACTTCGCGGGGTGGGCCGACGGCGCGAGCATCCGCTCGAGCTCGTCCTCGGCCTCGGCCGGGACCACGAACAGCAGCTCGTCGCCCGCCTCGACCGGCTGTTCGGGAGCCGGCACGTAGACCTGTCCGTCGCGCAGGATGGTGACGAGGGCGCAGTTGTCGGGCAAGGGGATCAGGCCCGCAGCCTTGCCGACGTACGGCGAATCGGCGGGCAGCGTCATCTCGACCAGGTTGGCGTTGCCCTGGCGGAAGGTGAAGAGCCGGACCAGGTCACCGACGGTGACGGCTTCCTCGACGAGCGCGGTGATGATGCGCGGGGTCGACACGTTCACGTCGACGCCCCAGGCCTCGGTGAACAGCCACTCGTTGTTCGGGTGGTTCACCCGACCGACCGTGCGGGGCACACCGAATTCGGCCTTCGCGAGCAGCGAAGTGACCAGGTTGGCCTTGTCGTCGCCGGTCGCGGCGATGACGACGTCGCACTTGTCGAGGCGCGCCTCCTCCAGGGAGGACAGCTCACAGGAGTCGGCGAGCAGCCACTCCGCATCCGGCACGCGTTCGGGCCGGATGGAGCTGGGCGACTTGTCGATGAGCAGCACCTCGTGACCGTTCTCGATCAACTCGCGCGCGATCGAACGACCGACGGCACCTGCACCTGCGATGGCGACCCTCATGTGTCTGTTCTCCCTAGCCTTCGTGCTCGGGGCCGCGGCTGAGCACGTCGTAAGCGTGTTGTGCGTTCTCCTCGCGGGTCACCAGGTGGAGCATGTCGCCCTCCTGGATGACGCTCTCGCGGTCGGGCAGCATGCCCTCGCCGAGCCGGTCGATCCACGCGACGCGGCAGCGGCCCTGCTCCTGGAGCTGGCCGACGCGCGCGCCGACCCAGACCTCGGTGACCGGGATGTGGTCGACCCGGACGGTGCCCGAGGGGTCGCGGAAGTCCGGTTCGGCGCCCGCCGGGAGGATCCGGCGCAGCACCTGGTCGGCCGTCCACTTGACCGTCGCGACCGTCGTGATGCCGAGCCGCTGGTAGACCTCGGCACGGCCCGGGTCGTAGATCCGGGCGACGACCTGCTGGATCCCGAAGGTCTCGCGGGCGACGCGCGCCGCGATGATGTTGGAGTTGTCACCGCTGGACACTGCGGCGAACGCATCGGCGCGGCGGATACCGGCCTTCTCCAGCACTTCCTGGTCGAACCCGATGCCGGGGATCTTGTCGCCGTTGAATCCGGGCCCGAGGCGTCGGAACGCGTCAGGCTCGGTGTCGATGATCGACACCGTGTGGTTTCTGTCCTCGAGGCTGCGCGCCAATGTCGAGCCGACGCGGCCACATCCCATGATCACGACGTGCACGGTGAGCACGCTATAGCACCGGCGATGCCCTACGGTTGTCGATCGTGGGTGTCGGTGACGTCTCGAAGCGGATTCTGCTCGGGCGCAAGCTTCGCAGCGCACAACTGGGGGAGACGCTGCTCCCCAAGCGGATCGCCCTTCCCGTCTTCGCGAGCGACGCACTCTCCTCGGTCGCCTACGCGCCCGACGAGGTCTTCATCATGCTGGCGATCGCCGGTGCCACCCAGTACGTCTGGTCGTGGAAGATCGCCGTCGCCGTCGCGCTCGTGATGGCTGCAGTCATTGCGTCGTACCGCCAGACCGTGCACGCCTACCCCTCCGGCGGTGGCGACTACGAGGTGGCCACGGTCAACCTCGGTCGTACGGCGGGCATGGTCGTCGGCAGCTCGCTGCTGGTCGACTACGTCCTCACCGTGGCGGTGTCGATCTCCTCGGGCGCGCAGTACGCCGCGGCGGCGATCCCGAGCTTCCAGGAACACGAGGCCACGGTGGCCACGGTCATGGTCGTGGCGCTGATGGCGATGAACCTGCGCGGCATCCGAGAGTCGGGCGCGTTCTTCGCCGTTCCGACCTACCTGTTCATGTTCGCCATCCTCGGCATGTGCGCCTACGGCTTCGGCGAGATGGCGTTCGGAACGCTGCCGATGGCCGAGAGTGCCGACCTCGACATCATTCCGGTCGAGGGGTGGGAGGAACCGCTCACCACCGTCGGCCTGATGATCCTGCTCGCCCGCGCCTTCTCGTCCGGATGTGCGGCGCTCACGGGCGTCGAGGCGATCTCCAACGGCGTACCCGCCTTCAAGCGGCCCAAGTCGCAGAACGCTGCCACCACGCTGCTGCTGCTCGGCATGATCGCGATCACGATGATGATCAGCGTCATCGTCCTGGCCAAGCAGATGGGCCTGCGGTACGTCGACCCCCATCCCGAACACCTGGCCAGGCTCACCCGCAACGGCGAGCCGCTCCCGGACAACTACGACCAGCACACGGTCATCGCCCAGATCGCGCGGGCGGTCTTCCACGACTTCAGTCCCGGCTTCTACTTCGTGGTCACGGTCACCGGCGTCATCCTCGTGCTCGCGGCCAACACGGCGTTCAACGGCTTCCCGGTGCTGGGGTCGATCCTGGCCAAGGACGGCTTCGCCCCGCGTGCCTTCGGCGCTCGCGGCGACCGGCTCGCCTACAGCAACGGCATCGTGTTCCTCGCGCTGGCGTCGATCGTCCTGATCGTCGCCTTCGACGCCGAGACCACGAAACTGATCCAGCTCTACATCGTCGGTGTGTTCGTCTCGTTCAACCTCAGCCAGCTCGGGATGATCCGGCACTGGACGCGGCTGCTCACGACCGAGACCGATCCGGCCGAGCGGCGACGCATGGTCCGGTCCCGGGTCATCAACGCCATCGGCCTGTCCTTCACCGCGGTCGTCCTGGTGGTCGTCCTGCTGACGAAGTTCCTCCAGGGTGCGTGGATCACGATCCTGGCCATGGCGTTCTTCTTCACCGTGATGAAGGGCATCAAGGGCCACTACGACAAGGTCGCCAACGAGCTCGCCGCCGACGAGGAGGACAGCATCCTGCCCACCCGGGTGCATGCGATCGTCCTCGTCTCCAAGCTGCACAAGCCGACCCTGCGTGCGCTGGCCTTCGCCAAGGCGACCCGACCGAATGCACTCGAGGGTGTCTACGTCTCGGTCGACCAGAAGGACACGGCGCGGCTGCTGGAGGAGTGGGACGAGCGGAACACCGGCATCCCGCTCAAGGTGCTCCACTCGCCGTACCGCGAAGTGGTCAAGCCGATCGTCGAGTACGCCGCTGCGATCCGCCGCGCGAACCCGCGCGGCGTGGTCGCGGTCTACATCCCCGAGTACGTCGTCGGCCGCTGGTGGGAGCAGTTCCTGCACAACCAGACCGCCCTGCGGCTCAAGGGTCGCCTGCTGTTCAGCCCCGGCGTCATGGTCATCTCGGTGCCCTACCAGCTGCGGTCCTCGGAGATCGCGCTCGAGCGCGAACAGCGCGAGGAGCAGCGGGTCCGTCCCGGCGACCTGCGTCGTGGTCGCGTCAGGGACCGCTCGGACCGACAGATCCGCAAGTGAGCCGGCCGCCGGCACGACGTCCCCGGGCCCGCAAGGCCCGGGGCGCCTCGGCCGTCGGACAGCGGTTCGAGGTCGAGGTCGGTCCCGTCGCCCACGGCGGGCACTGCGTCGCCCGGATTCAGGTCGACGGCGAGGACCAGACCAGGGTCGTCTTCGTCCGGCACGCCCTGCCGGGCGAGCAGGTGGTCGTCGAGATCACCGAGGGCACCGAGGGCGACCGGTTCTGGCGCGGTGACGCGATCGAGGTGCGCACCTCCTCACCCGACCGGGTCGATGCTCCCTGCCGGTACGCCGGCCCCGGACTCTGCGGCGGTTGCGACTTCCAGCACGTCGCGCTCGACGCACAGCGCCGCCTCAAGGGCGACGTCGTGCGCGAGCAG
>JAKFEI010000408.1:0-10776 GCA_036675765.1 Nocardioides sp. | reverse complement strand
GGGTGCGTCCACTGCCATGGACTGACAGCAGACGCACCCGATCATCACCGTGCTACGGGGCTCGCTGCGCGCGTCGCTCTCGCGACCTGAGGCCATCGCGCCTCAGGCGCCGGGAACGATCCGCAGATCCCGCGCCGCGCCGCCATCAAGTGCGGCCAACGCAGTCTGGTACGCCTCCGAGTCGTGGGCGGCGCGGGCGGCGTCGACACTCTCGAACTCGATGACGATCGTGCGGGTGTTCAGGCCGGCTTCGTAGACCTGTTCGGGCAGGCCGCGGGCCAGGAAGCGGCCGCCGGCGCCGGTGAGTGCGGGGCCGGCGAGGGCGGCGTAGGCCGCGACCTTGTCCTCGTCGTAGACCTCGGGGTACGTGCTGATCCAGTAGGCAGGCATGAGGTCCATCATGCCGTCGGTGATACTCGACCCATGTCCGACCTGTCGTCCGAGGATCAGAAGCTCGTCACTCTCGCCCGCGCCACCCGCGCTCGCATCAACGCAGCGGAGGGCGCAGCCGTGCGTGACACCGACGGGCGGACGTACGCAGCGGCGACCGTCGACCTGCCCTCGCTCCACCTGACGGCCGTCCAGGCCGTGATCGCGATGGCCGTGGCGTCGGGGTCGACCGGCGTCGATGCCTGTGTCCTCCTGGGTGCGGCAGAGGACCTGACCGAGCCCGACGAGGCCGTGCTGCAGGACTTCTCCGGACCCGACGGTGTCGCGATCCACCTCGGCGATGCGCGCGGCATGATCGGCAATTCCTTCACGTCGTGAAACCCGACTGTCACCGGTCGGGGGTAGCCTCGGAATGTGGCAGATCGCGGCTGGCACCAGCACCGGAACGCCGTCGAGAGGCTCGCGTCGTCGTACGCCGCCATCCCGACGGGTGAGCCCGTGCGCCTTTCGAAGCGCACCACCAACCTCTTCCGTGCCCGCGCCGCCACCACGGCGCCCGGGCTGGACGTGGGCGGCCTCGATGGAGTGATCGAGGTCCTCGCGGACAGCCCGGACGGACCCGTGGCCGAGGTGCAGGGCATGTGCACCTACGAGGCGCTCGTCGACGCGACCCTTCCGCACGGCCTGGTTCCGTACGTCGTCCCGCAACTGCGCACCATCACGCTCGGCGGCGCGGTCACCGGGCTCGGCATCGAGTCCACCAGCTTCCGTCGCGGCCTCCCGCACGAGTCGGTCCTGGAGATGGACGTCTTCACCGGAGGCGGCGAGGTCATCACGACGCGCCCCGGCGACGGCCTGTTCGACGCGTTCCCCAACTCCTACGGCTCTCTCGGCTACGCCACCCGGTTGCGGATCCGGCTCGCCCCGGTGCCGACGTTCGTCGCCCTGCGCCACCTGAAGTTCGACGACGTGGACCTGCTGGCGAAGACGATGGCCGAGATCGCTGCCACGCAGGAGTACGACGGCGAGCCGGTCGACGGACTCGACGGCGTCTCGTTCGGGCCGGGGGAGCACGTCCTCACCATCGCCCGCTGGACCGACGAACCCGGCCCGACCTCCGACTACGCCGGGCAGGACATCTACTTCCGGTCGCTGCAGGCCTGCGACCGCGACCGGCTCACCACCTACGACTACCTCTGGCGCTGGGACACCGACTGGTTCTGGTGCTCCGGTGCGTTCGGTGCGCAGAACCCGCGAATCCGCCGGTTCTGGCCTCGTCGCCTGCGCCGCTCGGACGTCTACATGCGCCTGCTCCACCTCGACCGCCGCTTCGACATCGCCGACCGCCTCGACCGCCGCGCCGGCCGCCCACAGCGGGAACGGGTGGTGCAGGACGTCGAGGTGCCGGTCGAGCGGCTGGGGGAGTTCCTGGAGTGGTTCGACCAGGAGGTCGGGATGCGCCCGGTGTGGCTGTGCCCGCTCGTCGCACACCGGCCCTGGCCGTCGTACCCGCTCGAAGCCGGACGGCTGTACGTCAACATCGGGTTCTGGGGCACCGTCCACGTCGGCCCCGAGGCGACCGAATCCCCGCGCAACCGCGCGATCGAGGCCAAGGTGCACGAACTCGGCGGTCACAAGTCGCTCTACTCCGAGGCCTTCTACGACCGTGAGACCTTCGACGCGCTCTACAACACCACGCACCTGGCAACGGTGAAGCGCCAGTTCGACCCCGACGATCGCTTGACCACTCTCTACGACAAGGCAGTGAGGAGCCGATGAAAACCACCACCCCCCTGACCATCGCGGACGCCTTCGGCATGCTGATCGCCGACGAGTTGCCGCTGCGCTTCACGGCGTACGACGGCAGCGCGATCGGTCCCGACGACGCGCCGTTCCACTTCCACCTCGCCACCGAGCGCGGGCTCTCGTACCTCGTGAGCAGCGTGGACCCCGACCTCGCACTCGCCCGCGCGTATGTCGCCGGTGACCTGATCCTCGAGGGCGCCCACCCGGGCGACCCCTATCCGATGCTGGTGGCGCTCAAGGAAGGCATCAAGTTCCGGCGACCGTCCGCGACCGACGCCCTGATGCTGGTGCGCACGCTCGGCCTCAGCCGGTTCCTGCCGCCGCCCCCGCCGCCGCAGGAGGCGCCCGGCCGGATGCGCCGTGTCATCGAGGGCGTGCGGCACAGCCTGGGTCGCGACGCGGACGCGATCAGCCACCACTACGACGTCTCGAACCGCTTCTACGAACTGGTCCTCGGCCCGTCGATGACCTACACCTGCGCGGTCTACCCGACCGACGACGCCACTCTCGAGGAAGCGCAGTTCGAGAAGTACGACCTGGTCGCGCGCAAGCTCGACCTGAAGCCGGGCCATCGCCTGCTCGACGTCGGCTGCGGCTGGGGAGGCATGGTGCGCCACGCAGCCCGTGAGTACGGCGTGAAGGCGCTCGGCGTCACCCTCTCCGAGGAGCAGGCATTCTGGGCGCAGCAGGAGATCAAGCGCCAGCGGCTGGACCACCTCGCCGAGGTGCGCCACCTCGACTACCGGTTGCTCGAGGAGACCGGGTTCGACGCGATCAGCTCGATCGGCCTGACCGAGCACATCGGCATCAAGAACTACCCGTCGTACTTCGGCTTCCTCCACGACCGCCTGACCCCCGGTGGCCGGCTGCTCAACCACTGCATCACCCGGGCCCACAACCGGCCGACCGACACCGGCGCCTTCATCGACCGCTACGTCTTCCCGGACGGTGAGCTGACCGGCTCCGGCACGATCGTCGCCGCGATCGAGGACGTCGGCTTCGAGGTGCAGCACCACGAGAACATCCGCGAGCACTACGCCCGGACGCTGGCGGGCTGGTGCCGCAACCTCGCCGAGAACTGGGACGAGTGTGTCGCCGAGGTCGGCGAGAACACGGCCCGCGTGTGGGGCCTCTACATGGCGGGGTCG
Source organism: Nocardioides sp. (assembly GCA_036675765.1). GTDB lineage: Bacteria > Actinomycetota > Actinomycetes > Propionibacteriales > Nocardioidaceae > Nocardioides. The sequence goes on along the minus strand of JAKFEI010000408.1, from coordinate 7,432 downwards.
CGGTTGTCCTTCGAGCGCAACGAGATCCAGCTCCATCACGTGCTGGCCACGAAGACCGACGGTGAGGGGGCGAGCGGCTACCCGCTGCGGCACCGTTTCTAGTCGAGGCTCCAAACCCCGATAACCTTCGCTGGTGAGCACCAGGGCCCAGCAGTACGACGCCGACGTGGTCGCGCGCGAGCAGCTGACGCCGCACCTGGTGCGCCTGACCCTGGACGTGCCCGGCTTCGTCTCGACCGGCATCGCCGACGAGTGGGTGGGGCTGGTCGTGCCGGGGCAGTTCCAGAGCCGGTACTACACGGTTCGTTCGGTCGAGGGCAGCACGCTGGTGCTCGACATCGTGGTCCACGAGGTCGGCCTGGTGACCGAATGGGCGCTGACCGACCCGGTCGGCCAGCGGGTGACGATCACCGAGCCGAAGGGTTCGTTCCTGCCGCCGGTCGACGCCGCGTGGCTGCTGCTCGTCGGTGACCTGACCGCCCTGCCCGCGATGGCTCGGATCGCCGCGACCCAGGGCGCGGCGCTGCCGACCCGGATCGTGGCCGAGGTGCCCGCCGACTCGCGGATCGAGGGCTACTTCCCCGACGGGGCGGACGTCACCTGGCAACCCGGGGACGGCGAGAGCCGCCTGGCCGAGATCGTCGAGGGCCTCGACTGGCCCGAGGGCGACGGGTACTTCTGGATGGCGGGGGAGTCCGCGCAGATGCGGGCGATCCGCAAGCACGTGATGCGCGAGCGCAAGCTCCCCAGCACGCACTACGACGTGATGGGCTACTGGCGGGCGGTGACCCGACGGCAGCCGCGTGCCGTCGATCCCGGTCCGATCTGGCGCGCAGGCAAGGCCGCAGGGAAGTCAGACGACGAGATCTGGGCCGACTACGACGCAGCACAGGGAGCACAGCAATGAGCGACGACGACATCGGTGACGACATCGAGCTGGACGACGACGACTTCGACGAGGACTTCGGCGGCCTGCCCGCCCCCGCCCCGGCGCCGGCGATGTTCGGATCGCTCGACCTCCCCGACAACTACCGCAGCGGGTTCGCTTGCTTCGTGGGCCGCCCCAACGTCGGCAAGTCCACGCTGACCAACGCGCTGGTCGGCCAGAAGATCGTGATCACCTCCGACAAGCCGCAGACCACGCGGACCGTGGTGCGCGGCATCGTGCACCGGTCCGATGGCCAGCTCGTGCTCGTTGACACCCCCGGACTGCACCGGCCCCGGACGTTGCTGGGCGAGCGGCTCAACGACCTCGTGAAGACCACCTGGTCCGAGGTCGACGTGGTCGCCGTCTGCTTCCCGGCCGACGAGAAGATCGGCCCCGGCGACACGTTCCTCGTCAAGGAACTGGGCAAGGTTCGTCGTACGACGAAGATCGCCGTGGTCACGAAGACCGACCTGGCAACGCCCGAGCGGATCGCCGAGCACCTGGGCGACATCGCCGCACTCGGTGTGGAGACCGGCACCGAATGGGCCGAGATCGTGCCCGTCTCATCGGTGTCGAACGACCAGATCGACCTGCTCGGGAACCTGCTCGTCGCGCTGATGCCCGAGGGGCCGCCGCTCTACCCGGACGGCGACCTCACCGACGCACCCGAGGAGATCCTCGCCGCGGAGCTGATCCGCGAGGCCGCCCTCGACGGCGTCCGTGACGAGCTGCCGCACTCGATCGCGGTCGTGGTCGAGGAGATGGGCCTGCGCGAGGGCCGCGACGCCGACCGGCCGCTGCTCGACATCCACGCCAACCTGTACGTCGAGCGCGACTCGCAGAAGGGCATCATGATCGGCCACAAGGGCGCCCGCCTGCGTCAGGTCGGCACCGTTGCCCGCAAGCAGATCGAGGCCCTTCTCGGCACGCCGGTCTACCTCGACCTGCACGTCAAGGTCGCCAAGGACTGGCAGCGCGACCCCCGCCAGCTCAGGAAACTGGGCTTTTAGGACTGCGCGAGACGCGTCTCCGGCGCATTTCTAGGGGCAGCAAGCTGCCAGCGACGCCTCCCGCCGCGCTGCCGCGCCGCAGTTGCCTTCGGGAGTTTCCCGGTTGGCATGGCGGCATGCCAACAGTGGCGTCTACCTAACCAATTGCCCAGCAGCGGCCGAACTTCTGGCCCATCGCCCACTGCTCGGCCGTCGGCCACTCGTAGCCCCACTCGAAGACGAGCGGGTCCTCGGCGGTGTCGGCGGCGGCGTCCTCGCACTGGCCGCGGCCGGCCGCGCGGACCTTCTTCTCGCCGGGATACTTGCCCTCGTCGAAGACGACGACATCGATGGCACGCCACTTGTGCTTGGCCGCACACGGCACCCGCTCGAAGTTCTTCGCATCCGGTGCGGCCGTACCGCACATGGCGTAGCGGTCGCTGACCTTGCCCTTGCCGAGGACGCCCTTGAGGCTGGTCGTGAGCTGGGCGAGGGTCGACGTACCGGCCAGCACGACCGCGTCGCAGCGGTACCAGTCGGCACCGGCATCGGAGTCCTTGACGGTCGGGGTGAACCAGACCGGGCGGATCATGCTCAGGCGAAGGCGTTCGCGGGTCCCGCCGACGTACTTGATCAACGCCTGCGGGCAGGCGGTGGCGACCTGCGCCTGGACCCGCTCGGAGTCGACGGCCACCAGGTGTCCGTCGACCACGGCGTTGATGGTGCCGACCGCGACGGTCTCGCTGGTGTGGCTGGCGGTGCAGGCGACTGCTGCGATCTCGGAGGTGGGTGCCACAGCGGTCTCGAACGGCAGCGGGTAGCAGGCGCCGGTCTTCGGCGCGGCCGGCGGAGGGGCTGCGACGGTCTGGGTGGCCTTCGGTTCCTTGGCGCCGTTGTCCTTGCCGTCGTCGCCGCTGCAGGCCGTCAAGGCGGCCGCCAGCACCAGGACCGACGCCAACAGGCTGCTGCGCACCCGGGCACGTCTCCGTTGTGTCACTTGGTGATCCTTGCCCAGCAGACCGAACGGCGGATCCCGGCGTTCCACTCGACAGCGTGGAAGAAGGTGTATCCGAACTCGTAGGCGCTCGGATAGTTGAGCCACGCTCGCACCCACCCCGAGCACTGTGCACGGGACCGACTCTCGATCACCCGATCGCCGGGGTATCGCTCGTCCTTCTTGCCGAGGACGACCGTGCCGACGGCGCGCCAGTCGTGCTTCTTCGAGCACGGCACCTTCTCACCCTCCGCGACCGACGCCCCGCGGGCACAACTGAGCCAGACGTCCTTGGGACGGCCGGACAGCATCCCCTTCGCCGTTTGCGGCAACGGGCGGTAGGTGGGGCTCGATGCGTTGCCGCCGATCACGTCGCAGCGGTACCAGCGGGCGCCCTTGCCCCATGCCTTCTCCGACGGCCGGAACCACGCCCAGCTGATCGTGGTGCGCAGGACCAGGCTCTCGTCGGCTCCGACGAATGCAGCGAACTGTGTCGAGCAGGTGGTGTAGGCGTAGGTGGCCAGCTCGGTGTCGTCGTACTCGACGTCGTCGAAGGTGGCGGGGAGTTCACCGGTCGCGAAGGTCTCCGCGGTGTGCTCCATGGTGCAGTCGGTCGTCTCGGTCGCGTTGGCAGGGCGGGCGACGTCGTCGGGGGTCAGATTGCGGCACACACCGTTCTTCGGAACCTCGGTGGCGTCCACGAGATCGGGATCGGTGTTGCCGCCCTGGTCCTCGCTGCCGCAGGCCGTGAGCAAGCCGCTGCCGAGAGTGAGCAGGCCGAGCAGGAGTACGGCGACGGCGCGTCGCTGCGTCATCGCGTGGGCTCCCTTCTCAGGCGGTCAGCAGTGCCGCGATGGTAGCGCCCAACTCGTAGGCGGCCTCGTTCGCGGCGTCGTCCACCTCGCCCAGGACGCCGAGGACGTCGTACCCCCGACGCCAGCCGAGCGCGCCGACGATCGACTCCACGGAGCGCTGGGCGCCGGTCAGGTCGTAGCGGCCGTGCAACCACAGGCCGTAGGGCCGGCCGGCCGTGTCCCCGGTGGCGTCGGCCGCGTCACCGGGGGTGCCGCTCGGGTCGAGGGAGCCGCCGATCGCCAGGAAGGTCGAGTCGAAGAAGTGCTTGAGGGCGCCGCTCATGTAGCCGAAGTTGGCGGTCGTGCCGAGGAGGTAGCCGTCGGCAGCCAGGACGTCCTCGGCCGTCGCCTCCAGCGCAGGTCGTACGACGACCTCGACCCCGTCGCCCGACTGGACGTCTTCGTCGTGGGCGCCGGCGAGCACCTGGTCGAGCAGCGCCTGCATCGACCGGGTGGGGGAGTGGTGCACGATCAGCAAACGGGCCACGAAGCGAGACTAGTCCCGACGGCAATGGCACCCGATCCTGTTAGAGTGGGCGCATCATGATGATGCGAGCCCTTCTCCTTAGCGGCCGCAGCGAGGTCCCTGCCTAAATAGGCACAGCCAGCCGGACCCCTCGTTGCGGAGTGAGAGTTGCGCGCCCGGCGCCCCTGCAAGACCAGCCGAGGAATGTCATGACGAACCGCATCACCATCCCGAACCAGCAGCCGAGCGGCATGCCGTTCGAGCGTTACCGGGCGTTCGAGCCCGTCACCGTGCCCGACCGCACCTGGCCGGACCAGAAGATCACCCACGCACCCCGGTGGCTCTCCACCGACCTGCGTGACGGCAACCAGGCGCTCATCGACCCGATGAGTCCCTCGCGCAAGATGAAGATGTTCGACCTCCTGGTCAAGCTGGGCTACAAGGAGATCGAGGTCGGCTTCCCGTCCGCGAGCCAGACCGACTTCGACTTCGTGCGCCAGCTCGTCGAGGGCGACAAGATCCCCGATGACGTCCGCATCTCGGTGCTGACCCAGGCCCGCGAGGACCTGATCGAGCGCACCGTGGCGTCGCTCGTCGGCGCCGACAAGGCGACGGTCCACCTCTACAACGCGACTGCGCCGCTGTTCCGGCGCGTGGTCTTCGGGGTGACCGAGGCCGAGTGCATCGCGATCGCCACCCGGGGAACCGAGTGCGTGATGAAGCACGCCGAGGAGATGCTGGGCGGCACCGACTTCGGCTACCAGTACAGCCCGGAGATCTTCACGCAGACGCCGACCGACTACGCGATCGAGGTCTGTGAGCGGGTGTCGGACGTGTGGCAGCCCGAAGAGGGTCGCGAGATCATCCTCAACCTGCCGGCGACCGTCGAGATGTCGACGCCGAACACGTACGCCGACCAGATCGAGTACTTCGGCCGCAACCTGTCGCGCCGTGCGCACTCCGCGATCAGCCTGCACCCGCACAACGACCGTGGCACCGCCGTCGCGGCGACCGAGCTCGCCCTGATGGCCGGTGCGGACCGTGTCGAGGGTTGCCTGTTCGGCCACGGCGAGCGCACGGGCAACGTCGACCTGGTCACGCTGGCGATGAACCTGTTCAGCCAGGGCGTCGACCCGCAGATCGACCTGTCCGACATCGACGAGGTCCGCCGGACGGTGGAGTACTGCACGCAGCTGCCCGTCCACCCCCGGCACCCGTACGCCGGCGACCTCGTCTACACCGCGTTCTCCGGTTCCCACCAGGACGCGATCAAGAAGGGCCTGGAAGACCTCGACCGGATCGCCGCCGAGCAGGGCACGTCGGTCCGCGACGTCCCCTGGGAGGCGCCGTACCTCCCGATCGACCCGAAGGACGTCGGCCGCACCTACGAGGCCGTGATCCGCGTCAACAGCCAGTCCGGCAAGGGTGGCGTCGCGTACGTCCTCAAGGCCGAGCACAGCCTCGACCTGCCGCGGCGCGCGCAGATCGAGTTCAGCCGGGTCATCCAGCAGCGCACGGATGCCCAGGGTGGCGAGGTCACGCCGGAGGAGATCTGGGCGATCTTCCGCGCCGAGTACCTCGACCGCGAGGCGCCGTACAGCCTGGTCGCGTTCTCCTCGACGACCGACCAGGACGGCGACGACCGCCAGGAAGTCACGATGGTGGTCCGCGGTGAGGAACAGTCCTTCACCGGGATGGGCAACGGCCCGGTCGCGGCGTTCGTCGACGGCATGCGCCACGCCGGCGCCGACATCCGCGTCCTCGACTATGCCGAGCACGCCCTCTCGTCGGGCGGCGACGCCCTCGCTGCGGCGTACGTCGAGTGCGAGGTGGCCGGCGAGATCGTGTGGGGCATCGGCATCCACCACAACATCGTCACCGCCTCGCTCCGCGCCGTGGTGTGCGCGGCCAACCGGGCGCAGGCGACCACCATCCCCCTCGGAGCGTGAGCATGGGTCGCGCCGCGTTGGCCTCCGAGATGGTCGGTCAGTGCTTCATCGAAGGCCGACGCGGTCGCGACCGCCTCGAGTTCACCGAGTACGGCGGCGGAGACGCCTGGGTCGTCCTCGTCCCGCCGCTGCTGGTGCCGCGGCGGGTGCACGCCCACACCGCGCGCACCCTCGCGTCGTCGGGCCTGCACGTCGTCGTCCTCGACCCGCTCGGCCACGGCCGTTCCGACCGTCCCGAGGACCCGCTGTCCTACTCGGTGACGGCGTTCGCCGAGCAGGTGATCGCGCTGCTGGACCACATGGGCGCGTCCCGCGCCGTGATCGGCGGCAGTTCGCTGGGCGCCAATGTCGCCCTCGAAGTGGCTGCCATCGCGCCCGAGCGGGTGTCCGGGCTGGTCCTGGACGGTCCGGTGCTCGACAACGCGCTGGCCGTGCAGGTCTCCGTGCTGACCCCGGTGCTCCTTGCGGCCCGCTATGCGCCGTTCACCGTCTCGCTCGCGCGCGCAGCGACCCGGCCGGTCCCGAGGCGGATGCTCCCGGAGTGGCTGCGCCTGAGCCTCGAGACCCTGGACCAGAAGCCGGGTGCCGTCGCGGCCGCGGTTCACGGCGTCCTGTTCGGCCGTTTCGCGCCCTCGTCCGGGGAGCGTGCAGCCATCACCGCACGGACCCTGGTCCTGGCTCGTTCGCACGACCCGTTCCACCCGGTCGCGGACGCGGAGATGGTGGCCGGCGAGATCGCCGGATCCACGATCGAGTACGCCGCCGTACCGCTCGAGTGGCGGCGTCGCCCCGAGCGACTCGACCTGGTCGTCACCCGCTTTGCGCGGGAGTGTGCGCGTCCCGGGTCGCGGACCCGTCGTACCCGTTCCTCCTGAGGATGCCGCGGGGTGGCGCCCGGATTCGTCACGCCCGGACGTCACAATGGGGGAGTGCCGCTCTACCGTGACGAAGCGATCGTCCTGCGCACCCACAAGCTGGGTGAAGCGGACCGCATCATCACGCTGCTGACCCGTGAGAACGGCCGGATCCGGGCGGTCGCCAAGGGCGTGCGTCGTACGACGTCCCGGTGGGGTTCGCGGCTCGAACCGTTCACCCACGTGGACCTCCAGCTGGCCGAGGGCCGCAACCTCGACACGATCACCCAGGCCGAGACGCGGGGCGCCTACGGCGCGCAGGTCGGGCGCGACTACGACCGCTACACCGCGGGCACCGTCATGCTCGAGACCGCCGAGCGCCTCGTGGTCGAGGAGCG
>JAKFEI010000466.1:0-10828 GCA_036675765.1 Nocardioides sp. | reverse complement strand
ACTCCAGCGTGCGACGCGCGGTCGGGCCGAGTCGGCGGACCGCTGAGGTCTCCTCGAGGGACTCGACGAGGTCGGTGCGCAGCATCCGGTGCGGCATGCCGTCGACCTTGGCGGTGACGACGGTGTCGGTCAGGCCCTTCTCCAGGTAGAGCTGCTTGACCGCGTCGGGGACGGCGCTGTCCTGGGTGAGCAGGAAGCGGGTGCCCATGCCGACGCCGGCGGCGCCGTACGACAGGGCGGCGGCGAGGCCGCGGCCGTCGAAGAAGCCACCGGCCGCGATCACGGGGATGTCCACGGCGTCCAGCACGGTCGGGAGCAGGAGTGTGGTCGGGATGGCGCCCGTGTGACCGCCGCCCTCACCGCCCTGCACCATCACGGCGTCCGCGCCCCACGCGGCGACCTTCTTCGCGTGCTTGGCGGCGCCGATCGACGGCATCACGACGATGTCGTGCTCCTTGAGCTTCGCGATCAGCTCCGGTTTCGGAGCGAGCGCGAACGAGGCGACCTTGACGCCGTACTCGATGAGGAGCTGGCAGCGCGCGGGCGCATCGCCGGCGTCGGCGCGGAGGTTCACGCCGAACGGCTTGTCCGTGCGGTTCTTCGTGTCGACGATGGCCTTCTCGAGCTCCTCGAAGGTCATCGTGGCCGAGGCGAGGATGCCGAGACCGCCGGCCTCGGCGGTACCGGAGACCAGACGCGGGCCGGACACCCAGCCCATGCCGGTCTGGACGACCGGGTGCGGGACGCCGACGAGATCGGTGAAGGGCGTCCGGATCTGCTGGGCGATCACTTGGCCACCTCGTCGACTGCCACGGGCTCAGGGACCTCACGGAAGCGCAGGCCCTTGGGGTCGAGCACCTCGCGGATGATGACCAGCTCCTCGAGGGACGGCTCGCGCGTCGTCGGTACGTCACCGCCATCAGGCAGGGCGAGCACGAACCCGGTGGCCTCGACGACTTCCTCGACGGTCACGTCCGGGTGCACCGAGAGCAGCCGGACGGTGTCGCCCTCGCCCTTGACGTCGAAGACGCCCAGGTTGGTGACGATCCGGTGGATGTCGTTGTACTTCGAGGCGCCGGGACCGGCGGCCTTTGCACGAGCAGGGCCGACGCCGGAGACGATGTCGACGTTCTCCACGAAGACCCGGGTGTTGTGCTTCGGCACCCAGTACGACGTTCGGTTGTTCACGGTGTTGCCCGGCGCGCCGCGAGAACCCAGTAGTTGGCGCTTCGGCTGGGCGAAGTCGCCGATCGCGGAGATGTTCTGGTTGCCTTGGCGGTCGATCTGGGTGGCGCCCATCATCACGTGGCGCTTGCCGTAGGCGACGACGTCGAAGACGCGACGGAACGGGATCCAGCCCTCGACGACGTCCGCCTTCGCGAACAGCGGGGGAGTCCCGCCGAGGAAGAGCGACTCGCCGTCGGAGATCACCAGGTCGGGGTTGGACGTGAGCCGGGCGAGCCTTACTCCGAGCATCGGAAGCATGCCCATGGGCGAGGCGAAGATCTCGCCGTCGTCCTTGAACGCGTCGGCGATGGCCGCGGCGCAGACGTCTGCGCGGGAGAACCGGGAGTGGTCAGTCATCACTTGGCTCCTTCGAGCTCGGCGTGGAAGGCAGCGACGGCGGCCTGGTAGGCGGCCTCGTCGCCCGACAGGAATCGCTCATGGAACGCGGCCCAGTCCTCGTCGGACCCGCCCGCCGCGGCGGCGTAGGCCTTCTGGAACTTCTCGTCGCGCTCGTAGTCGGGGGTGCAGACCGTGAAGTGGGCGCCGTTGGGCGTCTCGACGACGCCGTCGACCATCATCCGGCTGATCAGCAGCCGCTGGACCGGGGTGTCGACCGTGAGGCCCGCGGTGTCGACGATCTGCTCGACCGTGACGAAGGCCTTGTCTGCGGCCTGCACGAACAGGTCGTCGAAGTAGGGGTCCGGGCCGAGGTAGGTCGCGTTGCCGTGGCTGTCGGCGCGGTTCATGTGCACCAGGGCGACGTCGAGCTTCAGTGCCGGTACCGCCGCCAGCTCTTCGAAGTCACCGTTCTCGTCGGCGTAGGGGCTGGTGACGGTCTTGATCCACGCGTTGTTGACCAGCACGTCGGAGCCGAGGCCGGCGCGCATCGGCAGGAACGGAAGGCGCTGGGCTGCTGCGTAGAGGCCGGTCTGGAACATGCCCTCGTCGAGCTCGACGATCTCGGGGATGGTGCCGTTCTGGCGTGCCCGCTGGAAGTTGGGCTCCAACGGGATGGAGTCGAGCGACACGAACGCGTAGACGAGCTTGCGGATCTTGCCGGCGCGCGCCAGCAGTCCGACGTCGGCGCCACCCCAGCTCACGATGGTGAGGTCCTTCAGGTCGGAGCGCAGGATCGCGCGGACCAGTGCCATCGGCTTCCGCCGCGGGCCCCACCCACCGATCCCGATCGTCATCCCGTCGGAGAGCTGGGCGACGACCTCGTCGATCGTCATCTGCTTGTCGCGGGGCTTCATTTGTTCTCCTCGGTGGTTGAGGTGCGAGCGTCAGCGAGCCTCGAAACCCCTGCCTTGTCGGTGCCCGCGAAGTCGTCGCGGAGTTCATCGGACACACCGGCGAGGTTGAGCTCGAAGGTGAACCCCTGCTCGAACCGGTAGCTCTTGTTCACGTCGACCGGCTCGATGCCGTTCAGCGCCTCCTTGGCCGCGCGGATTACCCGGGTGTCCTTGTCGGCGATGGCGGCGGCCACCTCGAGCGCGACGGCGTCCAGTTCCTCGCGCGGGGCCAGTTTGTAGACCGAGCCGAGCCGGTGCAGGTCGACGGCGGAGATGGTGGCGGCGGTGAAGTACAGCGCGCGCATCATCTGTTGCGGGACCATTCGGGCCATGTGTGTCGCGGCGCCCAGTGCACCCTGCTTGACCTCGGGTACGCCGAAGTAGGCGTCGTCGCTCGCGACCACGATGTCGGCGTTGCCGACCAGGCCGACACCACCGCCGACGCAGAAGCCGTTGACCACCGCGATGACGGGGACCGTGCACTCGTAGACGGCCTTGAACGCCGCGAAGCAGCCCTTGTTGGCGCCGAGCAGTGCGTCGAAGCCAGTGGTGTTCTGCATCTCCTTGATGTCGACGCCGGCATTGAATCCCTTGCCCTCGGCGCGCAGGACCACGACCTTCGTCGCCAGGTCCGCGCTGGCCTCGTCGAGGGCCTTCGCCACGTCGAACCAGCCCTGCACGGTGAGGGCGTTGACCGGGGGAGCGTTCATGGTGACGACGCGGATGCCGTCGTCGCGCAGTTCACTGGAAACCGTCATGAGCGCACCCTACCAAGCATTTGCTTGGTAGGGTGCTCGCATGTCACTCCAACTGGATCTCGCCGGACGCGTCGCGCTGGTGACGGGCGGCGCCAGGGGCATCGGCCGCGGGATCACCGAGGTCCTACTCGAGGCCGGCGCCACGGTCGTCACCTGTGGCCGGTCCGACGCGACGCCGCCGGCCGGCGCACGTCACCGGCTCTGCGACGTGCGTGACGCTGCGTCCGTCGATGCACTCGTGGCGGGCATCGCCGAGGAGTTCGGCCGCCTCGATGTCGTCGTGAACAACGCCGGCGGGGCGCCGTACGCACTGGCGGCGGAGGCGTCGCCGCGCTTCCACGACAAGATCATCGGCCTGAACCTGATGTCCGCGCTGCTGGTCAGCCAGGCGGCCAACCGCGTCATGCAGGACCAGCCCACCGGCGGATCGATCATCAACATCTCGTCGGTCTCCGGCCTACGGCCGTCCCCGGGTACGGCGGCGTACGGCGCCGCGAAGGCCGGGCTCGACTCGCTGACCACGTCGCTGGCCCAGGAGTGGGGCCCGAAGGTCCGCGTCAACGCGATCGACGTCGGCCTGGTCCGCACTGCCGACACGGCCGACCACTACGGCGGTGACGACACGGTCGCCGCGATCGAGCGCACCATCCCGCTGGGTCGCATGGCCGACGTCGCCGAGGTCGGGCGGGTGGCAGCCTTCCTGGCCAGCGACCTGGCGTCGTACGTCTCCGGTGCCCAGCTCGCCTGTCACGGCGGGGGAGAGCAGCCGGTCTTTCTTCACATTGCCCAGAACGCGGCACCCATCAAGGCGGAGGAGAACAAGTGAGCAGGTTGCTGGAGGGTCGCGTCGCGATCGTGACGGGCGCCGGTCGGGGAATCGGCCGGGCGCACGCCCTGGAGCTGGCGCGCCACGGCGCGAAGGTCGTCGTCAACGACTACGGCGTCACGGCCGCGGGCGAGGGCACGCAGGAGTCGCCCGCCCACGAGGTCGTCGCGGAGATCGAGGCGATGGGCGGCGAGGCCGTGGTCAACGGCGCGGATGTCGCTGACTTCGTGGCCGCCGAGGTGATGGTCCGCCAGGCGATCGACACCTTCGGCGGGCTCGACATCCTGGTCAACAACGCCGGGTTCCTTCGTGACCGGATGCTCATCAACACCTCCGAGGAGGAGTGGGACGCCGTCGTACGGGTGCACCTCAAGGGTCACTTCGCGCCGCTGCGGCACGCCGGTGCGTACTGGCGGGCCGAGGCCAAGGAGGGTCGCCAGCGCGCAGCGCGGGTCATCAACACCTCGTCCGGCGCGGGCCTCCAGGGCTCGCTCGGCCAGACGACGTACTCCGCCGCGAAGGCCGGCATCGCCGGCATGACGCTGGTCGCCGCCGTCGAGATGAGCCGGTACGGCGTCACGGTCAACGCGATCGCACCTGTCGCGAGGACGCGGATGACCGAGGGTGCCTTCGACACGTCTGCGATGGCGCTCCCCGAGGACAACTCGCCGATCGTGGCGTGGCTCGCGTCCGAGGAGGCTGGCGACGTCACTGGTCGCGTCATCGAGATCGACGGCAGCGTCATCACCGTCGAGAACGGTTGGTCCCACGGGCCGTCCCGTGACAACGGATCGCGCTGGGAAGCGACGGGAGTCGGGCCTGCGTTGCGTGAGCTGTTGGCTGCAGCGCCGGTGCCCGAGCCCGTCTACGGAACGACCAGCTAGACCCTAACGAAAGCCTTTCGTTTGAAGACGAAAGTCTGTAGTGTCCACGCCATGACTGCTGTTGAGGCCCCGGCGCTGACCAACTTCGATCCGACGGACCCGGACATCCTGCGTCAGCGGATGCCGCACGAGGAGCTGCTGGCGCTGCGCCGGACGGCGCCGGTGAGCTGGATCGAGCAGGCCGACCCGGGTGCCCGGGCCGGCTTCCTCGACACCGGCTACTGGGCGCTCAGCAAGCATGCCGACGTGGCAGCCGTCTCGAAGAACCAGGCCGACTTCTCGACGTACGAGAACGGCGTGATCATCCGCTTCGCACCGGACATGACGCGCGAGGAGCTGGAGCAGACCCGCTTCCTGCTGATCAACCACGACTCGCCGGAGCACACCAAGCTGCGTCAGATCATCTCCCGCGCGTTCACGCCGCGGGCGGTCGGCGGTCTGCACACGTGGCTCCAGGAGCGTGCCGAGAGGATCGTCGACGAGGCCCTCGCCAAGGAGTCGGGCAACTTCGTCACCGACATCGCTGCCGAGCTCCCCCTCCAGGCGATCGCCGAGCTCCTCGGGGTCCCGCAGGAGGATCGCGGCAAGCTCTTCGACTGGTCCAACCAGATGCTGTCGTACGACGACCCGGAGCTCGGCGGCGACCAGATGACCGCGTTCATGGAGATCCTCGCGTACTCCATGGCGCTCGCCGACGACCGTCGCCGCAACCCCCAGGACGACATCGTCACCAAGCTGGTGACCGCGGACGTCGACGGCAACGGGCTGACCGACGACGAGTTCGGCTTCTTCGTGATCCTGCTCGCCGTGGCTGGCAACGAGACCACCCGCAACGCGATCACGCACGGCATGAAGGCCTTCATCGACAACCCGGACCAGTGGGAGCTCTACAAGCGCGAGCGTCCCGACACGGCCGTCGACGAGATCATCCGCTGGGCGACGCCCGTGACGGTGTTCCAGCGCACGGCGAAGCGGGACCTCGAGATCAGTGGCCAGGCGATCAAGGCGGGCGACCGGGTCGGCCTGTTCTACGCGTCGGCGAACTTCGACGAGGACGTCTTCGAGGACCCGTTCACCTTCGACATCACGCGCGAGGTCAACCCGCACCAGGCGTTCGGTGGCCATGGTGCGCACTACTGCATCGGCGCCAACCTGGCCCGCCTCGAAGTGAAGCTGATCTTCGATGCCCTCGCCGACCGCGACCCGCGGATCAGCCTCGTCGGTGAGCCGGTGAAGCTGCGCAGCGCCTGGATCAACGGCGTCAAGGACATGCCGGTCAGCTACCGCTGACGTCGTACCAACCAGAATCGCGGTGTTCCAGTCCGGAACACCGCGATTTCTGTTGGTACGACGAGCCTCAGATGCGCTCGATGATCGTTCCGGTCGCCATGGCGCCGCCCGCGCACATCGAGATGAGGGCAGTGGACTGGTCGCGGCGCTCGAGCTCGTGCAGCGCGGTGGTGATCAGCCGGACGCCGGTGGCGCCCACGGGGTGGCCGAGCGCGATGGCGCCGCCGTTGACGTTGACCTTGTCCATGTCGACGCCGTGCACGCCGGCCCAGGACAGGACGACCGACGCGAACGCCTCGTTGACCTCGAACAGGTCGAAGTCGCTGATCGACATCCCGGTGCGGTCGAGCAGGCGCTGGGTGGCGTCGACGGGGCCGTCGAGGTGGAAGTAGGGGTCGGAGCCGACGAGGACCTGCGACACGATCCGCGCGCGCGGCGTCAGGCCGAGCGCACGGGCCTTCGACTCGTCCATGATCAGCAGGGCCGCTGCGCCGTCGGAGATCTGCGACGAAGTGCCGGCCGTGTGGAGACCGTCGGGCAGGACGGACTTGAGGCCGGCCAGCCCCTCGGCGGTCGTGTCGCGCAGGCCCTGGTCGGTGTCGACCAGCCGTGTCTCCCCGGTCGGGTTGCCCTCGGCGTCCAGGACGGGTGCCTCGATGGCGGCGATCTCACGCTTGAAGCGACCCTCGTCGACGGCGGCTCGTGCCTTCGCCTGCGAGGCGAGGCCGAGGGCCTCGAGGTCGGCACGGGAGATGCCGCGGTGGTTCGCGATCCGGTCCGCGGCCTCGAACTGGTTGGGCATGTCGATCGACCAGTCGGCCGGGCGCGGGTCGCCCATGCCGGGCGGGACGTTGGCGCCCAGCGGGATGCGGGACATCATCTCGACGCCGCAGGCGATGCCGACGTCGATCGACCCGGCGGCGACCATGTCGTTGATCAGGTGGGTGGCCTGCTGGCCCGATCCGCACTGGGCGTCGAGCGAGGTGCCGGCGGTGGCCTGGGCGAGGCCGGCGTACAGCCAGGCGCGCCGCACCATGCCGTTGGACTGCTCGCCCGCCTGGGTCACGCAACCGCCGATGACCTGCTCGACGAGGGCCGGGTCGACACCGGCGCGGCGGAGTACTTCGGCCTGGATGAAGCCCAGGGTCTGGGCCGGATGGAGTCCGGCGAGCCAGCCCTTTCGCTTGCCCAGGGGAGTGCGGACGGCATCGACGATGACAGGGGTACCCATGGGGGCAGGTTACCACTGAACTAGAACATGTTCTCGTTTTGTCCCGCTGGTCAAACACGCTTCGCGAAACCCTTTCGTTCCCGGGCAACGCTTTGTACTGTGGGCGGAACTAGAACGTGTTCCATTACTTGAAAGGTCCGGTCGTGACCGAACTTCTCCTTCCTGCGGATTGGGACCCGACGAACCCTGACATCAACGCGGTCGCGCTGCCGCATGATGAGTTCCGCTCGCTGCGTGCGAACGAGCCGATTCGCTGGATCGAACAGCCTCCGCACGCCCGCGCGGGCTTCCTGGACACCGGCTACTGGGCGTGCACGCGGCACCAGGAGGTTCGGGAGATCTCCAAGGACAACGAGAACTGGTCCACCGCTGAGAACGGCGTGATCATCCGGTTCGCCGAGGACATGACGCGCGACCAGGTCGAGGTCCAGCGCGCGATGCTGATCCACCACGACCCGCCGGACCACACCAAGATGCGCGGCATCGTGTCCCGTGGCTTCACGCCGCGTGCGATCGCCGGCCTCAAGGAGAACCTGCGCGCCCGCGCGTACGAGATCGTCCAGGAGTCCGTGGATCGCGGCGCCGGCGACTTCGTCGAGGACCTCGCCGCCGAGCTGCCGCTCCAGGCCATCGCCGACTTCCTGGGCGTCCCGCACGAGGACCGCAAGAAGATCTTCGAGTGGTCCAACTCGATGATGGGCTACGACGACCCGGACAACACCTCCGACCCGGCCACCGCGTCGATGGAGCTGCTGGTCTACTTCGACGCACTCGCCAACGAGCGTCGCGCCAACCCTCAGGACGACATCGTCACCAAGCTCGTCAGCGTCGGTCAGGACGACGACCACGGCGCGCTCACCAACGACGAGTTCGGGTTCTTCGTCATCCTGCTGGCCGTTGCCGGCAACGAGACGACCCGCAACGCCATCAGCCACGGCATGCACGCGTTCTTCCAGCACCCCGACCAGTGGGAGCTGTGGAAGAAGGAGCGCCCCGACACGATGATCGACGAGATCATCCGCTGGTCGACGCCGGTCACGGTGTTCCAGCGCACGGCCAAGAACGACGTCGTCGTCGCCGGCCAGGAGGTCAAGAAGGGTGCCCGGGTCGGGATCTTCTACGCCTCGGCGAACTTCGACGAGACGGTCTTCGACGACCCGTTCACCTTCGACATCACCCGCGAGAAGAACCCGCACGTCGCGTTCGGTGGCCACGGTGCCCACTACTGCATCGGCGCCAACCTGGCCCGCATGGAGATCAAGCTGATCTTCGATGCGCTCGCCGACCTGGCGCCCGACATCCAGTTGGCCGAGGAGCCGAAGCGCCTTCGCTCCGGTTGGCTCAACGCGATCAAGGAGATGCAGGTCAAGTACGCCTGAGCCCCTTCAGCGCAGCTTCAGGGTGGTTCCACGACAATGGGGCCGCCCTAATCTGCATTTTTCCCACCGGAGGTTGCCATGCGTGTTCTCGTCGTCGATGACGAGCAACGGCTCGCGCGATCCCTGAAGCTGGGACTCGAGGCAGAGGGCTTTGCTGTCGACGTCGTCCACGACGGGACCGACGGCCTCTGGATGGCCCGGGAGAACGAGTACGCCGCGATCGTGCTCGACCTGATGCTGCCCGGGATCAACGGCTACAAGGTGTGCGAGACCCTGCGCGCGGAGAAGAACTGGACGCCGATCCTGATGCTCACCGCCAAGGACGGCGAGTGGGACCAGGTCGAGGGCCTCGACACCGGCGCCGACGACTACCTCACCAAGCCGTTCTCCTTCCCGGTGCTGGTGGCGCGACTGCGCGCCGTGGCCCGTCGGGGTGCGAAGGAACGTCCGACCTCGCTGGAGGCGGGTGACCTCCGGATCGACCCCGCCGCCCGGCGCGTCTGGCGTGGCGACGTCGAGATCGACCTGACCGCGAGGGAGTTCTCGCTGCTGGGCTTCCTGGCCCGACACACCGGAGACGTCGTCTCGAAGCGGCAGATCCTCGAGGCGGTCTGGGACGACGACTTCGAGGGCGACCCGAACATCATCGAGGTCTACGTCCGGCACCTGCGCAACAAGATCGACCGCCCCTTCGAACGGGACGCGATCCAGACCATCCGCGGTGCCGGCTACCGGCTGGCGAGCGACGGTGGCTGACGTGTCGTGGCGACGCGCCTCCGTGCGCCTGCGTACGACGGCCGCTGCTGTCCTGGTGGTGGCGATCGTGCTCGTGGTCGGCGGGTTCGCCCTGGTGGTCCTGGTGCGTGCGTCACTGCGTGACGGGGTGGAGGCGACGGCCGAGCAGCGCGCCACCGAGCTCGTCGCCCAGATCGAGTCGACCGGGCTGCCGGAGTCCGGTGTGGCCGAGGAGCCCGAGGACCCCGAGGACGGCGATGATGACGACGACGACGAGGTGGAGCCCGACGAGCTCGTCTGGCAGGTCCTCGACGCCGACGGTGCCGTCGTGCGGAGCTCGCAGCCGCTGTTGCCTGCAGTGCCGCGGAAGGACGGCGACACCGTCGATCTCCCGGAGGGCGACCACCGCTACCTCGTGGTGAGCGAGGAGGCCGACGACTACGACGTCGTGGTCGCGGTGTCGCTCGAGGACGTCGACGAGTCGACCGCCGCCCTGGTCACGCCACTCGTCGTGGGCCTGCCCCTGCTCCTCCTGCTGCTCGGGGGCACGACCTGGGTCGTGGTCACCCGAGCATTGGCCCCGGTCGAACGGATCCGTCGTGAGGTGGAGCAGATCACCGGCGACCAGCTGGATCGACGCGTTCCCGAGCCTCCGGCACAGGACGAGATCCACCGCCTCGCCCACACGATGAACCTGATGCTCGGTCGACTGGAGGACTCCCGTACCAAGCAGCAGCAGTTCGTCGCCGATGCATCCCACGAGCTGCGCTCGCCGCTGGCCAGTATTCGCCAGACGGCCGAGGTGGCCAGGTCCCATCCGGGTGCCCTGCCCGAAGGTGAGCTCGCGGACGCCGTACTCGAGGAGGGGGCGCGGATGCAGCGCCTCGTCGAGCAGCTGCTGATGCTGACCCGTGCGGACGAGGGCGCCCCCCGGCGTTCCCACGACATCGACCTGGACGATCTCGCGCTGGCGGAGACGCGCCGCGTACGCCGTACCGGCCTCGCGGTCGACACCTCCGGAATCGCTCCGGGCCGCGTTCGCGGCGACGAGGTCGCCCTCGCGCAGGTCGTGCGCAATCTCGTCGACAACGCAGCCCGTCATGCGACCGCGACCCTGGCGATCGCCGTGCGCGACGTCGTCGGGGGAGTCGAGCTCGTCGTTGACGATGACGGACCTGGCGTCCCCGAGGCGGACCGCGGCCGCGT
>JAKFEI010000354.1:0-10872 GCA_036675765.1 Nocardioides sp. | reverse complement strand
CGTCTTCCGGGTCAGCTTGTCCCACACCGCAGCGTCGGGATCGGTGTCGCTGAGCTTGCGGGTCTTGCGGAGAACGGCAGCGGTGGCAGCCTCCCAATCGGCGCGCGTGTGCACGTCCTCGGGCTGCGCCAACGGCAGGGGCGTTTCAGTCACGAGCGACAAGACTATCCGTGACACGACCGCTGTCACGGATGTGTGACCAATCTCCGGGCTACCGGCCGGTAGGAAGCCAGGGGATTTTGCCCCGCCCTGAACACTTCACCCGTGAAGGTGATCGACGACCACGGTCAGGTCTGGCGTGTCACTCGCCGCTGGTTGCCGTGGCGCCCTCATCGCCACAAGGTCGACCCCAGTCTCTGGCTCGACGGCGCCGACGACCCCATCGGCTTCATCATCCTTCTCGTCATTGGCTTCTTCGTGCTGCCGGTCGTCATGGTCGGCCTCTTCCTCACCCTTGAGGTCCTTCTCATCCTCCTTCTCCTTCCCTTTGCCGTCATCGGCCGGATCGCACTCGGCAAGCACTGGTGGGTCGAGGCCCGCAAGGGTTTCTCGCCCTACTGGGAGGTCCAGGCTGGCAACTGGCGGCAGAGCCGCGACCAGATCAGGAAGGTCGCAGGCGACATCGAGCGCGGTGACCTGCCCCTGCGGAGTCTCGGCCTCGAGGACTGAGATTCACCTGGCGTACACCCCGGGCCCTCCCGACGCTCAGGCCCGCGCCACGTGCCCCGGTCAGGGTGAAGTCATGAAGATCGTTCTTGCGACCGAGACCTTCTACCCCGCGGTCGACAGCACCACCACGACGCTCAAGGTCACGGCCGACCGTCTCATCGACCGGGGCCACACGGTCCGGATCATCGCGCCGGGCCCCGGCCTGGCGAGCTACCGCGGCTGCGACGTCGTCCGGGTCCGTCCGCTCGAGCCCACGGGCGCGCAGATCCGCGACGCCATCGAGGTGTTCGAGCCCGACCTGGTGCAGGTGCACACCCCCCGCGCCATCGGCCGCAAGGCGCTCAAGCACGCGGCCCGTGCCGGTGTGCCGACCCTCGCCGTCGAACAGTCCCCCGTGCTCGACCTCGCCGCCGACTACTGGCGTGCCAAGGTCGCCGAGCGAGCGGACCGCGTCCTCGTCACCTCGCCCTGGATGGTGGAGCGCGCCGCCGAGCTGGGCATCGACGCCCAGCTGTGGCTGCCCGGTGTCGACCCCGCTGCGTTCACCCCCGCGCTCCGCGACCAGTGGCTGCACGGTTCCTGGTCGAAGGCGAAGTCGAAGGAGGGCCGACGCGTCGTGGTCGGCTACGTCGGCGGCCTCAACAAGGCGGCCGGCGTACGACGCCTCGCGGACCTCGCCGCGGTTCCCGGCATCCGCCTCGTCGTGATCGGCGGCGGACCCGAGCGCGAGTGGCTCGCCCGACGCCTGCCGGATGCCCGCTTCACCGGGCCGCTCGGTGTCGGCGACCTGACGGTGGCCGTGCCGACACTGGACCTCCTGGTGCACCCCGGCGAGCACGAGACCGACTGCCACGCGTTGCGCGAAGCGGCCTCGGCCGGTGTGCCCGTCGTGGCTCCGCGTGCCGGCGGTGCCCGGCACGTGGTGTCCCACCTGGAGACGGGTGTCCTCTACGACGCCTCGGACCCGCGCGACCTCGCCCGGGCCGTCACGGCAGTTGCCGCCGACCCACACCGCGGGTTGCTCGGTACCGCTGGGCGCGAGGTGGTGGGTCGTCGTACCTGGACGGACGCGGTGGACGAACTGATCGCCTCGTACCACCCCGCACCGGTGCCCGCCGCCTGAACCAGTCCGGACAGGGATCAGTTCGCGACGACCTCGACCACGAGGTTGATCGTCGTCGCGATGATCGCGGCGCCGAAGGTGTACGAGAACAGGCAGTGCCGCAGCACGACGGACCGGATGAACGAGCTCGTGACCGCCGTGTCGGAGACCTGGTAGGTCATGCCGAGGTTGTAGCTGAAGTAGAAGAAGTCACGGAAGGCCGGCGGATCGTCGGAGTTGAAGTCGATGCCGCCGGGCGTCTGCCCGCCGTAGTAGAGGTGTGCGTAGCGCGTCGCGTACATCAGGTGCATCGCCGCCCAGGCCATGAAGACGCCGCCCAGGGCAAGGGCCGCCGTCCCGCCGCCCGCGCTTCCACCCCCGGCTGCGAGCAGGGTGATGATCCCGCCGAGGCCGCCCAGGGCTGCGCCACCCACGACCAGTTCGTCGACGACAGGCCGCAGGTCCTCGTGCGTGGCGTTGACCCGCGTGGAGCCGGCGTCCATCGGCCACAGCACCAGCCAGCCGAAGAAGACGTGGACCGTCGCGGTGACGGCGATTCCGGCCAGCGCGGCGACATGCGGATCGAACACCCACCCGACGGCGACAGCGCCGGCCCCTGCCACGACGGCCCCGAGCAACCGTGGCACTGCGGTGGCCACCAGCGGCGGGCGCTTCGTGCTGGAGGTTCCCGTCATGTCGGCCAGCCTAGTGACGCGGTCTGGTATTGATGCCCCATGCTGCTGCGCCGCCTGGAGTATCTCGCCGCCCTGTCGCGCGAGAGCCACTTCGGGCGCGCCGCAGCGGAGTGCCACGTCACGCAGCCCGCGCTGTCGGCCGGTATCCGGAAGCTGGAATCCGAGCTCGGCGTGCAGATCGTGCTGCGCGGCCAGCGGTTCGAGGGCTTCACCCCCGAGGGTGAGGAGGTGCTGCGCTGGGCGAAGCGGATCCTCGCCGAGCGCGAGTCCCTCGACCAGGCACTCACCAGCATGCGCGGCGGTCTCAGCGGCATCCTGCGGATCGGCGCGATCCCGACCGCACTCACGGTGTCGTCGCTGCTGACGACTCCCCTGCACGAGAAGCACCCGCTGGTGCGCTTCCACCTCGAGTCGATGTCGTCACGCGAGATCGTCACCCGGCTCAACGACTTCGACATCGACGTCGGCATGACGTACGTCGACGGCGAGCCCCTCGGCCGCGTGAAGGTCGTGCCGCTCTACCAGGAGCGCTACCTCTTCCTCACCCCCATCGACGGCGAGTACGGCGACCACTCCAGCATCACGTGGGCGGAGGCGGCGACCGCTCCGTTGTGCCAACTGACCGGCGACATGCAGAACCGCCGGATCATCGACGGCTACCTGGCCGACACCGGCCGCGACGCACGCATCACGGTCGAGACCGACACGGTGTCGGCGCTGTACGCCCACGTCACGTCGATGGGGCTCTCGAGCGTCGTACCGCACACGTGGGTGCCGAACTTCGGCGTGCCGGAGCGCACCAGGCTGATCCCGTTGCCGCCGCCGAAGCGCTCGTTCCACGTCGGCCTCGTGCTCGCCGGCCACGGACCCGAGTCGATGCTGGCACAGGCACTGGTCGACGTCGCGAGGACGCGGGCCGTCCAGCGCGCCCTGCGGGCCTGATCAGACCCTCTCGGCGACCAGCAACCGCTCCGCGCCGGAGTAGACGTTCATCGACGTACCGCGGAGGAAGCCGACCAGCGTGAGGCCGTTCTCCTCGGCGAGGTCGACCGCGAGGGAGGAGGGCGCCGAGACCGCGGCCATCATCGGGATTCCGGCCATCACGGCCTTCTGCACCAGTTCGAACGACGCCCGGCCGCTCACCATCAGGATCGTCTCCCGCAGCGGCAGCAGCCCGTTGCGCACCGCGTGCCCGATGACCTTGTCGACCGCGTTGTGGCGGCCGACGTCCTCGCGAAGGACGATGAGCTCGCCGTCGGCCGAGAACAACGCGGCCGCATGGAGGCCGCCCGTGCGGTCGAAGACCCGTTGCTCCTCACGGAGGCGTTCGGGAAGCTGCGCCAGCGCCTCCGGCGTGATCCGGAGAGGGTCGTCCGAGACCGACCACGTCGACGCCGTGCGTACGGCGTCGAGGCTGGCCTTGCCGCACAGCCCGCAGGACGAGGTCGTGTAGAAGTTGCGCTCGAGCGACGCGTCGAGTGGCGGCAACGAAGGGTCGAGCCCGACGTCCACCACGTTGTAGGTGTTCGTGCCGTCCTCGGTGGCGCCGGCGCAGTAGCGGGCCGAGAGCACGCCGGACGTCGTACGCACGACGCCTTCGCTGACCAGGAAGCCGACGGCGAGGTCGAAGTCGTCGCCCGGCGTACGCATCGTGATCGTGAGCGCCCGGCCGCCGACCCGGATCTCCATGGGCTCCTCGGCAGCGAGGGTGTCGGGGCGCTGGTCCACGACGCCGTCGCGGATCCGCAGCACCTTGCGTCGTGCCGTCACCCGGCCCATCAGTCGCTCACCTCGTCAGTGGCGTGCTCCAGCCGCACCAGGACTCCCTTGGAGGTCGGCGTGTTGCTGCCCGTCGCAACGCTGTCGAGCGGCACGAGCACGTTCGTCTCGGGGTAGTAGGACGCCGCGGAACCCCGGCTCGCGGGATAGCCCACCAGCGTGAAGTTGCGGGCCCGGCGCTCGGTGCCGTCCTTCCAGACACTGACGATGTCGACCTGGTCGCCGTCCTGGAAGCCCAGCTCGGCGATGTCGTCCGGATTCACCATGACGATGTGCCGCGCGTTGTGGATGCCGCGGTAGCGATCGTTCAGGGCGTACGGAATGGTGTTCCACTGGTCGTGGGAGCGCAGCGACTGCAGGATCAGGTGACCCGGCGGGGTCTCCAGCCAGGCCAGCGCATTGATCGAGAAGACGGCCTTCCCGCTCGGCGTCGGGTAGACGCCCCGGTTGACCGGGTTGGGCAGCGTGAACCCACCGGGCTCCTGGATCCGCTCGTTGAAGTCCTCGAACCCGGGTACGACGCGCGCGATCCGGTCGCGGATCGCGTCATTGTCCGCCTCGAACTCCGCCCACGGGATCGCCGGACTGTCGCCGAGCGTGCGTCGGGCCAGACGGGTGATGATCGAGACCTCGCTCAGCAGGTGCTTCGATGCCGGGGCGAGCTTGCCGTGGGTGCGGTGCACCGAACTCATCGAGTCCTCGACGGTGACGTACTGCTCGCGTCCCGACTGGACGTCCTTGTCGCTGCGACCCAAGGTAGGCAGGATCAGCGCGGTCTCTCCGGTGACGGTGTGCGAGCGGTTGAGCTTGGTGGAGATCTGGACCGTCAGGCTGCAGTTGCGCAGGGCGGCCTCGGTGACGTCGCTGTCGGACATCGCGCGGACGAAGTTGCCCGCGACTCCGACGAACACCCGGGCCTTGCCGTCGCGCATCGCCCGAACGCCCCCGACCGAGTCGACGCCGTGCTTGCGGGGCGGCTCGAAGCCGAACTCCGAGCCGAGCGTGTCGAGGAAGCGGTCCGGCATCTGCTCCCAGATGCCCATGGTCCGGTCGCCCTGGACATTGGAGTGGCCGCGCACCGGGCAGACGCCCGCGCCGGGCTTGCCGATGTTGCCACGCAGCATCAGGAAGTTCACGATCTCGCGGATCGTCGGCACGCCGTGCTTCTGCTGGGTCAGGCCCATCGCCCAGCAGACGATGACCGACTTGCTGGCGAGCACCTGCTCGTGGACGGCCTCGATCTCCTCGCGGGTCAGGCCGGTGGCCTCGAGGGTCTGCTCCCAGGTGATGTCGGTGCCCTGCGCCGCGAATTCCTCGAAGCCGATCGTGTACGTCGCGATGTAGTCGCGGTCGAGGTCACCGGACTCGAGGACCAGCTTGTTGAGCATCTTGAAGAGGGCGAGGTCGCCACCGGGGCGGATCTTGAGGAACAGGTCGGCGATCTGGATGCCGTTGCCGATGACGCCGCTGGGCTGCTGCGGGTTCTTGAAGCGCATCAGCCCGGCCTCGGGGAGCGTGTTGACGGCGATGACCTGGCCGCCGTTCTTCTTGGTGTGCTCCAGCGCGGAGAGCATCCGCGGGTGGTTGGTGCCGGGGTTCTGGCCGACGACGAAGACCAGGTCGCTGTTGTAGATGTCCTCGAGCTGGACGCTGCCCTTGCCGATGCCGAGCGTCTCGCCCAGGCCGTAGCCGCTCGACTCGTGGCACATGTTCGAGCAGTCCGGCAGGTTGTTGGTGCCGAAGGCGCGGGAGAACAGCTGGAGCAGGAACGCAGCTTCGTTGTTGAGCCGGCCCGACACGTAGAACATCGCCTCGTCGGGCGAGCCCAGCCCGTTGAGTTCATCGGCGATGATCCCGAACGCGTCGTCCCAGGCGACGGGCTCGTAGTGGGTGCCACCGGGGCGCTTGACCATCGGCTCGGTGAGCCGGCCCTGCTGGTTGAGCCAGTAGTCCGACTTGCCGTCCAGCTCGTCGACGGAATGCTTCGCGAAGAAGTCCCGCGTGACGCGGCGGCTGGTCGCCTCGTCGTTGATGTGCTTGGCGCCGTTCTCGCAGTACTCGTTCTTGTGGCGGTGGTCCGGCTCCGGCCAGGCGCACCCGGGGCAGTCCATGCCCTTCACCTGGTTGAGGTTCAGCAGCGTCAGCAGGCTCCGCTTCACGGTCGTCTGCTCGAAGGAGTACTCCAGCGCGTGCCGTACACCGGGGATGCCGGCGGCGTACTGCTTGGGCGGGGAGACCGTGAGGTCGTCAGAGGGATCCTCGATCGGCGCCTTCTTCATCATTCCAGCGTGTCCGGTAGCCCACCCGGCGTCAACAATGAAGATTTGATCCCTTGACAACCATTGGTTATCAAGGGCCACCAAGCCGGCACCGTGGCGCCCGATCCACTTAGGCTCCCCTTACGTGCATATCTCACATGATCCGTGTCACCTACCGGCCAGTAGCGGGAGTAGCGTGACCCCTCGTGGCTACAACAGAACTGGTGAAGGGCTCGCGTGCAGCCCGGTCAACCATCGCCCTGAAACTCCTGATGGCCCTGAGTGGCCTGCTGTTCATCGGCTTCGTAGTGGGGCACATGTACGGCAACCTCAAGGCCTTCGCCGGCGAGGAGGCCTTCAACGAGTACGCGCACCACCTGCGCGAGCTCGGGGAGCCGATGCTCCCGTACGAGGGCTTCCTGTGGATCATGCGCGTGGGCCTGCTGGCCGCGATCATCGTCCACATCGCGTGCGCCGTGGCGCTGTCGATCCGCGCGCACCACGCCCGACCGGTGAAGTACGTCGCGAAGAAGAACCGCGGCTCGTCGATCTCATCGCGCACCATGCGTTGGGGCGGCGTGACGCTCCTGGTCTTCATCGTGTGGCACCTGCTCAACTTCACCATCGTCAAGATCAACCCGAGCAACGGCTCGACCGGTGACGACAACCCGTACAAGCTCCTGGTCGACACCTTCGACACCCCGTGGATGACCGTGATCTACCTGCTCGCGATGGTCGCGCTCGGCCTCCACCTGCACCACGGCACCTTCAGCTCGCTGCAGACCCTCGGCTTCACCAACACCGCCAGCTCCCGGAACCGGGCGCGGGCGGCCGGCTGGATCGTCGCGATCGTGATCGCTGGCGGCTTCTCGCTGGTCCCCCTGTCCGTCCTCTTCGGCCTCATCGAGAAGTAAGGAGCTCCCCACCATGGCTGGAAGCACCCTCCACGACGGCCTGACGCCGCTCAACGACCCCTCCGAGCAGAAGTCCGACGACGCGCGCGGTTACTACACGCTCGGCGACAAGCTCGTCGACCCGAACGCCCCCACCGGACCGATCAAGGACCGCTGGACCACTCGCAAGTTCGAGAACCGCCTGGTCAACCCGGCCAACCGCCGCAAGCTCGACATCATCATCGTCGGCACCGGCCTGGCCGGCGGCGCGGCCGCGGCCACGCTCGGCGAGGCCGGCTACAACGTGAAGTCCTTCTGTTACCAGGACTCCCCGCGCCGGGCCCACTCGATCGCTGCCCAGGGCGGCATCAACGCGGCCAAGAACTACAAGGAGGACGGCGACTCGACGTTCCGTCTCTTCTACGACACGGTCAAGGGCGGCGACTACCGCTCGCGCGAGTCGAACGTCTACCGCCTCGCCGAGGTCTCGGCCAACATCATCGACCAGTGCGTCGCACAGGGTGTCCCCTTCGCCCGTGACTACGGCGGCCTCCTCGACAACCGTTCCTTCGGTGGCGTCCAGGTCTCCCGCACGTTCTACGCCCGTGGCCAGACCGGACAGCAGCTGCTGATCGGCGCCTACCAGGCCATGGAGCGCCAGGTCGCCGCCGGCACGGTGGAGTCCTTCACCCGCCACGAGATGCTCGAGCTGATCGTCGTGGACGGCAAGGCGCGCGGCATCATCGCCCGCGACATGGTCTCCGGCGAGATCGAGACCCACCTCGCCGACGTCGTCGTCCTCGCCACCGGTGGCTACGGCAACGTCTTCTTCCTCTCCACCAACGCGATGGGGTCCAACGTCACCGCCGCGTGGCGTGCGCACCGCAAGGGCGCCTACATGGCCAACCCCTGCTACACGCAGATCCACCCGACCTGCATCCCGGTCTCCGGCGAGCACCAGTCGAAGCTGACCCTGATGTCCGAGTCGCTCCGCAACGACGGCCGGATCTGGGTTCCCAAGAAGGCCGAGGACTGCGAGAAGGACCCGCGGGACATCCCCGAGGAGGACCGCGACTACTACCTGGAGCGGATCTACCCGTCGTTCGGAAACCTGGTCCCCCGCGACATCGCCTCGCGCCAGGCGAAGAACATGTGCGACGAGGGTCGCGGAGTGGGCCCGAAGGTCGGCGACTTCCGCCGGGGCGTCTACCTCGACCTCGGCGACGCGATCAAGCGGCTGGGCAAGGACGCCATCGAGGAGAAGTACGACAACCTCCTCGACATGTACGAGCGGATCACCGGCGAGAACCCCTACGAGATGCCGATGCGGATCTACCCCGCCGTGCACTACGTGATGGGTGGCCTGTGGGTCGACTACCACCTGCAGTCCAACATCGAGGGGCTGTTCGTCTCGGGCGAGGCGAACTTCTCCGACCACGGCGCCAACCGCCTGGGTGCCTCGGCGCTGATGCAGGGCCTGGCCGACGGCTACTTCGTCCTCCCGAACACCATCCGCGAGTACCTCGCCGACGGTCCGTTCGACAAGATCGACGAGTCCCACGAGGCCGTCGTCGAGGCGAAGAAGCAGGTCGAGGAGCGGATCTCGAAGTTCCTCTCCATCAACGGGACCCGCAGTGCCGACAGCTACCACAAGGAACTCGGCAACATCATGTGGGAGTACTGCGGCATGGAGCGGACCGAGGACGGCCTGCGCAAGGCGATCGACCTGATCCGTGAGCTCAAGGCCGACTTCTGGACCAACCTGAAGGTGCTCGGTTCCGCCGACACCCTCAACCAGAGCCTGGAGCGCGCCGGCCGCGTCATCGACTTCATCGAGCTCGGTGAGCTGATGTGCATCGACGCCCTCAACCGGCGCGAGTCCTGCGGCGGCCACTTCCGTGGCGAGTCGCAGACCGAGGACGGCGAGGCGCTGCGTCACGACGACGAGTTCGCGTACGTCGCTGCGTGGGAGTGGGGTGCCGAGAACGGCCCCGTCCTGCACAAGGAAGACCTGATCTACACCGCCATCGAGATGAAGCAGAGGTCCTACAAGTGAGCGCGGGCGACATGAACCTCACCCTCAAGATCTGGCGCCAGAGCGGTCCGGACGACAAGGGCGGCATCCACACCTACCAGGTCTCCGGCATCTCGCCGGACATGAGCTTCCTCGAGATGCTCGACGTCCTCAACGAGCAGCTGAACGAGAAGGGCGAGGAGCCCATCGCGTTCGACTCCGACTGTCGCGAGGGCATCTGCGGCATGTGTTCGCTGATGATCAACGGCGAGGCGCACGGTCCGGAGGTCACCACGACCTGCCAGCTGCACATGCGTTCCTTCTCCGACGGCGACACGATCACCATCGAGCCGTGGCGTGCCGAGCCGTTCCCGGTCATCAAGGACCTCGTGGTCGACCGCGGCGCGTTCGACCGGATCATCCAGGCGGGTGGCTTCATCTCCGCCAACACCGGTTCGGCTCCCGAGGCCAACTCGGTGCCGGCTCCGCGCGACAAGGCCATGCGTGCCTTCAACGTGGCCACCTGCATCGGTTGCGGCGGTTGTGTCGCGGCGTGCCCCAACGGTTCGGCCTCGCTGTTCCTCGGCGCGAAGATCACCCACCTGGGCGAGCTCCCGCAGGGCCAGCCCGAGCGCTGGACCCGCGTGGTGGACATGGTCGGCCAGCACGACCACGAGGGCTTCGGCGGTTGCACCAACATCGGCGAGTGCGCCGCTGCGTGCCCGAAGGAGATCCCGCTCGACGTGATCTCGCAGCTCAACAAGGACCTGCGCACCGCGCTCAAGATGGGTCTCTGACCCTCCACAGCACCACGCACGTCCCTGACGACGCCGCATCAGCCTTGGCTGATGCGGCGTCGTTGCGTTCCGGGGTCTGCCAAGATGCGGTTGTGGGGGTCAAGCCGATCAGGGCATGGATGCACGAGCGCCACGCGCAGATGCCCATGGCGCGGTGGATGCTGGAGTTCGACGAGCGTGAGGTCGAGCGGGACTTCGTCGCGTACGACGACAGGGCCGGCGCCGACCAGGCGGTCTTCGCACTGTGGATCGGCGTCTTCTTCACCGCCTTCTACAGCGTGATCGACGTCCTCGTGATCCCCGATGACGTCGGCCCCGCCTTCGCGTTGAGATACGGCGTCGTGATCCCCGTCTTCATCGTCGCGGCAGCCCTGCGCCGGGCCTCGTTCGTGGAGCGCCGCTTCCAGTTGTTCAGCGTGCTGCTGCTGTCGGTCACGCTGATCAGTCTGGGCACGGGGTTCGCCGCAACGACCGATGCCACGAGCGAGTACATCCGCGCGTCCTGCACCGTCACCCTGCTCGGCGGAATCGGGCTGTTGCGGCTGCGGATGCACGCGGCCGTCGCAGCGTCGGCGCTGTACGCCGCCATCTGTCTCGGGCTCCCCGGTTTCAGCGGTGGCACCGAAGGCGTGGCCAACCACGTGGCTCCGGCGATCGGGCTGACC
>JAKFEI010000052.1:0-10902 GCA_036675765.1 Nocardioides sp. | reverse complement strand
CGCCGCCATCAGGACCGCCTTCACCACCGCGGTCGCTGTGGTCGAGTCCGACCCGCGCCTCGGCCGCATCCTCTTCCGCGAGTCCGCCGCCGACGACACCCTGCGTCCCCGGTCGCAGGCGGCGATGCCGGAGTTCGTGTTGAACGTCGTTGCGCACGTCATGCCCGAGCGCGCCGAACAACTGCGGGGCGCCGCCGGGGGCTGGACGCTGATCGGCTTCTCGGCCGCGATCTTCTCGCTGTTCCTCGCGTGGAGCGAGGGCGTGCGCCACACCTCCCGCGAAGACTTCGTCAACCACTGCACCGCGCTCGCGGTCGACACCCTCGAACTGGACGTTGAGCGATGACCGAGATCTCCCATGACCGGCGCGGTGCCGGCGCTCCGATCGTCCTGGTGCACGGCATCGGCAGCCGGTGGCAGTGCTTCGAGCCGATCCTCGACCGGCTCGCCGAGGACCACGAGACGATCGCGATCGACCTGCCGGGCTTCGGTGCCTCGCCGCTGGTCGACGGGGTCCGCCCCGGTCCCCGCGGGTACGCCGACTGGCTGGCCGGGTGGCTCGCCGACAACGGCATCGACCGCCCCCACCTGGTGGGCAGCTCGATGGGCGGCGGCGTCGCCCTCGAACTCGGACGACGCGGCATCGCTTCGGGCGTGACCGCGTTCGCGCCCGTCGGCTTCTGGGGCACGCCCGGCCTGCGGTGGACGCAGGGCCTGCTGACCACCTTCCGGGCCGCGGCCAGCGTCGCCGAGCCGGCGCTTGGTCGGATGCTCGATCACCCCGCCGGCCGGGCCGCGCTGCTCGCCGCGTTCTTCGGTCATCCGACGCGCGTGGACCCCGACGACGGTCGAGCCGATCTCGCGGCGCTGGTGCGCTCGACCGCGTTCGCCGGCGCGCGCCAGGACTTCGGCCGTTACGCGCTGGGTCCCGACGACGACATGGGCGCGCTCCCCGACATCCCGGTCACCGTCGCGTGGGGCACCCGTGACGTCGTACTCATCCACCGCACGCAGAGCGCCCGTGCGCGCGCCGCGCTCCCGGTCGCCCAGCACGTCGACCTGGCCGGTTGCGGCCACCTCCCGTTCAACGACGACCCCGCCGCTTGTGCACGACTCGTGCTCGCGGACGCCTCGACCCGCAAGGACGCCTGACATGAACTCGATGAACCCGTCCGTCGCCGTCATCGGCACCGGCTTCGGGGGCCTGGCCGCCGTGATCGAGCTGAAGAAGCAGGGCTTCGACGACATCGTCGTGTTCGAGAAGGCCGACGACGTCGGGGGAGTGTGGCGCGAGAACACCTACCCGGGCGCGGCCTGCGACGTCCCGTCGCCGTTCTACTCCTACTCCTTCGAGCCCAACCCGCGCTGGCCGCACCGGTTCTCCCGACAGCCCGCGATCCTCGAGTACATCCGCCACGTTGCCGACAAGTACGACGTCCGCCGCCACATCCGGTTCGGGACCGAGGTGACCGGCGCGGCATTCGACCGGGACTCCGGCAGGTGGACAGTCGAGCTCGACACCGGTGAGGCGGTCGTCGTGGACGTGCTCGTCTCCGCGGTCGGTCAGTTGTCGCGTCCGTCGATCCCCGACATCGCCGGAGCCGACTCCTTCGCCGGCGACAGCTTCCACTCGGCCGAGTGGGACCACGACGTCGACCTGACGGGCAAGCGGGTCGCGGTGATCGGCACCGGTGCCAGCGCTGTCCAGTTCGTCCCCGAGCTCCAGAAGCAGGTCGGGAAGCTGGCGCTGTTCCAGCGCACCGGGCCCCACATCCTCCCGCGTCCGGACCGCGAGTTCAGCGAGCGGCACCACCGGGTGTTCGAGAAGCTGCCCGTCACCGAACGCGCCGAGCGGCTGACCTGGTACGGCGCGGTCGAGGCACTCAGCATCGCGTGGGTCTACTCCCGACCGCTGGCCGCCGTGCTCAAGGCGAGGTCGAAGCGGCACATGCGCCAGCAGACCAAGGCGAAGCCCGGCCTGTTCGAGAAGGTGTGGCCCGACTACACGATGGGCTGCAAGCGCGTCCTCTTCTCCGACAACTACCTCCCTGCCCTGGCGCAGCCGAATGTCGACGTCGTCACCGACGCGATCACGGCGATCACGCCGAACGCCGTGGTGACGGCCGATGGCCGCGAGCACGAGGTCGACGCCATCGTCTGGGGGACCGGCTTCAAGGCGACCGAGTTCCTGGCGCCGATGTCCATCAAGGGCGACGACGGCCGCGACCTGCACGACGTGTGGCGCGGCAGCGGTGCGCGCGCCTACTACGGCATGACCGTCCCGCACTTCCCGAACCTGTTCATCATGTACGGCCCCAACACCAACACCGGTGGCGGTTCGATCATCTACTTCCTCGAGGCGCAGGCGGCCTACCTCGGCAAGTACGTCGCGCACCTGGCCGACGTGGCGCGACCGCTGGCCGTGCGGCCCGAGGTCGAGCAGGAGTACGACGAGCGCATCCAGGCGCAGCTCAAGGACAGCGTCTGGACGCAGTGCTCGTCCTGGTACCGCACCGCGAGCGGACGAATCACCACCAACTGGCCCCGGCTCGGGATCCAGTACAAGGCGCAGGCGAAGTTCGACCCTGCTGACTACGAGGCGGTTTCCTGATGGGCAGCGACAACAGGCACGACTATGACGTCATCGTCGTCGGCTCGGGCTTCGGCGGCAGCGTGACGGCGCTGCGCCTGACCGAGAAGGGCTACCGGGTCGGCGTGCTCGAGGCCGGCCGACGCTGGAATGCCGACAACCTCCCGAAGACCAACTGGAACCTGCGCAAGTCGATCTGGGCACCGCGGCTCGGACTGACCGGGCCGCAGCGGATCAGCCTGCTCGGCAAGTGCCTGGTCTTCAGCGGCTCGGGCGTGGGTGGCGGATCGCTGATCTACGGCAACACGCTCTACGAGCCGCTGCCCGCGTTCTACGACGACAAGGCGTGGGCGCACATCACCGACTGGCACGACGAGCTGGCGCCGTACTACGACCAGGCGAAGCGAATGCTCGGTGTCGTCGAGAATCCGCGCACCGGCCCCAAGGACGACCTGCTGCTGCAGGTCGCGCGGGACCGTGGCGTGGCCGACACGTTCCACAAGACCCAGGTCGGCGTGTACTTCAACGAGGGCCATGAGGGCACCGAGGTCGACGACCCGTACTTCGGTGGCGCCGGTCCGCGCCGCGCCGGCTGCATCCACTGCTCGGAGTGCTTCACCGGCTGCAAGCACAACGCCAAGAACACGACCGACAAGAACTACCTCTACCTGGCCGAGCAGAACGGTGCCGAGGTGCACGCGCTCACCACCGTGACCTCGGTCCGCAAGGACGGAGACGGCTACGTCGTCGAGACCGAGCGGTCCAACGGCAAGCTGCGCAAGGGGCGTCGTACCTTCACCGCCCAGCAGGTCGTCTTCGCCGCAGCCGCGCTCGGCACCCAGAAGCTGCTCCACCAGCTGCGTGACGACGGCACCCTGCCGGAGTTGTCGCCGCGCCTGGGCGAGCTGACCCGCAGCAACTCCGAGGCGATCATCGGCGTGCAGAGCCAGAGCAGGTTCGACTTCGCCCAGGGCGTCGCCATCACGTCGTCGATCCACCCCGAGGAGCAGACCCACGTCGAGGTCTGCACCTACGGCAAGGGCCAGAATTCGCTGTTCGCGCAGACGGTTCCGATGATCGACGGCGGCGCATTCCGCTTCCTGCGGTTCCTGCTGTCCGCGGTCCTCCATCCGGTGGTCATGCTGCGTTCGATGGACCTGCGACGTGCCTCGGAGCGGTCGGTGATCCTGCTGGTGATGCAGTCCCTGGACAACTCGCTCACGTCGTTCCGCAAGGGCGGCCGACTCACGACGAAGCAGGGGACCGGCGAGCCCAACCCCGACTGGATCCCGTTGGCGCACGACATCGCCCGGGAGTACGCGGCCAAGGCAGACGCCGATCCCGGCAACGTCGCCACGGACATCTTCAACATCCCGGCGACGGCGCACTACATCGGTGGCTGCACGATCGGCGACTCGAGGGACACCGGCGTGATCGACCCCTACCAGCGGGTCTACGGCTACCCGGGCCTGCACATCGCCGACGGCAGCGCCATCACCGCCAACCTCGGCGTGAACCCGTCGCTCACCATCACCGCCCAGGCCGAGCGGGCGATGGCGTTCTGGCCCAACAAGGGCGAGCAGGACCTGCGCCCCGAGCTCGGGACGGCGTACCAGCGCATTGCTGCCGTGGCCCCGAAGAACCCTGCTGTCCCCGCCACGGCACCGGGCGCGCTGCGGGTGTCGGCATGAACGCCGGGATGACCGCCGCGGCGACGCTCGCCGAGCTCGAGAAGGGGACCGACCCGGAGACGGCGCTCGCGTTCTTCGACTCGCTGCCCGCCGTGACCTGCGACGAGCTCCGCGGGAGGTACCGGGGCCGTGAGCTGCTGACCGGCCACCCGATGGACGGCCTGCTCGAGGCCTCGGGCTGGTACGGCAAGCAGTTCGACGACGCCGACCACGTCCACCCGCTGCTCTTCCAGGGGCGTGGGGGAGAGGTCTTCGCGGTCGAGCCGCGCAAGGTGCCCCTCGGCATCGCGCCGAAGATCCCGTCCGCCGTGGTCGACCGCTCCCAGGGTGCCGTCGGTGCGCTCAGGGCTGCGCTGCAGACGAAGAAGCACCGGGCCCGGCTCCGGGCCGTCGAGTACCGCGGCGTCGTCAGCGCCGCGATGGTCTACGACCACCTGCCGATCATCGACGTCTTCCGCCGGGTCGACGCTGACACCCTCCTGGGCGTGATGGACCTGCGTGACTCTGCGCCGTACGTCTTCGTTCTTCAGCACGACCAGACCTGACCGTCAGGGCCGCAACACGCCCCGATGGTCAGACGGTGCCCGTGCCCGTGGCAGAATGACGAAGCGGTCTTGACGCCTCCGGGCCTCGCCGCGCCCAAGTTCCGTTTGAAACGAGAGGTGTTCGTGTCTTCGAACCATCGTTCGGTCCCGCCCGTCGTGCTCACGCACCCGTCGATCGTCGCGCTGATTGAGCGTGGCGCGCCGTCCGGGAGTGTTGCTGCAGAGGACGTGCGTCAGGCCTGCGCGGCTGCTGAAGTTGCCCCTGCTCACCTGAAGGGCTTGATGGGCCACCTGTCGGGCCTCGGTATCGCGGTGGAGCTCGGCTCGCCCGTCGAGCAGCGCGCCGTGGCTGCCACGGCACGCAAGACGGCTGCGACCACGGCCACCACTGCCAAGAAGGCGCCCGCCAAGAAGGCTGCTGCCGCTCCGGCTGCACCTGCCGCGGCTGCTGCCGCTCCGGCGAAGAAGGCGGCTGCCAAGAAGGCTGCGCCCGCGAAGAAGGCTGCTGCCGAGGTCGTCGACCTCGGTGACGTCGCCGTCGTCGCGGTCGGCCCCGACGGCAAGAAGATCCTCCCCGACATCCCGGACGACCAGTTCGAGAAGGATGTCGTCGCCGACCCGACGATCAAGGAGGACGAGAAGACCGCGTCCTTCATCGTCTCCTCGGCCGACGAGACCGACGAGCCTGCCCAGCAGGTCATGGCCGCCGGCGCGACCGCCGACCCGGTCAAGGACTACCTGAAGCAGATCGGCAAGGTCCCCCTCCTCAACGCCGAGATGGAGGTCGAGCTCGCCAAGCGGATCGAGGCCGGCCTCTTCTCCGAGGAGAAGCTCGGCAAGGGCGGCAAGATCAGCCCGAAGATGACCGAAGAGCTCGAGTGGATCTCCGAGGACGGCCGCCGCGCCAAGAACCACCTCCTCGAGGCCAACCTCCGCCTCGTCGTCTCGCTGGCCAAGCGCTACACCGGCCGCGGCATGCTGTTCCTGGACCTGATCCAGGAGGGCAACCTCGGTCTGATCCGCGCGGTCGAGAAGTTCGACTACACCAAGGGCTACAAGTTCTCGACGTACGCCACGTGGTGGATCCGCCAGGCGATCACCCGCGCCATGGCCGACCAGGCCCGCACCATCCGGATCCCGGTCCACATGGTCGAGGTCATCAACAAGCTCGCCCGTGTCCAGCGCCAGATGCTGCAGGACCTCGGTCGCGAGCCCACTCCGGAAGAGCTCGCCAAGGAGCTCGACATGACCCCGGAGAAGGTCGTCGAGGTCCAGAAGTACGGCCGTGAGCCGATCTCGCTGCACACCCCCCTGGGTGAGGACGGCGACTCGGAGTTCGGTGACCTCATCGAGGACTCCGAGGCGATCGTGCCGGCCGACGCGGTGTCGTTCACGCTGCTCCAGGAGCAGTTGCACGCCGTCCTCGACACGCTCTCCGAGCGTGAGGCAGGCGTCGTGTCGATGCGCTTCGGCCTGACCGACGGCCAGCCCAAGACGCTGGACGAGATCGGCAAGGTCTACGGCGTGACCCGCGAGCGGATCCGTCAGATCGAGTCGAAGACGATGTCGAAGCTCCGTCACCCCTCGCGCTCCCAGGTCCTGCGCGACTACCTGGACTGACCCGTACGACGGTGGGACTCCTTCGCACTGTGTTCGGCGGGCTGCTCGGCGGCCGCGCCGACGCAGCGCGGGAGGAGCTCGCCGCTGCGATCGGTGACGAGCAGGTCCTGCTCGGGCCTGCGCCGGCGAACTACCGCGGCTCGACCGGCGGCTACTCGAAGGTGAAGGGCAACGGCACGCTGGCGTTGACCCCCACCCGACTGCTGTTCCGCAAGGTCGTCGGCGGACCCGTCGATGTCGAGCTCGATGCCGTCACCGGCGTGACGCGAGCGAAGGCCTTCGCCGGCTCCGTCGTCGGTGGCCACGAACACCTCGTCGTCCACACGACGAACGGCGATCCTGCCTGGTACGTCCCCGACCTCGAGCAGTGGCAGGCCGCTATCGAGACGGCCATCGCACGTTGAGCGCCTCGGGTCAGCACCAGGTCCAGATCCCGACCTTTGAGCGTTGGGCGGCCTGCTCCACGCGTTCGTAGGCGGCGCGCTTCTTGAACGGGCCGTTGCGGTAGACGTAGACCTCCGCGAGTCCACGGCTCAGTTGGTCCTGTCCCAGGTCCAGCCGGTCGGAGGACCTGCGGACGTAGCGGAGCAGTCGGTCATAACGATCGACACGGGGCTGGTGGGGGGTCGGCCCGCATCACGACGCCGGTGCCACGCGGCAGCAGGGCCTTCAGATGCCTGGACGCCGTGGCGCCGCCGCACTCGTGGGCACCCTGGATGGTCTCCGGGGTGTCGATGCCGAGGATCCGGACATAGCGCACGGTTCCGTTGCGGAGCCGTACGACGACGGTGTCGCCGTCCTGGACCCGGAGCACCCGCGCGTCGGCCCGCACCGGCTTGACGCCAGCGACGGCGACGGACGCCTGCTTCGCGGCAGGGACGGCGAAGTCATGGTGCACGGGCTCCAGCGGTTCGGCGGATCCATGGTGGGTGAGGCCTGCGGTGAGGGCACCCGCAGCGAGGGTGGTGACGAAGGTCAGGCGAAGGAGGGGCAGTCGCACAGGTCCATGCGACAGGGTGCGGGTGGGCGTCCAGCGTGCTGCGGGTGGATGTCGCGCGACAGCCCCGTGAACAAAGAATCCGGTCGGCTGCGGTGCCGATCAGTCTCCAGACGGCACGATCATCGGCGTGCCCGCGACGGGGTCCGGTACGACGACACAACCCAGTCCGAAGGCCCGCTCGACGAGTGCGGCGGTCACGACTTCGGTCGGTGCGCCCTCGGCCAGGATCTCGCCGTCGCACATCACCACGAGGTGGTCGCTGTAGCGGCACGCGAGGTTGAGGTCGTGCAGCACGGTCACGATCGTGCGCCCGGTCTCGCGGTTGAGGGTGCGCAGCAGGCGCAGGAGGTCGACCTGGTGGGCGATGTCGAGGAAGGTCGTCGGCTCGTCGAGCAACAGCAGGTCGGTCTCCTGGGCCAGGGCCATCGCTACCCACACCCGCTGGCGCTGCCCGCCGGAGAGTTCCTGCAGGGGTCGGGCGATCAGCGACGCCGTGTCGGTCGCTGCCAGCGCCGCGGCCACGGCGTCATCGTCCTGCGCCGACCAGTGCCGGAACCAGCCCTGGTGGGGGTGACGACCCCGCGACACCAGGTCGCCCACCGTGATCCCGTCCGGCGCGACGGGCGTCTGCGGCAGCAGTCCGAGGATCCGGGCGACCTCCCGCGAGCCCTGGTCGAGGATCGGGGTGCCGTCGAGCAGCACCTCGCCGGACCGCGGGCGCAGCAGGCGGGCGAGCCCGCGCAGCAGGGTCGACTTGCCGCACGCGTTGGCCCCCACGATGGCGGTGACCCGGCCGTCGAGGATGTCGAGGTCGAGGTCGCGCACGACCGTCCTGTCGTCGTACCCGAGAGCGAGGCCGCGGGCCGCCAGGCGGGCGGTGGTGCGTGCAGCGGCAGGGATCTCGGTGATGGGCATCGTCATCCGCCCACTCCTCTCCGGTTGGTGGTGGCCAGCAGCCACAGGAGGTACGGCGCCCCGACGGCACCCGTGACGACGCCGGTCGGCATCTCGACGGGGAGCACCTGGACGGCGATGTAGTCGGCGACCAGGCACAGGATCGCGCCCACCGCTCCGGCGGCCACGATGCCGCCGCGCGCCGGGCCGAGCAGTCGGTCAGCGACCGGACCCGCCACCAGCGCGACGAAGGCGATGGGGCCGGCGACGGCGGTGGCCAGCGCGGTGAGCAGCACCCCGACCCCGAGCAGCAGGAGGCGGGTGGGCTCGAGACGGGTGCCGAGTCCGCGGGCGGTGTCGTCGCCGAGCTCGACGTTGCGCAGCATCCGCTGCAGGACGGGCACGGTGGGTGCGAGCAGCAGCAGGCACACCAGCAGCACGTTGTTCTCGGCGTCGCCGGCCTGGCCGATGGATCCGGTGAGCCAGTGCAGGGCCTCGCGCGCTTCGGTGAGCGAGGTCCGGGTGAGCAGGAAGCCGGTGATGCTGGTGGCGAACGCCGACATCCCGATGCCGATCAGGATGAACCGGTAGCCCGAGACGCCGTCGCGCCAGGCGAGCAGGTACATCGCGGTGGCGAAGAGCAGGGCGCCGACGAGCGCGAGCACCGGGATGCTCAGGCCCGACAGTGCAGGGACGGCGAGACCGGCCACCGCGAACACGCTGGCGCCGGCCGAGATCCCGACGAAGTCCGGCGAGGC
Organism: Nocardioides sp.; assembly: GCA_036675765.1. Lineage (GTDB taxonomy): Bacteria > Actinomycetota > Actinomycetes > Propionibacteriales > Nocardioidaceae > Nocardioides. Next base: position 1,804 of record JAKFEI010000052.1, on the reverse strand, counting down.
CAGCGGATTGCGCAGCAGCTGCTGGAAGATCGTGCCGGCGGCGCCGAGTGCGAGGCCGACGCCGAGGGCTGCCTTGACCTGGGGGACGGCCAGGTCCTGGATGATGAAGTCCACGGCCGCGTTGTCGCCGGTGCCCAGGAGCGAGCCCAGCACCTGGCTGAAGCTCAGCCGGACCGAACCGAAGCACAGCGTCAGCAGGCCCAGCAGCAGCGCGACGCCGAGCAACACCGCCGGTACGACGAGCGCGCGCTGTCGACGCATCCGCCGGTGCCGTCGTACGTCGACCGCGGCGTCCGCTGCCAACAGGGGCGCCGCGCCCACTGCCGCGCTCACAGCTCCGCCAACCGGCTGTAGCGCACGAGCAGGATGAAGAACGGGGCGCCGAGCATGCCCAGCACGATGCCGACCTGCAGCTCGCCGTCGCCGCCGATCACCCGGCCGAGGATGTCGGCGCCGAGGAGCAGCAGCGGTCCGAGCAGCAGCGAATACGGCAGGATCCAGCGGTAGTCCGGGCCGCAGATGGCGCGGGCGACGTGGGGTACGACGAGGCCGACGAACACGATCGGACCGCAGGCTGCGGTCGCGGCGCCGCACAGCACCGCGACGACCGTGAACAGGCCGATCCGTGTGCGCGTCAGGGAGACGCCGAGCCCGCGGGCGGCGTCGTCGCCGAGGGCCAGTGCGTTGAGCGGGCGGCCGCAGAGGACGCCGACGAGCAGGCCGAGGACGAGGACGGGGGCGACCCCGGTGACGACCGGGGCGTACCGGCCGGCCAGCGACCCGACCTGCCAGAAGCGGTACTCCTGCTGGGCCTGCAGGTCGGTGAGCAGCAGGCCGGTCGTGACGGCCGTGAGGCCGGCGGTGATCGCGGCTCCGGCGAGCGCCATCTTGACCGGCGTCGCGCCGTCGCGGCCGATCGAGCCGACGGCGTACACGAGAGCAGTCGCGGCGAGGGCACCGACGAAGGCCAGCACGACGTGGAGCTGGATGCCGCTGACGCCGAGCAGGGTGATCCCGGCGACGACGGCCAGGGCGGCGCCGGCCTCGATCCCCATGATCGAGGGGTCGGCGAGCGCGTTGCGGGTCAGCCCCTGGAGGACGGCTCCGGAGACGCCGAGCGCGGCGCCGACGAGCACTCCGAGGATCGTGCGCGGCACACGCAGCTCGATGGTCACGGTGTCGTCGGTGGTCGCCGCGGTGAAGTGACGCAGCGCGTCGACGACCTCGGACAGGCTGATGGAGCGCGACCCCTGGGTGACGCTGAGGAAGCCGGTCAGCAGGACCAGCGCGCCGAGCACGAACAGCCCGGCGATGAGCGCGCCCGGGCGCCGGACGCGACGCATCGCATCCGGCGCCACGGTCGCGGTGGCTACCGCCTGATCAGTCACCGATGGAGTCGTCGAGGCCGGACAGTTCCTCGGTGAGCTTGTCGAGCGCGACGGCGTAGTGGCCGTACGTGTGCAGCCAGAAGCCCGGCCACTCAACGATCTGGCCGGCCTTCGCTGCGCGGATCGACGTCCAGGTCGGCTGGTCCTTGACGGTCTTCTGGTTGGCGATGAAGCTGCGGCTGTCGAACATCAGCACGTCGGGCTGGTACTTGTCGGCCTTCTCCCAGCTCAGGTTCTCCCAGTACGGGAAGCCCTCGTCGGGGGAGTCGGGCTCGACGATGTCCAGGCCCCACCGGTCGAAGTCGAGCAGCTCGGGCGCGAACTCCGGGTTGGCGACGTAGAGCAGGTCGCTGGCGGGGGAGACGGCGAGGGCGGTGAAGTCCTTGTCCTTCATCGCCGCGATGAACGCGTCGCGC
>JAKFEI010000051.1:0-10907 GCA_036675765.1 Nocardioides sp. | reverse complement strand
TCACCGTGCAGACCTCCCGAGCCGGCCTGGTGATGGATCCCGGCGGCAAGGTCAAGATGCGCGGCGTCGAGATCGGTCGGGTCGGAGCGGTACGCCCGGTGGGTGATGCCGTCGAGATCACCCTCGAGATCGACCGGGACGAGCTGGACGGCATTCCTGCCGATGTCGTCGCCGAGATCCGGGCGACCACCGTCTTCGGTGCGAAGTACGTCGAGCTGATCCCGCCTGCTCGAGGTGGTGTCGGCGCACTCACCGACGGCGCGGTGATCCGTGCCTCCGGCGTGACGACCGAGATCAACACGGTCTTCGACGGACTGGACCGGGTGCTTAGCGGGATCGACATCGCCGGCCTGAACGGCACGTTGACCGTCCTGGCCACCACTCTGTCGGGTCGTGGCGACGACATCGCCGCGATTGCGCAGAAGGCGGACAACTACCTCACGAAGCTCGAGCCCCTCCTGCCGCAGCTGCGCAGGGACCTGCACGAGGTGGCGCGCTTCGCCCGCCTTGCGGTCGAGGTCTCGCCGGCCCTGTTGGCGATCCTGCGCAACGCGACGGTGACGGCCGGCACGATCGCCGACGAGGAGCAGGCGCTGGATCGCCTGCTCGTGGATCTCTCGCTCCTCGGCGGCCGCGCAGCGGAGTTCCTCGGTGACAACGGTGATGCACTCGCCAGGTTGCTGGACTCCGCCCGTCCCACGGCGGCCACGCTGCGTGCGTACTCGACCGAGCTGCCGTGCTTCCTCAAGGGCCTCGACGAGACCCGCAAGGTGATGGCCGACGTCATCGGCGGTACGGACGCCTCGTTGCGTGCGCTGGTGAGCGTTCGCTCCGAGCTCTCGCACTACACGGTGCCGAAGGACCTTCCGGGGCAACCGGAGGATCGCGGCCCCGACTGCCACGGGTTGCCGCGCCTGAAGAACAGCCAGATTCCGATGCCGGAGAGGGGGACACCCCAGTGAAGATCCACGCAGAAGCCATCCGACTCACGATCTTCGCGATCGTCGGCCTGCTCGTGCTCGGCCTGCTCTATCTCACGCTCGGTGAGACCCGGTTGGGGCCGACCCGGAGCTACCGCGTCGTGATGACCGACGTGAGCGGGCTGCAGGGCGGCGACGTGGTCCGGGTCGCGGGGGTCAGGGTCGGCCAGGTCGACGGCCTGGACGTGGTCGACGACAACCGCATCGAGGTCGCGTTCCATGTCGACGAGGGCCAGACCCTGACCGACGCGACCGAGGTGCTCGTGCGCTACGAGAACCTCCTCGGAGACCGTTATCTCGAACTCCAGCAGTCCCCGGACCAGGGCCAGCCACTCGCTGACGGAGCCACGATCCCGGCCGATCGCACCACACCGGCGCTGGACCTCGACGTACTGCTCAATGGCTTCCGTCCGCTCTTTCGCGGACTCGAGCCCGCTGAGGTCAACGAACTGGCCGAGAACCTGATCGCCACCCTCCAGGGGCGCGGCGGCACGGTCGAGTCGCTCCTCGCGAAGACGTCGAGCCTCACCAATGGGCTGGCCGACGACAGCACCGCGATCACCTCGCTCATCGACAACCTCGACGTCCTGCTGGGCAGCCTCGACACCCGGGACGTCCAGCTGCGGCAGACCATCGGACAGTTCCAGGAACTGGTTTCCGGGCTGGCGAAGGACAAGGACCCCATCGCGAAGTCGGTGACCTCGATCAACAAGATGGCGGCCGCGCTGGCCGACCTCTTCAACGATGGGCGCAAGCCGTTCAAGGAGACCCTGATCGCGGTCAAGGACCTGGCGAAGCTGCTCAACACGAACACCGCGACGTTGAACAAGGTCCTGAAGTCCCTGCCCGGCGCCTACCAGGTGCTGGACCGGATCGCCTCCCACGGGAACACCTTCAACTTCTACCTCTGTGCGGTGCAGGTCGTGATCAGTGGACCGGGTGGCAAGCCCATCAAGACACCCATGGTCCGCAGCCAGGTCGAACGCTGCCAGGACGATCCGGAGAGGAGGGGCGAGCGATGAAGATGTTCCGTGAACGCAACCCGTTGCCCCTGGGGCTGGTCGTGGTGGTGGGGCTGGTCATGACGATGCTCCTCGTGCTCAACATCGACGGCGTCGTGGGCGCTTTCGGCCGCAAGTACAGCGTGATGTTGCCGGAAGCGGCGGGCATCAAGCAGGGCGACCCGGTCCGGGTGAGCGGTCTCACCGTGGGTCGCGTCGGCGAGGTGAGTCTCGAGGGCGAGGGTGTCCTCGTCGAGTTCGGACTCACCGAAACCGGGATCGAGCTCGGCACGGAGACGACGGCCCAGGTCAGCGTCGAGACCGTGCTCGGCGACAAGGCGCTCGTCCTCACTTCGCAAGGGGGCGGCACGCTCGCCGAGGGCGCGCGGATACCGATCGAGCGGGCGAGCGTCCCGTACGAAGTGACCGACGCGCTTGCCGATCTCCAGCAGGAGGCCGAGGACATCGACGTCGACAAGGTCGCGGCCGCACTCGAGACGGTGGCAGGGACCCTTGAGGGGGCCACCCCCGAGCTCGGCAACGCCATCACGGGAGTGAGCCGCTTGTCGAAGACGATCAGCAGCCGCGACGACTCGTTGCGCAGCCTGCTCGCCAACGCCGACCAGTTCAGCGACGTGCTCGCCGACCGCAGCGGTGACCTGACCGCCCTGATGAAGGACGGCAACGTGCTCTTCACCGAGTTGTTGAAGAGACGACAGGACATCACGGCACTTCTCGTGAACCTCTCCGCCATGGCCACCGAGCTGAGGGGCCTCGTCGCGGACAACAAGGACACCATCGGCCCCGCGCTCAAGGAGCTCAACGCCGTGATCGGCACCCTGCAGACCAACAAGGCCAACATCAGCAAGACATTGCGCGGACTGTCGGTCTATGCCACCGGTCTCGGCGAGGTCGTGTCGAGCGGCGAGTTCTTCTCGGCGTACCTCCAGAACCTGCTGCCCGGCAACATGCTCCAGCCCCAGCTCTCCGAGCTCGGCCCGCCGGGCCTCTTCGGTGAAGGGATCGGCCGATGAGCACGATCAAGAGCATCCTCGCAACGCCGCGGCTACGCATGCTCGTTGCGCTCGCCGTCGTTGCCGTCGCCGTCCTCACGGTCGGTTTCCGTGACAAGGGGAGCACCGACCTGGTGGCGTGGTTCCCGAGCACCGACGGCATCTACGCCGGTGACGAGGTCCGGGTGCTGGGTGTGCCGGTCGGCAAGATCGACAGCATCGATCCCGAGGACACCTTGGTGCGGGTGGCCTTCCACGTGAACTCCGACGTCAAGATCCCGAAGGACGCCAAGGCGGTCATCGTCGCGCCCTCACTGGTCAGCAGCCGCTACCTCCAGCTCACCCCTCGGTACGACGGTGGGCCGGTCCTTGCTGACGGCTCGACCATCGAGCTCGCGGACACTGCTGTCCCGGTCGAGTGGGACGAGATCAAGGAGCAGCTCAACGGTCTCGCCGAGGCACTCGGTCCGCGCGGCGCCAACAAGAATGGTGCCCTCTCGGACCTGGTCGATGCCGGTTCGACCGCCCTCGATGGCCAGGGGGCGACGATCAACCAGACCATCGCGGACCTCTCCAACGCGGTCGGCGTCCTCGACAGCGGCGGGGACGACGCGTTCTCGGTGGTGCGCAACCTGCAGGTGTTCGTCGCAGCGCTCGCCCAGAGTGATGGGCAGATGAAGAAGTTCATCCAGAACCTCGACGCGGTCTCGGCGATGCTCGTCGATGACAAGCGTCTGGTGCGCAGCGCCCTGCGGAACCTCAGCGCTGCGGTCGGCGACGTCGAAGGATTCATCAAGGCGAACCGGGCCGGACTGAACACCGCCGTCACCCGGCTCTCGGACATCGTCCAGGTCGTCAACAAGCAGCAGGGCGACCTCGCGCAGATCCTGCACGTTGCACCGAATGCGCTCGAGAACCTGACCGAGTCGTACCACGAGGGCCAGAACGCCGTCGGGGTCAACCTGAACTCCGCGAACATCTTCTCGCCCGGATCGCTGATCTGTGGCGCGATCGGGGGCGCGGCCGGTACGAACGAGGCAGGCACCGAGAAGCTCTGCAACGACCTTCTCGGAAACCTGCTCGGCCAGGTCGTGGACAGCCCGCAGTCCCAGGAGCTGCTCGACGCCCTCCTGCTCCTGATTGCCGGGGCCGGGTCATGAGTGCCCCCACCACGCGACGCACCGCACGACGCTTCGCACTGGTGTGCGTGCTCGCCCTGGTCGTGCTCCTGTCCGGCTGTCGCTTCGACGGGATCGACTCGATGGTCCTGCCGGGCGGCAAGGGCAAGGGTGACGACGCCATCAAGCTCACGGTCGAGCTCCCCGATGTCGGCACCCTGAACGTCAACGCCGACGTGAAGGTCGACGACGTAGCCGTCGGGACCGTCACCGACGTCCGGGTCGAGAACTGGCACGCCGTCGCCGAGCTGACGCTGGAGCCCGATGTCGCTCTGCCCGCCAACACCCTCGCCAAGGTCGGTGTCAACACGCTGCTCGGTGCCGGCTACCTCGAGCTGGTGGCGCCGGCCACGGCTGATGGTCAGGCTGAGGGCACCCTGCGCAGCGGTGACCGGATCACCCTTGACCGTGGCCGCGCCTACCCGTCGACCGAACAGGTGCTGTCGGCGGCCTCGCTCGCGCTCAACGGTGGCGGCCTGGAGCAGATCGCGACGATCACCGCCGAGCTCAACAAGGTCCTCGGTGGCAACGACCGGGCAGTGGCCAGCCTCCTGCCGCGGCTCGACTCCTTCGTGGGAACGCTCGACAACCAGCGCGCGGACATCCTCGCGGCTGTCCGGGACATGGCCCGCCTCTCCGAGCGGTTCGCGAAGAACCGTGGTGTCCTGACCACCGCCCTCGACGAGATCGGCCCCGCGCTCGAGGTCCTCGCGAAGAACCGCCCGGACCTCACCAAGGCGCTCACCGCCCTCACCCGGCTCAGCGACGTCGCCACCCCGCTCGTCGGACGGGTCAAGGACGACCTGCTGGCCGATCTGAAGGACCTGGTCCCGGTGCTGGAGGCCGTCACGGCGGCGGGCAACTCGGCAGTGTCAGCCCTGGGCTTCGCGGTGACCTTCCCGTTCGCTCCCGAGACCGTCCAGAACGCCTGTCGCGGGTCGTACTGCAACCTGACGGCGATGGTCGACCTGACCAACTCGGCGCTCCTCAACGGCTTCATCCGTCCAGACGGCTCCATCGGCATCCCGGGACTCCCCGGCCTTCCGAACCTCGGCGCCCTCCTCAGCGGCACGCTCGACGGTGTCACCGGACTGCTGAACGGCCTCACGGGCGGCACCCGCGCCGGCGGCTCGACTGACAAGGCCGGCTCGGACGGCAAGGCCCCGACCACGCGCGATCCGGGCAGCAGCCCCGACATCGCCGACACCCTCGAGGAACTCCTCGGCGGCCTGCTGGGAGGCGGACGATGATCCTCAAGGGGGCAGCACCGATCATCCGCAAGCAGCTGATCGCCTTCGCCATCGCGGCAGTCGTGGGTGCCGTGATCCTCGCGGTCTCCTTCCTGCGCGTTCCCGAACAGCTCGGCATCGGCCGGCACACGGTGTCCGCAGAGTTCGCCCAGGCGGCCGGTCTCTACACCGGCGCCGAGGTCACCTACCTGGGCCACCCGGTCGGGAAGGTCGAGGAGCTTGACCTCGCCGGCGACCGGATGGTGGCGGAGCTCAGCCTCGTCGACGACGTCGAGATCCCGGCATCGGTGACCGCGGAGATCCACAGTCGATCCGCGGTGGGGGAGCAGTACGTCGCCCTGGTCCCGACGCGTGACGAGAGTGCCGCCGACGTCGCCCCGTTGGCGGGTGGAGATCTGATTCCGCTCGAGCGGACGTCGTACCCGGTGGAGATCGGACCGGTGCTCGACAACGTCCAGGCGCTGGTGTCCAGCCTCGACGAGGAGAAGCTGTCCCTCCTCATCGACGAGAGCGGCCAGGCGCTCTCCGGCCGGGCCGGAGACCTGCAGACCCTGCTGGACAGCGGCTCGAACCTGATCGAAACCGCGGACGCGAACTTCGGACCGACCGCCGACCTGCTGCGCGACATCGAACCCGTGCTCGGCACGATCAATGGCGAAGGCGAGGGCATCTCCCGACTCACCCGGAACCTCGACCAGGTCACTGCGGAGCTCCGGGCCGGCGACGCTGACCTACGCAAGCTCCTCGCAGACGGGCCGACCTTCACGACCGAGACCGTCGGACTGGTCGACGACCTCTCGATCTCGCTGCCACCCCTGTTGCGGCGGACCAACCCCGTCCTCGGCATTCTGCGGACCTACGACAGCCACCTCGCCCAGATCCTCTCGGACTACCCACTCGCGGTGGCGACGGTCCAGTCGGTCACGCTGCCGGCGCTCAGCAGCCACGCCGTCCGCCTGACCCTCGCCAACGCTGACAAGCCCCCGATGTGCGTGAAGGGCTTCCTCCCTGCCGGGAAGTGGGCGTCACCGTTCGACGACTCGCCACGGACGACGCCACTTTCCTACTGCAAGTTGCCGACCAACGACCCGCGCGGTGTGCGCGGAGCTCGCAACATTCCGTGTCCGGCCGACCCCGGACGTCGCGAAGGCGATGCCGCGAAGTGCTGAGCAGGATCGAGGAGATCTGATGACGTTGACCGAGAGCCCTGGTGCCACGGCCGATCGGGCAGTGATCCACGGGGACTACCTGACGCTGCGGGTCGCCCTGTTGCTCGTCGGGAGTTACGTCGTGTTCGGCCTGCTGGGGTTCGCCGTGTGCGCGGGCTTCTGGCCCCCGCCGGGCGAGGACTGGACGGCGAACCAGATCCACGCCTACTTCGTCGAGCACAAGACCGGGCTGACCCTCGGCATGGTGTTGATGGCGTTCGCCGGCCCCTTCTACGTCACCTGGAGCGTGGCGATCTCCAGGGTGATCGGACGCATCGAGGGCCCGATGGGCCCGTTGGCCGGCATCCAGGTGATCGGTGGACTCCTGACCGGTGTGGTCACGTTCGTCCCAGCGACGATCTGGATCACGGCCGCCTTCCGGGTCGAGGAGCGTTCGCCGGAAATGGTGCAGACGCTCTACGACTTCGGCTGGATGTTCTTCGACACCACCTTCGTGTGTTCGGCCCTGCAGAGCGTGGCGATCGGCGCCGCGATCCTGCGCGACCGCAGGGTGACGACGCTCTACCCGCGCTGGTTCGCCTACGTCTCGTTCTTCACCGCGTTCTGCTACCTCCCGCTGACGGTGATGCCGTTCGTGAAGACGGGGCTGTTCGCGTGGCACGGTGGCATCAGCTTCTGGGTCGTCTTCGTCGAGTTCTTCCTCTTCACCGCGCTCGGGACCTGGCTGACATGGCGGGCACTGCGGAAGCTCGAAGCCGAGGACCTGGCCAGTACGGAGCCATCGTGACCGACGAGCGGCCCGACGTACCGCCTTGCGACGCCCACGACCGCGTCCTGCTCCTGCACGGCATGGGGTGCGGTCCCTGGGTCTGGCGTGAGGTCGAGCTGGCGCTTCCGTCGCACCTCACTGCGCTCGCGGTTGTCATCGCGGGACATCGTGGCGGCAGTCGACTGCGGCGCATGACGGGCCGCACGGCGTCCGAGCAGATGGTCGACGACCTCGAGCGTCAGCTCGACGAGCTCGGCATCGACCGGATCCATGTGGTCGGCAACTCGCTCGGCGGCTGGCTCGCCCTTCGCCTCGCAGAGCGCGGTCGCGCACTCAGCGTCCTGTGTCTGGCTCCTGCGGGCGGCTGGCGGCCGGGATCGTTGGGGGAGAGGCTCGTCGTCAGCCGCTTCGTGCTCGGACACCGCATCGCTCGCCGCCTCGCGCGTTCGCCGGCGATGCTGAACAAAGCAGGGGTACGCCGTGCAGTCCTGGCGCCGGTCGTGAAGGACCCGAGGACCGTCTCCATCGGAGACGCCATCACCTTCGTCCGCGACCTCGCTGACTGCCAGGCGCTGCGTGCGGCGATCGGCAACGTCGACGCGCGGCAACTGGGCGCCATCCTCCGCGTCGGTGCGCCGACCACCATCGCCTGGTCCGAGCACGACCGGGTGCTGTCGGGGCCGTGGGCCCGCGAAGGCTTCCGGCACCTTCCGGTCGACCAGGTCGGGCTGCCGGACGTCGGGCACCTGCCGATGCTCGACGACCCGGGCGCCGTTGCCGACCTGATCGCCCTGCGCGTGCGTACGGCGATCGGGCTGGCGTCATGACGGCCGAGGCTGTTCGGAGAGAGGGCGTGTCGACGCCGGCGACGGGACGGCGGATTCCGGGCGAGGAGGGGCTCTGGGTCTTCATCCTCGGCGACATGGCGATCTTCGCCCTTTTCTTCGGCACCATCCTGGTGACTCGCGCAGACGATCCCACCACCTTCGCCGCGTCACAACACGAACTGCATCCGGTTCTCGGCATCGTCAACACGGCCCTGCTGTTGACGGGTTCCCTGTTCGTCATCCACGGCCTGCGTCGGCTCGGCGACGGTACGCCGACAGCTGCCCGTCTCTTCGGGCTGACGCTGGTGTGTGCGGCGGGTTTCGTCGCCATCAAGGCCGTGGAGTACTCACTGCTGGTGAACGAGGGTTACACAGCCGGAACCAACGACTTCTTCATGTACTACTTCGTCTTCACCGGAATCCACCTGGCGCACCTGGTCATCGGGGCGATGGTCGTGCTGTTCCTGGTGCGTACCGCACGTCGACCGCAGGTCGCCGCCGGCCAGAAGAGGTTCGCCGAGTGCGGCGCCATCTACTGGCACATGGTGGATCTGCTGTGGTTGGTCCTGTTCCCCCTGCTCTACCTGATCCGGTGAGGTGGTCCGCGATGTTGACCCGCGTCTTCGGCGATCGGCAGACCACCGTCTGGGCGGTTCTCGTCGCCGCCACGGTGCTGACGGCCGTGGTCGGTCTCGAACAGCACGGCGGCTCCACGGCCGTCGGCCTGGTCCTCCTGGCCATTGCCTTCATCAAGATCCGGCTCGTCGCGCTGCACTTCATGGAGGTGCGTGACGCGCCGTTGCCGCTGCGGCTGCTGGTCGAGGCCTATGTCGGGGTCACCTTCGTGGCGCTCGTCGTGATCTATGCGTTCGTGTGACCCCCGCCCCGAGCGCGGGCATTGCCCTCGAACATAAGTCAAGTTATGCTCTGACGAGCGAAGCAATCAGTTCTCGCCGTCATGGGGTCGTGCGGAGGTTGGGGTCATGAACAACATTGCCATCGGTGATGCGATGTTCCTGCTGGGCGAGGCCGCTGGCCGCCCGGCCCAGGTCATCACGCTGCAGCTCTACCGACCACCGGTCGACGCGGACCCGCAGGAGTGGGTGACCACCTACTTCCAGCAGCTTCTCGCCCACGACAACCTCAAGCCCTCCTTCCGCCGCCGACCCGTGCGCACCGCGCTCTCGCCGTCGACCCTGCGCTGGATCGATGACGAGCCGGTCGAGCTCGACCACCACGTGCGCCATTCGGCCCTGCCCGGGCAAGGGCGGGTCCGCGAGCTGCTCGAGGCGGTCTCGGTGCAGCACGGCGTGACCCTCGACCGCCGACGTCCACTCTGGGAGTTCCATGTCTTCGAGGGCCTGGAGGGCGGGCGCTTCGCGACTGCATTCAAGACCCACCACGCGATCGCGGACGGCATGTCACTGGCCAAGCACGTGATCGGCAGCCTGAGCCCGGATCCCGAAGCCCGGGGCATGCTCCCGCCCTGGGCCATGGCGGGCGAGCCGCGTCCGCGACGCGCTCGTCCCCGCCGCGGACCCAGTCTCGCGCCGGTTCTGCGCAGCGCGTCCGTGCTCCGCTCACTGGTGGACATGTCGCGCGACGAGGCTTCCCGGATCCCGTTCGAGGCGCCGCCGTCGCCCCTCAACGTCAAGGTCGGCGGCGCCCGGCGCTTCGCCGGCGACCAGTGGCCGCTGGAGCGGCTCAAGGCATTGGCCACCGCCGTTGGTGGCACCGTCAACGACGTGGGTCTTGCCATGGCGGGCGGTGCGCTTCGCTCCTATCTCGACGAGCTCGGCGGGCTCCCCGAACGGCCCCTGATCGCGATGGTGCCGGTCTCGGTGCGCCGCGAGGGCGTCGACTTCGAGGACGCGGGCAACGCATTCGGCGCGATGCTCTGCGACCTGGGCACCGATCGCGACGACCCCGCGGCGCGGCTGGCCTCGATCTCCGCCCAGACACAGGCAGCGAAGGCCCGCTTCGCGCAGATGTCGCCGGCCGAGGTGCTCGCCGTCAGCAAGATGATCATGGGTGGCGCGATCATCTCCTCGCTCACCGGGATCACGGCCCTCCCGCGCCAGCCGTTCAACCTGATCATCTCGAACGTGCCCGCGCCCAACAGCCCGCTCTACTGCAACGGCGCGCAGATGACCGACATCTACCCGGTGTCGATGATCTCCGAGGCCCAGGCCATGAACATCACCCTCACCCGGTACGACAACAAGATGACCTTCGGCATCGTGGGAGACCGCAAGGCGCTGCCGCACCTGCAGCGGATGCTCATCCACCTGGACAGCGCGCTCGAGGCGCTGGAGAAGGCAGTCGCGGGGTGAGCCAGGTCAGGGCTTCAGAGCGTGAACCAGGTGATCTCGAGGCCGGCGGTGCAACGGTGGCAGCTCGCCACCGTTCCACCCTGGTGCCGGATCTCCGCCAGCAGGCGGTCCAGTTCGTCGCGAGTCGTCGTCGAGGTGTGCCATGTCATGACATCGCCCTCCTGTCGGTGAGGAAGGTGCTCGGCGTTGAGCACATCAACGATGTTCCGCCTCGGACGCTGTCGCGGCGACTCCCCTGGGGGGTGAGGAGATCCACCCTTCGGTGGACATCGGATCGGATCAGCCGGTGATGTCACGTCCGATGAGTCGGCGCGCGACGATCCATTGCTGGAGTTCATTGGCGCCTTCGAAGATCTCGAGGATCTTGGAGTCGCGGTACATCTCCTC
>JAKFEI010000350.1:0-10996 GCA_036675765.1 Nocardioides sp. | reverse complement strand
GGATCAGCACGATGAGCGGCAGGAACGCGATCACGGTGATGATCGCGCCGAGCTGGTTCTGCACGAAGAACCGGACGGTGTCGGCCTTCGACGCCGGGTCGAGGCGGTTCGCCTTCTTCCAGACCAGCGATCCGCCGATCGCGAGGAGGCCGATGACGACGATCAGGCCGATCAGGAGCCCCATCTTCACGGGGTCCTGGCGCAGCAGGCCGAAGATGCCGTAGCCCTCGGCACCGATGGCCAGGGCCCACAGGCCGCCGGCGATCAGACGGAGCTTTGTGGCCTTGCCCCTGGCTTCCGGTGTGGGCGTCCAGGTGGGGCCGGCGTCGACGCCGCCCGTGTTGGCGCCGCCCGTGTCCTTGGCGTCGCTCTCGACGCGGACAACCTTCTTGGCCATGACTTCTCCCCCGAGATCAGTGGTGCTGGATGCCCCAACCCTAGGGGCATTCGGCCTTCCGCCACTACCGTGAGCCCATGCGCCGTTCCGTGCTCCTCCATGACGTGGCCCGGGTCCCTGATCCCCTGCGGCGCGCGCGGATCCCTCGCCCGCTCTCGTCGGTGACGACGATCGGGGACGAGGCCGATCCCTCCTCGGTCGACATGACGGTCGAGGGGATCGAGACGATCTGGGACGGCGTCCGCGGCCTCTATCGCAGCGGCATCCACCCGGCGATCACCTTGTGCGTACGCCGACGCGGGGTCGTCGTACTCAATCGGGCCATCGGGCACGCGCGCGGGAACGGGCCGCTCGACGGGCCGGACGTCGAGAAGGAGCTGGCCACCCCGGAGACGCCGTTCTGCATCTTCTCCGCGGCCAAGGCCGTGACGGCGACCCTGATCCACCGCCTCGACGAGGAGGGCCTGCTGCACATCGCGGACCCGGTCGCGGAGTACCTCCCGGAGTTCGCGCGGCACGGCAAGGAAGGGATCACCATCGCGCACGTGCTGTCGCACCGCGCCGGGATTCCGGCGATGCCGAAGGGCGCCCTGGACATGGACCGGATCGACGACTGGGAGTACCACCGCGAGCTCATGTACGAGTCGAAGGCGGTGATGCGGCCGGGGCGACGGCAGGCCTATCACGCAGTGTCCGGCGGCGCCGTGCTCGGCGAGGTCGTCCGCGAGGTGACCGGGCAGAGCATGCGGGAGGTGCTGGCCGACCGGATCCTCGACCCGCTGGGCTTCCGCTGGACCAACTACGGCGTCGCTCCCGAGGACGTGGCGAAGGTGGGGCTGGCGTACCCGACCGGCCCGCCTCCGGTGCCACCGGTGTCGACCTTCCTGACCCGTGCGCTGGGTGGTGTCGCGCCCGACGAAGCGACCCGCATCTCCAACGATCCCCGTTACCTGACGGGGATCCTGCCCGCCGCCAACGTCGTGAGCACCGCCGACGAGCTCAGCCGGTTCTTCGAGATGTTGCGTTGTGGTGGCGAGCTGGACGGCGTCCGGGTGCTCGAGGAGCGCACCATCCGCCGTGCCCTGCTCCCGCAGTCACGGCTGGAGGTGGACCTCAGCCTGGCCCTGCCGATCCCGTTCAGCTACGGCTTCATGCTGGGCACGCCCAAGGTGGGCCTGTACGGCGACGCACCCGGCGCCTTCGGGCATCTCGGCTACATCAACGTCCTCGGCTGGGCCGACCCCGCGCGCGAGTTGTCGGTCGGGCTGATCACCTCGGGAAAGGCGGCGATCTATCCGGAAGTGACGCGGTGGCTCGACGTGCCGCGGCGGATCGGGAAGGCCGCGCCCTCGGCGATCAGGAACTGACCGGCGGTGTAGGTCGCCATCACCACCGACTCGAGCCGGTCGGGCGGGTTGGGGATGAGGAAGGTGCGCGCGCCGAGGATCGAGTCGGATGCCATGAACGTCGCGGCGCCGAGAGCCGTCAGCACGCGCGCCTTGCGGGGGAGCGACGCGTCGAGGTGGTTGGCGTGCGCCACCATCGCGGCAAGGGTGGCGGAGTAGCCGAGCATGGTCGCGCCGAGGGCCTTGTCCTGGCGGTACGCCGCGAACGCGACACCCGGCGCAGTCACTGCCCAGATGCCCGCGACGCCGAGCGCGACCTTGTTGTCCTTCATCGCGCTGGCCTTGCGGTTGCGCAGGAAGCCCGTGATGTAGGCGAGATGGCCCACCCCGAACGAGGTCGCGCCGGCACCGAACGCCTTGTCGCTGTGTCCCAGCAGCAACACGTCCCCGCCCCAGCCGGCCGCCTGCGCCGCGATCGTGGTCGCGCGCAGCGGCGAACCGGCCGCCTTCTGGTTCGTGGCCAGCGAGGCGCCGAGGACCGGCATGAGCAGCGGCTTGGTGACGTAGCGCGCCTTGTGCGCCGACGGCCGGCTGGAACCGGCGAGCCAGGTGTCGGTGGCGGCAAGGGCCGCGAAGGCCAGCTTCAGCTTCGTCGAGGTGCGCACCTGCGCAATCTAGGGCTTCGGCCCCAGATAGGGAGCAAGTTGGAGCGCGAGGTGCAACCGCAGCCGGTCCTGGCCCCGCGAGAGGTCCGATCCGGTGGCCTTCTCGACCTGGGCGAGCCGGTGGTAGACGGTCTGCCGGTGCACGGACAGTCGTGCCGCCGTACGCCCGGCGCTGCCGGCCTCGTCGAGCCAGATCCGCACCGTTTCGAGTACGTCGACCGCGGCATCCGCCAGGAAGGACTGCATCTGCTGGTCGATGACCGCCGCGGACAGGTCGTCGTCACGGGCGACGCCGAGCAGGGCGAGCGGGCCGAGGGCCTGCCACGCGACGACCTCTCCGGGGGCGCGGTTGCGGGCGACGCGCAGCGCTACCTCGGCGCCGCGGTAGGCGCGGGCCAGTTCGTCGATCCCGTCGACGGCGGGGCCGACGGCGACGCGGGTGGCCCGGTCGAGGGCGTCGACGCGGCGGCCCAGGCCGATCGCGGTGAGGAGCCCGCCGATGTCGGTGGCGGTGGACAGGAGGCTGGCGCGGACCACGGCTCCCGCGACGGCCGGTCCGGAGCGCACCCACACCACACCGGCACGACTGGGGCGGCTGGCGATCTGGTCGAGCAGGTCGGGCCGCTCGACCAGCACGCAGGTGAGCGGCTCGCGCAGGTCGAGGCTGCCGGCGTGGGCGAAGTCGACCGCCGAGGCGCGGGCGGCGACGTGCCCGCCCTCGACGAGCTCACGGAAGAGCGCGTCGCGGTGGCCCTGGCGGCGTTCGGCGACGTTGAGCAGGCCGGCCGCGGCTTCGGCGATCCGCATCGCCTCGGGCCAGGTGGACTCGTCGATGCGCTGGTCCGGGTCGATCAGCCAGAAGTACCCGTGCACCCGGCCGAGGTGGCGGGCCGGGACGCAGAGGCGGGCCACGATGCCGAGGTCCGGATCGGCGGGCGTGCGGAGCGGGCCGGGGGAGTCAGCGATGCCCTGCGCCTGGAACCAGGCGCGCACCTCGGTGCTGGAGCGGCGTTCCAGGATGGAGCGTTGCCGGATCACGTCGACGACGTCGTCGTTGCGGTGGTCGGAGAAGCCGATCAGCCGGAAGTCGGGGTCCTCCAGCGTGCAGGGCGCGTCGACGAGGCGGGCCAGGTCCTCGATCAGATCATCCAGCGTTGCCATTGGACAAATGTCGCACATTCATGGTCGATCGGTGTGACGGATGTCCGTTCCGTGTGACCCGCGCCGCTCCTAGCGTGGAGCCATGCTGAGCCAGACCCTGAACCGCGCCTCCCGCAGCGCCCGCGCCCGCCGCGCGGTCGAGTCGATCCCCGTGACCCGCAACGTCGTGGACCGGTTCGTGGCCGGCGAGACCACCGCGGACGCCGTCCACGCGGCGCAGCGACTGGTGGCTGCCAGGCGCGCGATCACCATCGACGTCCTCGGCGAGGACGTCACCGACATCACCGGTGCCCGGGCGACGCGCGACGGCTACCTCGCACTGCTCTCGGCCCTGTCGGAGGCCGATTCCTCCCAGGGCGCGGACGTCTCGCTCAAGCTCTCCGCCCTCGGCCAGGCGCTGCCGTCGGGTGCCGCGATCGCCACGGACCACGCCCACGAGATCTGCGTCGCAGCCGCTGCCGTCGGCGCCACGGTCACCCTCGACATGGAGGACCACACCACCACCGAGGCGACCCTGCTGGCCGGCACCGAGCTGCGCAAGGAGTTCGGGTGGGTGGGCAACGTGCTGCAGTCCAACCTGCTGCGCACCCCGGCCGACATCACCGCGCTCGCCGGCTCCGGCGCCCGGATCCGGCTGGTGAAGGGCGCCTACCGCGAGCCCGCGACCGTCGCACTCCCGCGCAAGGCCGACGTGGACCGCGCCTACGGCCGCGCCATCGACGCGCTGATGATCTCCGACTGCTATCCGATGATCGCCACCCACGACGAGTCGATGCTGACCCGCGCCGCCTTCCAGGCCAACATCGCCGGTCGCGACGCCGACCAGTGGGAGACCCAGATGCTGTACGGCGTCCGGACCGACCTGCAGCAGGAGACGGTGGACGCCGATCTGCAGATGCGGGTCTATCTCCCGTTCGGCACCGACTGGTATGGCTATTTCATGCGCCGTCTCGCCGAACGCCCGGCCAACGTCGCCTTCTTCATCCGCGCGCTCACCCACCGCTCCTGATCCGGGACCAAGGAGAACACCATGGACGCCATCACGACCCCACCGGCTCCGATCAACGAGCCGAACCTGACCTACGCGCCGGGGAGCCCCGAACGCGCGGCACTGAGCCTTGAGCTGGAGACCCAGTCCGGTGCCGGCGCCCGCCAGTTCGACGCCTACATCGGCGGCGAATGGGTCGCGGGCGGCGGCGAGGAGTTCCCGGTCGTCCAGCCGCACGCGCACCAGAAGGTGCTGGGCGTGCTCCGCAACAGCTCCATCGACGACACCGTGCGTGCGGTCGACGCGGCCCGGGCAGCGGCGCCTG
The DNA here is from genome assembly GCA_036675765.1 of Nocardioides sp. Lineage (GTDB taxonomy): Bacteria > Actinomycetota > Actinomycetes > Propionibacteriales > Nocardioidaceae > Nocardioides. The sequence continues at coordinate 6,114 of JAKFEI010000350.1, read as the reverse complement.
AATGGCGCGGATTGTCCTTCGACGAGCGGGCCGCCGTACTGCTTCGGGCAGCGGAGCTGCTCGCCGGTCCATGGCGCCAGCGGCTCAACGCCGCGACGATGCTGGGCCAGTCGAAGACGTCGTTCCAGGCCGAGATCGACGCCGCCTGCGAGCTGATCGACTTCTGGCGTTTCAACGTCCACTTCGGCCGGCAGATCCTTGCCGAGCAGCCCATCGCGAACAGCCCCGGCATCTGGAACCGCACCGACCACCGCCCGCTCGAGGGCTTCGTCTACGCGATCTCGCCCTTCAACTTCACCGCGATCGCCGGCAACCTGCCGACCGCGCCCGCGCTGATGGGCAACACGGTGATCTGGAAGCCGTCGCCGACGCAGCAGCATGCGGCCTCGCTCACGATGGAGCTGCTCATCGAGGCGGGCATGCCGCCGGGCGTCATCAACATGCTGCCGGGCGACGGCCTCGCGGTCTCCGAGGTCGCGCTCACGCACCCCGACCTGGCCGGCATCCACTTCACCGGATCGACCGGCACCTTCCAGAAGCTGTGGTCCTCCGTCGGCGCGAACCTCCCGAACTACCGCACCTATCCGCGCCTCGTCGGCGAGACCGGCGGCAAGGACTTCGTCATCGCGCACCCGTCGGCCGACCCCGACGTGCTCCGTACGGCGCTGATCCGCGGCGCCTTCGAGTACTCCGGCCAGAAGTGCTCAGCCGCCTCCCGCGCCTACGTTCCGCGCTCGCTGTGGGAGCGGATGGGCGACGACCTGGCCGCGCAGACCGACGCCCTCCCGATCGGCGACCCGGCGGACTTCGCGAACTTCACCGGCGCCGTGATCGACGCCCGCGCGTTCGCGAAGCACACCGAGGCGATCGCTCGTGCCCATGCCACGGAGGGACTGTCGGTGATCGCCGGCGGTACGACGGACGACAGCGTCGGCTGGTTCGTTCGCCCGACGATCGTGGTCGCCGAGAACCCGACCGACGCGATGTTCTGGACCGAGTACTTCGGCCCCATCCTCGTCATCCACGTGTACGACGACCGCCAGCCCGGCGCGTTCGAGGCGATCGTGAAGCAGGCGGAGTCGGCGGCGCCGTACGCCCTGACCGGCTCGATCCTCGCCACCGACCGCCACGCCATCGACTGGGCGAGTCGCGAGCTGCGGTTCGCCGCCGGCAACTTCTACGTCAACGACAAGCCCACCGGCGCGGTCGTCGGGCAGCAGCCGTTCGGCGGTGGCCGTGCATCGGGCACCAACGACAAGGCGGGCTCCGTCCTCAACCTGCTGCGCTGGACCTCCCCCCGCTCCATCAAGGAGACGCTCGTCCCGCCGAAGGATCACCGACACCCGCACCAAGGCTGACGCCTTGCCCCGTGAGACACGTCAAATGGAGAACAAGCCCGCCGGGTCGCCGTTTGACTCCTCGTTGAGTTCGACCAGATCCCAGACTGAACCGGGCCTTTCCAAGCGACGTATGCGCCCTGTGGCTTGCTCAACCAGTAGGTGTCCTCGGGTACCCGATTCGCCGATTCGGACAATCTCGAGGCTCACGCACTCATGGTCGTCCGCGGGCAGGTGCACACTTCCCGTGAGTTTCCAGTCGTCGCTCGGGCGCCCCCAGATGTCGGCGTACTTGGGTCTGAGCAGTCTCTCGGGAAGATGGAGGCCAGGGGCATGCTTCGGACCACGCTCCTGAACTCGCCCGTTTACCTTCGTGATCGACTGGCTTGACGAGTCGACGAACGCGACACCGTCGCTGCGTTCGACTCGCCACATCGTGCGGTACGCCCAGAATCGGTGTTCCAGCCCACTTGGGTGCTCGGGCGTGATCTCGACCAGCAGCCCGTCCGCGTACAGGAAGTCCGCGCCGAGCATGGGGCCGATGAGGTCAGCAAGCATCGAGGAGCCATCCATGCGGGTGTCCTGCCCTCACTTGAACTTGCAGGAGACGGTCTTATAGCACGTCGCGCGATCGGATTGAGCCTTCGGGCTTCCGGGATACGTCACTCCTCCGACGATGAGTGAGGTGTTGTAGGCCTCCCAGTACACCTTCCAGTCGGTCTGGTAGGGAAGAACGTTCCAGCCGTCGCCGTAGCGACCTTCGAACTCTTCGCAGGTGTAGACACCGGCGCTGCAACCGTGGACATCCGGGTAGGTGAAGATCCGGTCGTCCGAGGCAAGGGTCTTGTGGTGCATGATCTTCGTGCGCCAAGTTATGCGGGCCGGCTTCGCTGAGCTGTAGGTCATCCAAACGTTGGCGCTGTGGTTGTGGAGCGCGATATTGAACGTGAACCAGCATGAACGGGGGGTGTCATCGCCAAGGTGCCAACCATCGTGACGGCAAGCAGAGCAGCGATCCGATTCGTCTTCATTGCGCCCTCCCGATGCTGCCCGATCAACGTCAAGCGAATGTAGACCAGAATTCGGGAAAGGTCACCGATCCTGCGAGGGCGTATCGGAACTCCCAAGCCCGCATCGGCGTAGCCTGACGCCGTGACCAGCACCAAGCCGGCGCCGCCGGTGACGCAGGAGGTGCGGTTCTGTCGCGCCGACGACGGGGTGCGGATCGCGTGGGCGCGGCACGGGTCGGGCCCGCCGTTGCTGATCGTCTCGTGCTGGCTGAGCCACCTGCAGCACGACTGGCAGAGCCCGGTGTGGCGGCACTTCCTCGACGACCTGGGGGATGTCGCCACCGTCGTGCGGTACGACGAGCGCGGGTTCGGGCTGTCGGACTGGGAGGTGGGCACCGAGGTGTCGGACTTCTCGCTGGAGCGGCGGCTCGCGGACCTCGAGACCCTCGTCGAGGCGACCGGGATGGATCGGTTCGCGGTGCTGGGCATGTCGGGCGGCGCGCCGGTCGCGCTGGCCTACGCGCATGCGCACCCCGAGCGCGTCACCCGGATGGTGTTGTACGGCGGCATGGCGGCCGGCGGTCTGCAACAGGGCGATGAGGCAGCCGAGGAGGCGTTCCTGGCCATGATCCGCGCGGGCTGGGCGCGCCCGGATCCGTTGTTCCGCCGGGTTTTCACGAACGCGTTCATCCCGGGCGCGAACGAGCAGCAGATGGAGTGGATGGACGAGCTGCAGCGCACCTCGACCAACACCGAGAACGCGGTGTGCAGCCGGATCGCCCGCCACCAGGTGGATGTGGCGCCGCTGCTCCCCGAGGTCGTCGTACCCACCCTCGTGCTGCATGCTGAGCGCGACCGGGTCGCGCCGGACTGGGGGCCGAAGCTGGCAGCGGAGATCCCCGACGCGCGGCTGGTGATGCTCGACTCGGCCAACCACGTCCTGCTGGCGGACGAGCCGGCCTGGCCGGTGTTCCTCAACGAGGTCGGGTCGTTCCTCGATGAGGACCGGGCGCAGGTCCCGGTGTCGAACCTGTCCGCGCGCGAACGCGAGATCCTGTTGCTCGCTGCCGAAGGGCTCGACAACACGGCGATCGCCGAGCAGCTGACCCTCAGCGTGCGCACCGTGGAACGGCACTTCCAGAACGTCTACCTCAAGCTCGGCCTGTCCGGTCGTACGGCGCGCGCCGCGGCCGTCGCCCGCGTCCTGTCCTGAGTCCACTACGTACGCGTCGCCGTTCGACGACTCCCGCGGCTACGCGCGAGCGCCGATGCTGCGGGGTGCCCTGAATTCCTAGGTTCGAGGTGTCGGCGAAACCGCCGCAGGACACCTAGGAACCAGGGAGAAGCGCCATGTCGAACAAGGCCGTCATCAGCCTCGCCACCGGACTCGAAGACCCCGAGAAGGTCACCGTCGCCTTCCTCGTCGCGCTCGGCGCGGCCGAGCAGGGCCGCCCGACGCTGATGTTCCTGACCAAGGAGGCCGTGCGGCTCGCCGTACCCGGGACTGCCGTGGGCAGGGCGTGCGAGGGCTGCCCGACGCTGCCGGAGCTGCTGGCCCGGTTCGAGGCCGCCGGTGGCACCTACCTCGTCTGCCCGCTCTGCTTCAACGCCAAGGCGCTGGACCCGGAGAACCTGATCGCCGGCGCCACCATCGGCGGCACCGTGCCGATGTGGCAGTGGATCGGCGACGAGGGCGCGACGAGCTTCAGCTACTGAAGCCCTCGACCGACGCGCAGCATCTCCTCGCGGTCGCCGACCTTGATCCGGGTCCGGCCGGCGGCCTCGCCGAGCGCGATCTCGTGGGCGTCGAGCCGCTCCCACGCCTCGTCGGTCGCCACGGCGACCTGGCGCGAGCGGAGGTACGCGTCGACGTCCTCGGGGGTCCGCGACCAGGCGGTCTCGGTGGTGTCGGCGAGCAGGTGGCCGACGGTCTCGGCGGCGTCGCTCTTGGTGTGGCCGATCAGGCCGACGGGTCCGCGCTTGATCCAGCCGGTGACGAACGTGCCGGGGATCGGGTTGCCGTCTAGATCGAGGACCCGGCCGGCGTCGTTCGGGATGACCGCGCGCCGCTCGTCGAACGGCAGGTCGGGCAGGCCGGTGCTGCGGTAGCCGACGGCGCGGTAGACGGCCTGGACGTCCCAGTCGGTCACCTCGCCGGTGCCCTCGACGTTGCCGTCCTCGTTGGGCGAGTGGGTGCGCTCGGTGCGGAGGGTGGTGACGCCGTCACGGTCGCCGAGGATCTCGAGTGGGGCCTCGGCGAAGTGCAGGTGGATCCGGTGCGGCTTGCCGACCGGGTCCGCGCCGACCCAGCTGGTCAGCGTGTTGAGCACCATCTTCTGCGCCTTGTGCTGGGCGATGTGCTCCATGCCGTGGGCGTCCACGTCGAAGCCCTCGGGGTGCACGATCACCTCGACGTTGGGCGAGTGGTTGAGCTCGCGCAGCTCCAGCGGCGAGAACTTCGCGTAAGCCGGCCCGCGGCGGGCGAACACGTGGACATCGGTGATCGTCTTGGCGGCGAGGCCCTCGTAGACGTGTTGCGGGATGTCGGTGGTGAGCATCTCGTCGCCGGTCTTGGCGAGCACCCGCGCGACATCGAGCGCCACGTTGCCGACGCCGATGACCGCCACACTCTTCGCGGCGAGCGGCCAGGTCTGCGGGGCGTCCGGGTGGGCGTCGTACCAGGAGACGAAGTCGGCGGCGCCGTACGAACCGGGGAGGTCCTCGCCGGGGATGCCGAGGTCGCGGTCGGCCTTGGCGCCGGTGCTGATCACGACGGCGTCGTAGAACTCGCGCAGCTCCTCGAGCTTCACGTCGACGCCGAACTCGACGTTGCCGCGGAACCGGACGTCGGGGTGGGCCAGCACGCGCTGCAGCGCCTTGATGATCTCCTTGATCCGCGGGTGGTCCGGCGCGACGCCGTACCGGACCAGGCCGAAGGGCGCGGGGAGGCGCTCGAGGATGTCGATCGACACCGGCGTGCCCGACTTGATGAGGTTGTCGGCAGCGTAGATACCGGCGGGGCCACCGCCCACGATCGCAACGCGAAGAGTCATGTCCATGAGTCTGTCGATCGCGGTCGGGTCACAGAACGAGGTTGTGGTTGGGTGCTCACAAGGTAACCTTGTGAGCGTGCTGAGCCCCCACGTCCCGGAGTTGCGGGCCCTCGAGCTGCTGGTCGTGGTTGCCCGGACGGGAAGCCTCGGTGCGGCGGCTGCCGAGCTCGGCATCAGCCAGCAGGCTGCGTCGTCCCGCGTGCGGACCATGGAGTCGCTGGTGGGGGAGCCGCTGGTGACCCGCAGCAAGCGGGGTTCGGAGCTCACGCCGACCGGTGAGCTCCTCGTGCAGTGGGCCAGTCGGGTCCTCGACGCCGCCCACGAGCTCGACGCCGGTATCGCCGCCATGCGCGTCGACCGCCGCGGCCACCTCGCCATCGCTGCGAGCCTCACGATCGCCGAGCACCTGTTGCCCGGGTGGCTGGTGGGCCTGCGTACCCAGCAGGTCCAGCGTGGTCAGACCCCCGTCGACATCACCATGACCGCCACCAACACCGAACGCGTCACCGAGCTCGTCCTCGCAGGCGAGGTCGCGCTCGGCTTCGTCGAGGGGCCGGACGCGCCGGACGGCCTGCAGCGCCGCCTGGTCGGCACCGACGAGCTGGTCGTGGTCGTCGGCCCCACCCACCCGTGGGCCCAGCGATCCCGCCGCCGCGTGACTGCCGAGACGCTGGCGGCCACGCCCCTCGTCGTACGCGAGGCGGGGTCGGGCAC
>JAKFEI010000498.1:0-1502 GCA_036675765.1 Nocardioides sp. | reverse complement strand
CGGCGTGACGACGGGCGCGGTGGCTGGGTGCTCAACGGCCAGAAGATCTGGTGCTCGCGCGCGGCCCTCGCCCACTGGGGCTTCGGCCTGTTCCGCAGCGACCCGGAAGCCCAGAAGCACTCCGGCCTGACCTACTTCCTGTTCCCTCTCGACGCCGACGGCGTCACGGTGCGCCCGATCGCCCAGCTCGACGGTGAGGCCGGGTTCGCCGAGGTGTTCTTCGACGACGTGTTCGTCCCGGACGCCGACGTGCTCGGCGCCCCCGGCGACGGCTGGCGCGTGGCCATGAGTACGGCGGGCAACGAGCGCGGCCTCTCGCTGCGCTCCCCCGGCCGGTTCACCGCCGCGGCCGACCGGCTGATCGACCTGTACGACGATCGCCTTGGTTTCGAGGCTCGCGAGCTCGCACCTCAACCAGCGGCGGCAGACGCCGTCGTCGACGCCTGGATCAAGGCCGAGGCCTACCGCCTCTACACCTGGGGAACCGTCACGAAGCTCAAGGACGGCGGCGACATCGGCGCAGCTGGTTCGGTCAACAAGGTGTGGTGGAGCGAGCTCGACATCGCCCTGCACGAGACCGCCCTCGACCTGCTCGGCTCCGCCGCGGAGGTCGAGTCGCGCTGGCTCGACGGGTACACCTTCTCCCTGTCTGGACCGATCTACGCCGGCACCAACGAGATCCAGCGCAACATCATCGCTGAGCGGATCCTCGGCCTGCCGCGTGAGCCGAAGGGCGTGCAGAAGTGAAGACACCCCACGAAGTTCTCCGCCTCCCCCGCTTCGCTCCTCCGTCGAACAACTTCGCAGGGACCCCGTCATGAAGTTCGAACTCACCACCGACCAGCAGGACTTCGAGTCCTCCCTCGAGTCGCTGCTCGCCGCCTCCGACACGGTCGGCGCCGCGCGTGCCTGGGCCGACGGCGACCACGCCGCGGGCCTCAAGCTGTGGCAGCGGCTGGCCGAGCAAGGCCTGACCATGCTCGCCACCGAGGCCACACCCGTCGAGCTCTGTGTCGCGTTCGAGGCGCTCGGGCGGCATGCCGTTCCCGGACCGTGGGTGGAGTCGGCGGCCTACCTGCCGCTCGCGCTGGGCCGCGAGGTCGAAGGCGTCGCGACGGTGGCCGTGCCGCCGCAGGTGCCGTACGCGCTCGACGCGGACGTCGCTGACGAGGTGTACGTCGCGGCACCGGACAGCCTGAACGAAGGCACCGTCGGCGAGCTCCATGTGTCCGTGGATCGTGCGCGTCGGCTGTTCGAGGTGCGACTCGATACGTCTTCGCCTGGCGGCTCGGACTACTCGACGAACTTGTCGGCCGCGTTCGACCTGGCGGTGCTGGCGACCGCTGCCCAACTCCTCGGCGCGGGCGAGCGCGTCCTCGCGGACTCGGTGACCTACGTGAAGCAGCGCAAGCAGTTCGGCCGCGAGATCGGGTCCTACCAGGCGATCAAGCACCAGCTGGCCGACGTACGGATCGCGCTGGACTTCGCCCGGCCGCTGGTCT
>JAKFEI010000240.1:0-1504 GCA_036675765.1 Nocardioides sp. | reverse complement strand
ACGCGACTAGCCTCAACGTTGTCCTTCACACGAACGTGGACCCGGACCGGGCCGCGAGTCAGATGAAAGCGAGCTCGACGATGAGCAGCACCCCCGAAGAAACCGCTCCGTACGGCGGCGCACCCGCAGGCCCCGCGCCGATCAAGCGGATCCGCACCCACCACGTGCGCGAGATGAAGCAGCGTGGCGAGCGGATCTCCATGCTGACCAGCTACGACCAACTGACGGCGCAGATCTTCGACGAGGCCGGGATCGAACTCCTCCTCGTCGGCGACAGCGCGTCCAACAACGTCCTCGGCAACTCGACATCGCTGCCGATCACGGTCGACGAACTGATCCCGCTGACCCGCGCCGTGAGCCGCTCGGTCTCCCGCGCGATGGTCGTCGGCGACCTCCCCTTCGGCTCGTACCAGGCCTCGCCCGAACAGGGCTACCTCACCGCCGTCCGCTTCATGAAGGAGGGCGGCGCGCACTGCGTGAAGCTCGAGGGCGGCGTCGAGATGGCGCCCCAGATCGAGAAGATGGTCAAGGGCGGCATCCCCGTGATGGCGCACATCGGCTTCACCCCGCAGTCCGAGCACACCCTCGGCGGCTACCGCGTGCAGGGCCGCGGCGAAGCGGCCGAGCGCGTCATGCGGGACGCACTCGCCGTCCAGGAAGCTGGCGCCTTCGCCGTCGTCATGGAGATGGTCCCGGGTGACGTGGCTGCCGAGGTGACCGCCAAGCTCGAGATCTCCACCATCGGCATCGGCGCCGGCAACCAGTGCGACGGCCAGGTGCTGGTATGGCAGGACGCCTTCGGCCTGCGCACCGGCAAGCTCCCCCGTTTCGTCAAGCAGTACGCGGACGTCCGCTCCGTGCTCCTCGACGCTGCCCGTGCCTACGACTCCGAGGTGAAGGACGGGTCCTTCCCCGCACCCGAGCACACCTTCTGACGGAGTTGTGTGGGTGAGAGTGACCCATGGGTCACTCTCACCCACACGACTCAGGCTGCTGGGACACCCAGGAGTCGCAGGTCCCGGGCCACACGGTCGGGCTCGTCGCGAAGTTCCCTCGCGGTGCAGCGCACGACCAACCGGTTCGGTGACGTGAGAGCGCGCTGGCGAGCAAGGTCGTCCTCCCAGTTCTCCACGTCCATGTGGAACGCGCCGTCCACCTCGAGCACCAGGATCCGGCCGTCGGCGAGCAGCCACTCGCAATCGGTGAACCGCAGCCGTCCCGACGAGTCCCTTCGCCGCACCTGACGCACCGGCAGGGCGAGCCCGAACTTCTTGCACAGGCGCCGCACGTCGATCTCTGCGACCGATTGCGCCCCGCCCGCAATCTCCTTGAGCACGCGGCGGAACCGATCAGCACCGCGAAGCGGCCGCATCCGGTCGACCCATTCGAGCAACTGGTCGGGCGAGGTCAGCCTCTGCTGGATCGTGGCCGCGAGCACGCCCTCGGCCGTTCTGGTCGATCGCTGTGCAGAAGCGAATCGAAGCACCGCTGGCTCGATCCGACA
>JAKFEI010000558.1:0-1504 GCA_036675765.1 Nocardioides sp. | reverse complement strand
GGCACGCTCGCCAAGACGGCGTGGAGTGGTTTCCTCCACGCCGCCCGGGAGCTTGCCGAGGACGGCACGGTCTCGATGTTCCGGGACCTGCCGAACGTGGACGCGCTGCTCAGCTGAGCCTGGCGAGCTGCGCGCGGGTCGGGACGTACGGCTCCCACAGGAGCCGCATCCCTGCCTCGCGCGGCGTCTTGTTGCCCTTCTTGCTGTTGCACGGCCCGCAGGCCGCGACGCAATTCGTCCACGCCCACCTGCCGCCGCGCGACGCCGGCAGCACGTGGTCGACGGTCGTGGCGCGACCGGAGCAGTAGGCACACCGGTGGCCGTCGCGGACGAGCACGCCGCGACGGGTCCAGGGTGCCGGTCGGTACATCCACTTCGTGGCGACGTACCGGACCAGGCGGATGACGCGCGGCCACGGGTGCGGGCCGATCGTCTTGTCGCCGTGGCCCTCCTCGACGGTCGCGACCTCGCGGAAGAGCATCCGGACGGCGTGGTTGAACGACACCTTGCCGAGGGGCTCGTAGGAGGCGTTCAGCAGGGTCACTGTTGTCGCGGACACCGCTGGCACCTCCTCTCTGGTTCGTTTCTACGCTTCTTTCGTATCGAGCGTTCATCAATTGGGTGACGACATGGAGTCGAATCCCGGCCTGCTGGACCACGATCAGGTGTCCAACCGTCGTACATCGGGGCCTTGGCGGCCTAACGATTTTCGGAGTCGTCGCTCCACCCGGAGTCGTGTGGGTGAGAGTGACCCAGGGGTCACTCTCACCCACACGACTCCGGTTCAGGCAGGCTGGGCACGTGAACCCGGACCTGCTGCTGTCGCGTCGTGACCTCGATTTCCTGCTCCACGAGTGGCTGGACGTCGCCGGCCTCACCTCGCGCGAGCGGTTCGCCGAGCACAGTCGCGACACGTTCGACGCCGTCCTGGACCTGGCGACCTCGCTGGCGGCGGAGTACTTCGCACCGCACAACGCGACGAGCGACCAGCAGGAACCGCAGTTCGACGGCGAGACGGTCACGATCATCCCGGAGGTCGCGACCGCGCTGCGGGCGTACGCCGACGCCGGGCTGATCTCGGCGGCGATGGATGCCGGGGTGGGTGGGGTGCAGGTCCCGCACGTCATCCAGCAGGCGTGCTTCGCCTGGTTCGCCGCGGCCAACACCGCCACCGCCGGTTACGCAATGCTCACGATGGCCAACGCGAACCTGTTGCTCGCCCACGCGTCGCCCGACCAGGTGCAGCGGTTCGTGCCGCCGATGCTGGAGGGCCGCTGGTTCGGGACCATGTGCCTGTCGGAGCCGCAGGCGGGATCGTCGCTCGCCGACATCACGACGCGTGCCGTCCGCCAGCCCGACGGGACGTTCCGGATCTTTGGCAACAAGATGTGGATCTCCGGCGGCGACCACGAGATGGGCGACAACATCGTGCACCTCGTGCTGGCGCGGGCCGAGGGCGCACCGGCCGGGGTCAAGGGACTGTCGCTGTTCGCGACGCCGAAGT
>JAKFEI010000121.1:0-11044 GCA_036675765.1 Nocardioides sp. | reverse complement strand
ACGGTGATCGAGTAGCCCTTGTCGCCGCTGATGACGAGGTACGCACGCTGGCGGACGGTCACGTCGTTCTCGTTGGTGCGCAGGATCTCGGCGCCGAGCGCGGTCTGCCCGTCGATGGAGATGTTCGAGATGTCGTTGATCTCCGCGCCCGAGTCGCCCGAGACGAGCGCGCCCTTCCAAGCCTCCTTGAGGTCGTTCGGGTCCGTGGAGCCGTACGACGACTGGGTCTCGACGATGACGTTGCCGCGGGCGGTGTTGAACGTGCTGCCCCACAGCAGGACCTTGTCGAGCGTGGTGAGGCCGGGGTTGTTCGCCTTGAACTCGTCGGTGCCGTCGGTCCAGCCGCTCGGGGCCTGGACGTTGTAGCCGAGGCCCGCGATGCGCGGTCCGCCGATGTCGGGGACGTCGTCGCCCGAGTCGGTCGGCTCGCTGCTCTCGTCGGTGCTGGGGCTCTGGCTGGACGAGTTCTTCGAGTTGTTGTCGTCGGCCTTGTTGTCGTCGTCGCCGCCGTTGGCGAGCACGAGACCGATGATGCCGCCGATGACCAGGATCAGGGCGATGGCCGCGGCCACGATGATCAGGCCGGTGTTGCCCTTCTTCTTGGGCGGCGTCGGCTGCGACCAGCCTCCGCCGGGGTACGGCGGCGTCGGGGCGCTGTAGCCGGCGCCACCCGACTGCTGGTAGACGGCGTGGGTCGGCGTGCTCACGGGCTGGTGCGGCGGCGACATGATCGGCTGCTGGGGAGGGGCGACCGGCGACTGGATGGGCGGCGTGGGCGCCGTACCGCCGGGGCCGTGGCTAGGGGGCGCGGTGGTGCCGGCCTCCGGGTCCAGGCCGGTGACGAGGCCCTCGGGGACCTTGCCCAGGGCGAAGCCGAGGACGGCGACGGCCCACTGGCAGCCGCGTACGTCGGCGCTGCCGCGGTCGCGGGCCAGGCGCTGGCCCGCGGACTCCACGGCGTCGGCGGGGTTCGCGCCGCTGTCGAGCATCGTCAGCATGCCGTCGAGGGCACCGAGGCGCACCGCGTCGGTCAGCAGGTTGATCGTTCCGCTGGACGCCTGGCCCTCGTCGAGGTAGTCGTCCAGCGAGCCGCGGAACGCGGCAGCGTCACGGAACAGGTCGTGGCCATGGTCGCGGGCGAGGTCGGCGAGCGACTCGTGCAGCTTCATCAGTTGTCCTCTGTGGTCGGTGCGGGCAAGCCCAGGTCCCGGCGGAGCTTGGCCACGTGCCCGGTCGCTTTGACGTTGTACTGGGCGATCTCGATCCGACCGTCGGCGCCGACGACGAAGGTGGACCGGATGACGCCCTGCACAATCTTGCCGTACAGCTTCTTCTCGCCATAGGCGCCGTAGGCCTGGTGCACCGCGAGATCGGTGTCGGAGGCCAGGGTGATGGTGAGACCGTCACGCTCGCGGAACTTCGCCAGCTTGGCGGGCGCGTCCTTCGAGACGCCGACCACGGTGAAGCCCGCCGCCTGCAGGGCGTCGAGGGAGTCGGTGAAGTCGCAGGCCTGCTTCGTGCACCCGGGCGTCATCGCCGCCGGGTAGAAGTAGACGATCACCTTGCGGCCCTCGGCCACGAGCGCGGCGAGAGAGACCTCGTCACCGGAGTCCGAGACGAGGGTGAAGTCCGGGGCGAGGTCGCCGACGGCGAGACGGGCCTGGTCGCTCATGGCGTGGGTACTCTCCTGATGGTCAGGTGTTGTTGCAAACAGCATGCAATAAGGTGGGATCTGTTCGTCACCATCTAACTACCCCGCGACCATCGACCCGAACACAGGAGCACCGGCATGCATGTACCCGACGGCTTCTTCGACGCACCGACCTCGGTCGCCACGGGCGTCGTCGCTGCGGCCGGCGTGGGTGTGGCCCTGCGCAAGGCCCGCGCCGAGCTCGACGACCGCACGGCTCCGATGGCCGGCCTCGTGGCCGCTTTCGTCTTCGCCGGCCAGATGATCAACTTTCCCGTCGGTGCCGGCACCAGCGGCCACCTGCTCGGCGGTGCGCTCGCCGCCGTGCTCGTCGGGCCGTGGACCGGTGCGCTCTGCATCAGCGTCGTCCTCCTGGTCCAGGCCCTCTTCATGGCCGACGGGGGACTGACGGCGCTCGGCACCAACATCACCCTGATGGCCCTGGTGGGCGCGTTCGTCGGGTACGGCGTCTTCCGCCTCGTGCTCGCCGTGCTCCCGAAGAAGGTGGGGTCGGTGCCCGTCGCCGCCGGGATCGGCGCCTTCGTGTCCGTTCCCGCCGCTGCGGCTGCCTTCACGTTGCTCTTCGCCATCGGCGGCACCGCCGATGTCGCGACCGGCAAGGTGCTGGCCGCCATGGTCGGCTGGCACGTGGTGATCGGCATCGGTGAGGCGATCGTGACCGGCCTCGTCGTGAGTGCCGTGATCACGTCCCGGCCCGACCTCGTCCACGGCGCCCGTGGCCTCGCGGCCACACGACGCCCGCTCCTCACCGAGGAGGTGGCGGCATGAAGACCCGTTCCTTCCTGCTCGCCGGACTCCTGGTGGCGCTCCTGATCGCCGGCGTCGGCAGCTACTACGCCAGCAGCCACCCCGACGGACTCGAGTACGTCGCCGGCAAGACCGGATTCCTCGACTCGGCCGACGACCCGGTGGACACCGGCAGTCCGTTCGCCGACTACGGCACCAAGGGGGTCGACGACTCCCGCCTCAGCGGCGGCATCGCCGGCGTGGCCGGGGTGCTGCTCACGCTGGTCATCGGCGGTGGCCTGTTCCGCGTCCTGCGACGCCGCGAGGCGCCAGCCACCTCCGACGTGGGCTGACCCGATGGGCGCAGGGCACGGTCACCGACTCCACTTCCACGGGCACTCCGTGGTCCACCGCGCGCCCGCGCACCTCAAGATCCTCCTGCTGCTGGGCTTCGTGCTCACCGTCGTCGCCACGCCGCGCGAGTGGTACCCCGTGTTCGGCGGCTACCTCGCGCTGCTGGTCGCGGTCATCGTCATCTCCCGGGTGCCGTTCCGCTACCTGCTGCCCCGGATGGTGCTCGAGGTGCCGTTCCTCGTCTTCGCCGCGCTCATCCCGTTCGTCGCGGAGGGCCCGCGGGTCGTCGTACCCCTGTTCGGTGGGCTGGACCTGTCGCTGTCCGAGTCGGGCCTGGTGGCCGCCTGGGGACTGGCCGTCAAGGGCACCCTCGGCGTCCTCGCCTCGCTGACCCTGGCCGCCACCACGGAGCCGACCGAGGTCCTGCGGGGCCTGCAACGACTGCGGATGCCCGACCTGCTGGTCCAGATCATGGCGTTCATGGTGCGCTACCTCGATGTGGTGGCCGGCGACCTCGGGCGGATGATCACTGCCATGAAGTCCCGCGGCGTCGATCCCCGCTCGCCCCGTCACTGGCCGGCCCTCGCCCGCACGCTCGGTGCCCTGTTCGTGCGTTCCTACGAGCGCGGCGAGCGCGTGCACCTCGCCATGCTGTCCCGCGGGTACGACGGCCGCCTCCCTGAAAGCAGCGCCCGATGACGCCCGTGCTGGATGTCCGGGGCCTCGCCTTCGCCTACCCCGACGGCCACCAGGCCCTCTTCGGCGTCGACCTCCACGTCCACCAGGGCGAGCGGGTGGCGTTGCTCGGGCCGAACGGTGCGGGCAAGACGACGCTCGTCCTGCACCTGAACGGGATCCTGTCCGGCGAGAGCGGACACGGCGAAGGAAGCGTCGCGGTCAGCGGGCTCCCGGTCACGAAGAAGAACCTGCTCGAGATCCGCCGCCGCGTCGGCATCGTGTTCCAGGATCCCGACGACCAGTTGTTCATGGGCTCGGTGCGCGCCGACGTCGCGTTCGGACCCGCCAACCTGGGCCTCAAGGGAGCGGCGCTCGACAAGCGGGTGATGGACGCGCTGGAGCAGGTCGGGATGGCGCAGTACGCCGACCGGCCACCGCACCACCTGTCCTTCGGGCAGCGCCGCCGGGTCGCGGTCGCCACCGTGCTGGCGATGGAGCCGGAGATCCTGGTGCTCGACGAGCCGAGCTCCAACCTGGATCCCGCGTCGCGCCGCGAGCTGGCCGACATCCTGCGCGGCCTGGACGTGACGCTGCTGATGGTCACCCACGACCTGCCGTATGCGCTCGAGCTGTGTCCGCGAGCCGTGGTGCTCAGTGCGGGCAAGGTCGTGGCCGACGGGACGACGTACGACGTGCTGACCGATGACGCCCTCATGCGTGCCCACCGGTTGGAACTCCCTTGGGGCTTCGACCCACGGACGATCTCGATTGATAGCCTGCCCGGGTGAGCAACCAGCCTTCTGACATCGAGCGTGAAATCGAAGAGGCGCGCGAGCGCCTCGCGGGCACGATCGACCTGCTCCTCCACCGCTCGCACCCGAAGACCATCGTGAGTCGCGAGGTCGCCCAGGCGAAGGCGTTCTTCGTCGACGGGCAGACGGGTGAGCCGCGGACGGACAACATCTTGAAGACCGTGGGTGGCGTGGTCGGCGTGATCGCCGTCTTCGTCGTCCTGCGCAAGATCACCCGCTAGGACCCGCCGTCCTCGTGTCCGACAAGACGCCCATCAAGATGCTGCACGACCGCATCCTGTGCGAGCTCGACACCGAGGCGGGCGAACGTCGGTCCTCCGGTGGGATCGTCATCCCGGCCACGGCCGCGATGGGTGCCCGTCGGCTGGCCTGGTCGCGCGTCGTCGCCGTCGGTCCGCACTGCCGCACCGTCGTGTCCGGCGACAAGGTCCTCTACGACCCCGAGGACAAGGCCGAGGTCGAGGTGTCCGGTGACGTCTACGTCGTGATGCGCGAGCGCGACATCCACGCCGTCGCAGCCGAGCGCCTCGGCGACGAAGCCGCGGGCCTGTACCTGTAGAACTGGGCCGAGCGCGTCTTCGGCGCAGATCCGGGGCAGCAAGCTGCCCATCGGCGCCTCTCGCCGCGCTGCCGGCCTGCTTGTGACGTAACTCACTCCTCCGGGAACCCGTTACACCTACGTGCGTTCCCCCCGGTTGTTCAGCGTCCTTGCCGCCTGCCTCGTCGTACCTGCCCTGGCGGCCGGGACCGCTGATGCCGGTCGAGCCGCGCCGGACGTGGTGGCTGCGCCGTCGTACGACGCGACGGTGAAGATCACCGAACACGGGATCCCGCACATCTCAGCGAGCGACTGGGGGTCGCTGGGATACGGGAGCGGGTACGCCACGGCACGGTCCTCGATCTGCAATCTGGCGGACACCGTGCTGACCGGCCGGGGCCAGCGGTCGAAGTACCTCGGCGGCAGCGCCCGGTACCTCGACGGCGTCTCGCTCGACGCCTCGAACCTGCAGGTCGACGCGTTCGTCACCGACCTGCACAACCGCAAGGTCGTCGAGACACTGCTGGCCTCGCCGGCGGGCCCGAGTGCGCGGGCCCGGGCGATGGTGACCGGCTACACGGCGGGCATCAATCGCTGGTTGCGCGACAACGAGATCACCGATCCCGCCTGCAAGGACGCGGCCTGGATCCAGCCGGACGCCACCGAGATCGACCTCTGGTACGGCGTCTACATGGCGAACCTGATCGCGTCGTCCGGGGTGTTCCTCAAGGAGATCGTCGAGGCGGACCCGCCGACCCTGCAGGATCCCGGCCTGCCGGACCTCGGCATCGACCTGCCCCTGCCGACGACCAAGCAGGACGTCGCCGCCTACGCCGCGAAGGTCGACAAGAAGGCGCTCCTCGAATCCCTCGGCCAGGACAGCGACTTCGGCTCCAACGCGACCGCCATCGGCGGGGACGCGAGCTCGACAGGGCGCGGCATGCTGCTCGGCAACCCGCACTTCCCGTGGGTCGGGCGCTACAAGTTCACCCAGCAGCACCTGACGATCCCGGGGCAGTACGACGTCGCGGGTGGCTCGCTGATCGGCTCGCCCGTGATCAACATCGGCTGGAACAAGGACGTCGCCTGGAGCCACACGGTCTCGACGGCCTTCCGGTTCACGCCCTACGAGTTCTTCACCGTCGGCCCCGGCCCGCTCTACCTCAGTGCGCAGGGCCTGCTGAAGAAGGCCGAGCGCCGGTACGTCGACGTCGAGGTCCGCCAGGCCGACGGCTCGGTGACCACGGTCCGTGAGGACCTGTGGCGGGTGCCGCAGGGCTACGTCATCGACAGCCCGTCGCAGTTCATGGGCTGGTCGCCGCTCAGCTTCTGGGCCATCCGCGACGCCAACGCCGAGCACCTGCGGACCATCGACTCGTTCCTCTCGATGGGCGAGGCCACCAGCAGCCGCGACCTGCTCGCGCGCCAGGACGCCGGCGGCGGCATCCCGTGGGTCAACACCACCGCGGCCGATCGCGGGGGAGAGGTCCTGTACGCCGACCACAGCGTGGTCCCGCACGTCACCAACCTCATGGCCACGACCTGCATGACACCGGTCGGCCTGCTGCTCAAGACCGTCGCGGGACTTCCCGGCCTCAATGGACTGCTCGCCGACGGCGCCTGCAAGTGGGGCACGGACGCCGACGCCCAGCGGCCCGGGATCCTCGGGCCCGCGAAGCTGCCCGCCGTCGTACGTCGGGACTGGGTGATGAACGCGAACGACTCGTACTGGACGCCCAACGACAAGGTGCGGCTCGAGGGCTACGCCTCGATCATCGGGTGCGAGAAGTGCGAGCGGACGATGCGGACGCGGATGGTGTCGCAGTACGTCATCGACCGGCTCGCGGTGGGCAAGGAGACGCCCGAGACCCTGCGGGGCCACGAGTACGAGAACCGGGTGCGTGCCGCCGAGGTGATGCGTGAAGGCGGCAAGCTCGACGACGTCTGCGCCGGGACTGGAGAGACGCAGGCGTGTGCCGTGCTGCACGCGTGGGACGGCCGCTCCGACATCGGTTCGGTCGGCACGCACCTCTTCGAAGCGTTCGTGGAACGCGCCCCGACGGGCACGAACCTGTGGTCGGTGCCGTTCGACGCGAAGGATCCGCTGAACACCCCGCGGGGGCTCCGCACCGGTCCGGAGGTCGTGAAGGCGATGCAGGCCGCGATCGATGCGGTGCGTGCCGCTGGGGTGTCCTTCGACGCAACGTGGGGTTCGCTCCAGGTGGCCGGGGACCGCGGCGCGCCCGCCCATCCGCTCGGGGGCGGCAACGGCGACCTCGCGGGCAATGCGAACGCCGTGGCGTCGCGGAACCCGGCGGCGAACACCGACCGCTACAAGCCGATCAGCTACGGCTCCTCGCACATCCAGGCCGTCGCCTACCTGGCTGACGGCTCGGTCGACGCGCGCACGATCCTGACCTACAGCCAGGACGAGGACCCGGCGTCGCCGTGGTCGGCCGACCAGACGTTGCTCTACTCCCAGGAGAAGTGGGTCCGGTTCGCGTGGACGCCGGCGCAGATCGACGCCGACCTCGTGGGGACGATCAACCTGTCCGAGTAGGCCCCCCGGTTGGTCGAGGAGGTCGCTCTGCGACCGTCTCGAGAAGCGGAGCGGCGTTGGTCGAGGAGGTCGCTCTGCGACCGTCTCGAGACGCGGAGCGGCGTTGGTCGAGGAGGTCGTTCTGCGACCGTCTCGAGAAGCGGAGCGGCGTTGGTCGAGGAGGTCGCTCTGCGACCGTCTCGAGACCCTAGGCTCGGCCCATGACGGTGGAAGTCGAGAAGCGCGGTCCGGTCACGCTGGTCACCCTGTCCCGGCCCGAGGTGCGCAACGCGGTCGACGCCGAGCATGCGCGGCTGCTGACCGAGGCCTTCGAGCAGTTCGACGGGGACGAGTCCGCCTCCGTCGCTGTCCTGTACGGCGCCGGCGGGGTCTTCTGCGCGGGCGCGGACCTGAAGGCGGTCAGCCGCGGCGACGTCGTGGTCGGTGCGCCGGGTGACGGACCGGACGCCGGGCCGGCCGGCATGGGGCCGACGCGGATGCTGCTCTCCAAGCCGGTGATCGCGGCGATCGACGGCTACGCCGTGGCGGGTGGCCTCGAACTGGCGGTGTGGTGCGACCTGCGGGTCCTGGACCCGGATGCGGCATTCGGGGTGTTCTGCCGCCGCTGGGGCGTCCCCCTGATCGACGGCGGCACCTTCCGGTTGCCGCGACTGATCGGGCATTCCCACGCCCTCGACCTGATCCTCACCGGCCGCGAGGTCGGTGCCGAGGAGTCGCTGCGGATGGGGCTGGCCAACCGGGTCTCGGCGCCGGGTGCCGTGCTCGACGAGGCGCTGGCACTGGCCACCCAGATCGCCGGGTTCCCGCAGACCTGCCTGCGCGAGGACCGCCTGTCGTCGTACGAACAGGACGGGCTGGGGATCGACGACGCGTTGGCAGTCGAGTGGAAACACGGGCTCAGGTCGCTCGCCGCCGATACTCTCGACGGCGCGTCGCGTTTTGCCGGGGGAGCCGGACGGCACGGCAGCTTCGACGAGTAGCCGAACTTTCGGGAGGAACGACGTGGTCAAGGGTCCGGGACGAGACCAGCGGGCGCCGATGGAGCGGCTCGTCAGGATTGCGGCGATGCTCCAGGCGCATCCCGAGCAGGGGGTGCCGGGCGACACGTTGAGCAGGGTCGCCGGGTTCGACGGTGGCGCCGACGCCGGCACCCAGCTCAAGCGGGAGATCCGCCACCTGGAGCGGCAGGGCTGGCAGATCGAGAACATCGCGCCGGCGGGCGCGACGGCCGTCTACCGGCTGACCACGGTCGACAACCGGCTCCGGGTGCGGCTCACCCCGGGGCAACAGGCGGCCCTGCGCCGTGCGGTGCTCCTCGCGGACCGGGTGGACCTGGTCAAGCGGCTGGGCCTTCCGGACGAGTCGCTGTCCTCGGACGTCAAGGGCGCACCGGCCGCGATCACGGCCGCCGCCCCGGACGCGCTCAGCCTGGTCGTCGACGCGGTGCGCGACCACCAGGTCCTGCGCTTCGGCTACAAGGGCACGCCCCGCGTCGTGCACCCCGAGTCCGTCCGCAACCAGGGCAGCACCTGGTACGTCCGCGGTGTCGAGGAGGGCGACCTCGGCGACCCCGTCCTGAAGGTCTTCGTCGTGTCGCGGATGGTCGACCCCGACGCGGATGCTCCGGGAACGGCGCAAGCGGTGCCGACGGTTCGCCATCCCGGACTCCACCCGATGTCGTGGGAGCTGGACCCGCCCGTCGACGTGGTCCTCGAGACGCCCGCCCACTTCGAACCCGACGTCCGTCGCTGGCTCGGGGAACCGTTGTCGGTCGAACCTGGCGACGAGACGGTCCGCATGGTCTACCGCGTCACCCACCGAGCCGCGCTCCGCACGCGGTTGTTCGAACTCGGTGAGCGCGTGCGGGTGGTCGGTCCGGACGACGTGCGCGCCGAGGTGGTCGCCGCCCTGGCCGCGGCCCGCGGAGAGGCGGTCTCGGGATGACCGCCGCGCCGAAGTACGTCACCCGCATCGCCCGGCTGCCCGAGGTCTTCGAACGGCTCACCCGGCACCCCGAGGGCATCGCGCTCGAGACCCTGGCTGCTGACTTCGGTGTCCCGGTCGCGGAGCTCCGCGAGGACCTGCTGGCGTTCTACACCGCGGACCTCGGTGGCGAGTGGCTCCTGTCGCGCCCGGACGTGCTCGAGTTCATCGGTCCCGACGGCAGCTCCGAGGACCCCGGCACCGCGGGCATCGTCCGGATGGTCGCCGAGGGTCCCGCCGACCTCGGTGTGGAGTACGTCGACGCCGGCGAACTCGGTCTCGTCTACACCGCCGCCCTGGCCCTGCTCGACATCGAGCCCGACAACACCGAGCTCGGCGAGGCGATCGACGTGCTCGCCGAGACGATGTTCGGCGAGGCCTCGGGCGTGCCGGACGTGCGGGCGTGGAACCGCCTGCTGCCCGCCCTGCAGAAGGCGCAGCGTGCCCAGAAGGCCGTGCGCATCGTCTACTCCCGCGCGTGGGACCACGGGGTCACCGACCGGGTGATCGAGCCGTACCGGCTCGTGCAGACCCGTCGCGGCTGGGAGGTCGACGCAGGTCCGGCCGACGAGAACGGTCAGCTGCGGACCTTCCTGATCTCCAACATCCGTTCCGTCGAACCGCTGGAGCGTGGCTTCGAGCTGCCCGACGACCTCGGTGCTCTGCTCGACGAGAAGCGGGAGACCACCACGGTCCAGATGGTGCTCCCGCAGAGCGCCCGCTGGGCGGCGGACTTCTATGCGGAGAAGGTCACGAAGGTGTCGGACGACGAGGAGTCCGTGGTCGTCGACCTCGAGCTGCTCCCGCCGCTCGACCGCCGCGTCGGCATGCTGCTCCTGGCCGCCGGGCCGGACGCGTTCGTGATGAGTCCTCGCGAGCTCGAGACCGCGGGTGTCGTACTGGCTGAGGAACTGCTGTTCCACCACTCGTCGTAGCCAGGCGAGGGGACCGGAGTCCTCAGGTCTGGTGCGTGAGTGACCGATGGGGCTGACGCATCGCACTGTCTGACGTAGCATCAACTGTCACACGGACCACGTCATCCTCACCCGCACCATCAATCGTCCTCGGGTGCGGGGAGAAAAGGAAGCGTCATGGAACTGCGTCGCCGAGCCGCCCTCGGATTCGTTGCCGTCGCGGTGACCACCGCTCTGGGAGCCGCAGCCCTCACCGCCGTGCACCCGTCGACGCCGGATCGCGAAGCCGAAGTGGTCGCTGCGCCGGAGGGTTCGCTTGCCCTGCCTGCCGCCACCACCTCGGCTCGTTTCCAGATCGCCTCGTTCAACATCCTCGGCGCAGGCCACACCGACGGCGCGAACCCGCGCAAGGGGTATGCCAAGTCGCCGGTGCGGCTCCAGCGCGCGCTCCAGGTCCTGACGAACAACGGCATCGACGTCGTCGGCTTCCAGGAGATGCATGGGTCCCAACAGGACCTGTGGGAGAAGATCGCCTCGCCCACCTGGCTCACCTATCCGCTCAACACCATGTCGGACTCCTCGGGCCACAACTCGATCAGTTGGCGCAACAACACCTTCATCGCCGTCGAGAAGCACACGTTCGGGGTGCCGTACTTCTACGGCAAGCTCATCCAGATGCCGTACGTGCTGCTCCAGCACCGGTCGAGCGGTGAGCGCGCGTGGTTCATCAACGTCCACAACCCGGCCGACACCTTCGGCAACGCCGAG
>JAKFEI010000385.1:0-1507 GCA_036675765.1 Nocardioides sp. | reverse complement strand
GCGTTGCGCATCCACACCGGCCTGATCCCTGCGTTCGAGGCGATCATGGGCGTGGCCAACTACGGCGCCACGACGGCCAAGGCAGCCCTGGAGCTGAAGGGCGTGCTCGAGAACCGACACGTCCGACCGCCGCTGCTGGCGCTCGACGACGACGAAGTCGCGGCCCTTCGGGCCGGACTCGTCGCGGCGGGCCTGCTCTGATGTCGCACGCGCACCCGGAACTGTCGGCACCGCCGGAGCTCCCCAAGGGCGGCCTTCGCGTCATCCCGCTCGGCGGCCTCGGTGAGATCGGTCGCAACATGACCGTCTTCGAGTACGACGGCCGGTTGTTGATCGTCGACTGTGGCGTGCTGTTCCCCGACGAGCACCACCCGGGCGTCGACCTGATCCTGCCGGACTTCACGTCGATCCGGGATCGGCTGGACGCCGTCGAGGCGCTGGTGCTGACGCACGGCCACGAGGACCACATCGGCGCGGCGCCGTACCTCTTGCGTGAGCGTCAGGACATCCCGCTCGTCGGCTCCGAGCTCACCCTGGCCCTGCTCAACTCCAAGCTCCGCGAGCACCGGCTGCGCCAGACGCCGTTCTACACGGTCAAGGCGGGCGACAAGATCTCCTTCGGTCCCTTCGACCTCGAGTTCGTTGCCGTCAACCACTCGATTCCCGACGCGCTCGCCGTGGCGATCCGCACCGGTGCCGGCCTGGTCCTGCACACGGGTGACTTCAAGATGGACCAGTTGCCGCTCGACGGCCGGATCACGGACCTCCGCGCGTTCGCCCGCCTGGGGGAGGAGGGTGTGGACCTGTTCCTCACCGACTCCACCAACGCCGAGGTCCCCGGCTTCACCACCCCCGAGAAGAGGATCACCCCGGTCCTCAACCAGGCCTTCCAGGAGTCCAGGCAGCGGATCATCGTCGCCTGCTTCGCCTCCCACGTGCACCGCGTCCAGCAGATCCTCGACGCCGCCGTGTTGCACGATCGCAAGGTCGCCTACGTCGGCCGTTCGATGGTCCGCAACATGGCGATCGCCCGCGACCTGGGCTATCTCCACGTCCCGCCGGGCGTGATGGTCGACGCGAAGCAACTTGCCGACCTCGCGCCGGAGAAGCAGGTGCTGATCTCCACCGGGTCGCAGGGCGAACCGCTCAGCGCGCTGGCCCGGATCGCTCAGCGCAACCACCACTTCGTCCACCTCGAGGAGGGCGACACGGTCATCCTCGCCTCGAGCATGATCCCCGGCAACGAGAACGCGATCTACCGCGTGATCAACGGACTGACCCGCCTCGGCGCCCGCGTCGTCCACAAGGGCAACGCGCTCGTGCACGTCAGCGGTCACGCCAGCGCCGGTGAACTCCTGTACTGCTACAACATCGTCAAGCCGCGCAACGTGCTGCCCGTCCACGGCGAGTCCCGGCACATGCTCGCCAACGGCGAGCTCGCGAAGCAGACCGGCGTCGAGAACGTGGTCTACGCCGAGGACGGCGTCGTCGTCGACCTGGTCGACGG
>JAKFEI010000129.1:0-11106 GCA_036675765.1 Nocardioides sp. | reverse complement strand
TCAGGCGAAGGAAGGCGTTCATGCCTCGGCCCCCAGTCGCTCGGCGTCGGTCAGGGCGAGGAAGAACGTCTCCAGGTCGGGCCGTAGTGGGGTCAGCTCCGTCAACCAGACACCGGCCTCGCCCAGAACCTGGGTGATCCGCGCGGCGTCCTCGGTCTCGACGCGGATCGCGTCCTGCTCTGGTGCCGCGTCCAGCCCAGCAGTGCCGAGCACCTCGAGCGCCCGGCTGGTCTCGGGTACGACGACCCGGAACGCCGTACTGCTGCCGAGGAGGTCCTCGACCCGGCCGGATGCGAGCAGCTTGCCGTTGCCGATGATCGTGGCCGACGTACAGACCTGCTGGACCTCGGCGAGGATGTGCGAGCTCAACAGGACGGTCACACCGGCCTCGCCGAGGCTGCGGATGGTCTCGCGGATCTCGCGGATGCCGGCCGGGTCCAGGCCGTTGGTGGGCTCGTCGAGGATCAGCAGCTGCGGGTCCTTGAGCAGTGTCGCGGCGATCGCGAGGCGCTGCTTCATGCCGAGTGAGTAGCCCTTGTAGCGGTCCTTCTCGCGGCCATCGAGCTGCACCGTCGCGAGGGCTTCCTCGACGCGCGAGCGCGGTGCGCCGATGGCGTCCGCGAGCAGGCGCAGGTTGTACTGGCCAGTGAAGTTGGGGGAGAACTTCGGCGACTCGACCACTGCGCCGACACGGCCGATCACCTGCGGCAGCTTCTCGGGGACGGGCTCACCGAAGAGCCGCATCGTGCCGCGCGTCGGGCGCGCGAGACCGAGCAGCATCCGGATCGTCGTGGTCTTGCCCGACCCGTTCGGGCCGAGGAAGCCGTGGACCCCACCGCCGGCAGGAACCGCCAGGTCGAGGTTCTGTACGGCGACCCGGAGGCCGCCCTTGCGGGTGCGGAACTCCTTGCGCAGTCCGCTGGTCTCGATGACGAGATCACTCACGTTGGCCCCTTGGGATCCGGTGGCCCGAGCGGCCAATAGATACCGAGTATAGGGTCAGCGTGCGGGATAGCTCAGGAGCGCCACGCCGCCGGTCTTCGCCGGGTCCGGGCGGGGCTCGTAGTCCGGCGTCGCCTCGTAGGGAGCCCACGCCAGCAGCTCGGTCAGGTGTCGTCGTACGACGTCGAGGACCTCGGTGACGGGGACGTCCCGGCCGAGCTCGCGGCTGAGCGAGGTGACGCCGGCGTCGTTGATGCCGCACGGGACGAACCGGTCGTACCAGCCGAGGTCGACGTCGCAGTTCAGCGAGAAGCCGTGCATCGTCACGCCGCGGCGGACCCGGATGCCGAGGGCCGCGATCTTGCGTTCGGGGCCGCGGTCGTCGGCCTTGAGCCAGACGCCGCTGCGTCCGGGAACGCGCGCGGTCGTGACGCCGAAGTCGGTGCAGACCCCGATCAGTGCCTCCTCGACCCGGCGCACGTAGTCGACCACCTTGACGTGGTCGGGCAGCCGGACGATCGGGTAGCCGACGAGCTGGCCCGGGCCGTGGAAGGTGATCTGGCCGCCGCGGTCGACGTCGATGACGGGCGCGCCGCCGGGATCCATGGGTCGGTCCTGCGGGAGCGTGCGCTTGCCGGCGGTGAAGACGGGCGGGTGCTCGAGCAACAGGACCGTGTCGGGCGTCGTGCTGGCGACGACCTGCTCGTGGACCTCACGCTGGAGCTCCCACGCGGCCATGTACTCGAGCGCTTCGGCACCGAGGCCGACCTCACGGAACTCCACGGTCCAGAGGTTACTCCGGTGCCTGTGGATGACCGGATGCACGTCGGCCAGAACTGGCGTAGGAACGGGGCATGCGGATCTCGGGATCGCGATGGCTCCTCGCGGGCGCGGTGGTGATCGTGCTGGTGGTCGGCGCGCTGGTGGCGGCAGTGGCGTTGCACGGGGACGCGCCGTCAGCGCCGCGTGCGAGCGCGCCCGCAGCCGTCGTGGCACCTGAGGCCGGGACGGTGAGCGTGGCGCGCGCGGTCAGTTCGCTGGCGGTGCTCCGTGACTGGGACCGGGCGCGGGCGGCGGCCTGGTCGTCGGGTGATCCGGACGTGCTGGCGCGGCTGTACGTCGAAGGCTCCCGTGCCGGCGCAACCGACGTCGCCATGCTCCGGGCCTGGCGCGACCGCGGGTTGCGCGTCGAGGGCATGTCGATGCAGGTGCTCGCGGTGGAGCTGCGGGAGCGGACGGAACGGCGCCTGGTGCTGGTCGTGACGGACCGGCTGGTGGGTGCGAAGGCCGTTGCCTGGTCTCGAGACGGTTGCTGCGCAACCTCCTCGACCACCGGTGCAGCGACCAACGGGGTGCCGTTGCCTCGCGACCAGGCGTCCACGCGGACGCTGGTGTTCCGCAGGACCGGCGGCCGGTGGTTGCTGGCCTCGGCTCAGGAGAGCCCGGTGGCGAGCACGGCGGCGACGTCCGGGTCCTCGAACTGATACCCGAGGTCGAGCAGGGCTTGCGGGCGCAGGTTCATCGAGCCGAGGACCTCGTCGGACATCGCGCCGGCAGCCACCTTCAGCACGGGCGACGGCACCGCGAAGAACGCCGGGCGGTGCACGAGGCCGGCCAGGGTCCGGGTGAACTCCGCGTTGGTCGGCGTCGTGGGGGAGCAGAGGTTCACGGGACCTGCCGCAGTCGGGTGCTCGACCAGGAACGCCACCGCGCCCACCCAGTCGCGTCGCGAGATCAGCGGGGTGTGCTGGTGCCCGTTGCCGAGGCGGCCCCCGAGTCCGGCCTTGAACTGCAGGCGCTGCTGCTGCAGCGGCGGGTTGGTGCGGTCCTGGACCGGCGCCGTCCGGAGCAGTACGACGCGGGCGCCGGCGCCGATCGCCGGCTGGGCCGCCGCCTCCCACTCCCGGCAGACCCGGGTGAGCAGGGCGTGACCACGGCTGTCGGAGGACTCGGTCAGCAACGCGGTGCCGTGGTCGCCGTACCAACTGACGCCGGAGGCGTTGACCAGCGCGGGCGGTTCCGCGACCGCAGCGATGGTGGTGGCGATCGTGCTCGTCGTGGCCACGCGACTGGTGCGCACGGCCTCGGCCCAGCGCTTCGAGTGCGGGTTGCCGATCAGGGGCGCGCCGGCGAGGTTCACGACCACGTCGGCCGCACCGATGACGTCAGCATCGACCACGCCGCCCTGCGGGTCCCACGTCGACTCACCCGGCCCGCGCGCCTCGCGGCGAACCAGTCGGATCACGTCGTGGCCGCGTGCCTCGAGCTCGGTGCACAGGTGGCTCCCGAGGAAACCGGACGAACCGGCGACGACGACGGACAGTCCTGCGGGCGTGGTCATGGTCAAACCCTCCCACCGCCTCCCAAGGTGTGCACGAGCGTGGCACCCTGTGGCGGCACCCATCCGAGGAGATCCATGCCTGTCGCACGTCCCCGCCGCCTGTCGCTGGCGATCGCTGTCGTTGCCGTCCTCGTGCTGTCGGCCTGCAACGACGCCGAGAGCCCGAAGGCTGACCCGTCGAGCCTGACGACGGCGACCAGCGCCGCACCCGCGGCGGTCGCCCCGGCCGTGGTCACCCTCGTGGAAGCGGGAGCCGCACCGCGACGAGTCGTGGCGCTCGACGTCGAGACGGGGCACACCGAATCGAGCACCCTCGAACTGACCTCGACGACCGCGGTCGACTTCATGTCCTCGCCGCCGATCACCGTGCCGATGACCATCCCGTTCACGAGCACCGTCGCCGACGTCACCGACGACGAGGTGACCGTCGAGGTGCTCTACGGCAAGGCGACAGTGAAAGGCGGTGGGCTGCGGAAGGACGTGCTCGACCAGGCCCGCAAGGCGCTGGGTTACCTCGACGGCGTGACTGCCCGGGTCGTGTACGACCGATCCGGCACGGTCACGTCGCGAGACGTCGAGGTCGGCGATGACGCCCCCGACCTCGTCGGCCGGATCCTCGAGGACGTCGTCTCGCAGGGCTCTGCCCTCGCCGTCGCCTTTCCCACCGATGAGATCGGCGTCGGTGCCCGTTGGAAGGTGGCGTCCGACATCAGCATCGGCGGCAGCAAGGTGTCGGTCGTGTCGACGTACCAGCTGACCGACCTCACCGACGCCGGCCACACCGTCACCGTCCAGGCCACCCAGGTCACCGAGCCGGGGGACACCCTCGCCGGCAAGGTCATCGAGGGAGGCAGTACGTCGACCGGCACCGTCCGTGGGCAGACCGGCCTGCTGGGGCCGGCCGTGGCGACGTCCTCCACCAAGGGCGACACGATTGTCGAGGTCGGCGGTCAGCGAGTCACGACGACCTTCGAGGTCACCCTGCGGGCCACGACGCGGTAGAACGACAGAGCCCCGGTCCGCTGGGCGAATTCAAGGGGTCGTTGCAACACCGCCTGATTTCTTAGGTGGTGAGTAGATCACGCAAGCGCTCGGCTGGGGTTTCCCAGCCGAGCGTTTTGCGTGGGCGGCCGTTGAGTTCCTGGGCGACGTGCTCGAGGTCCTCGGGTCCGTGGACCGATAGGTCGGTGCCCTTGGGGAAGTACTGCCGCAGTAGCCCGTTGGTGTTCTCGTTCGTGCCGCGCTGCCACGGCGATGCCGGGTCACAGAAGTAGACGGCCATGTCCGCGGCGACGCTGAACTGCTTGTGCCCGGCCATCTCGCAGCCCTGGTCCCAGGTCAGCGAGCCACGTAGATGTGCCGGCAGCGTCTTCATCGTCTTGAGGAGCTCATCGCGCACGGCCTCGGCATTGTGGCCACCGGGCAGGTGCAGCAGCATCGTGTAACGGGTGGTCCGCTCGACCAGGGTCCCGATCGCGGACTGGTTGCCCGCACCCATGATCAGGTCGCCCTCCCAGTGCCCCGGGACGGCACGATCATCGACCTCGGCCGGACGCTCGCTGATCATTACCATCTCATCGACGAACCGGTGGGTGCGTTGCCCAGGCTGGCGCTGGGGCTTACGACGCGTTCTCCCGCTACGCAGCGCGGTCTGGACCTCGCGCTTCAGGCCACCGCGGGCCTGGAAGTACAGCGCCTGGTAGATCGTCTCGTGGCTCACACGCATGCTCTCGTCGTCGGGGAAATCCTTGACGAGCCTGTTGGAGATCTGCTCGGGCGACAACTTCCGCTCCAGCCCGACTTCGACCTCAGCGCGTAGCCGCTGGTTGGTGAGCAACTTCGAGTCCTTCGTGCGAGTCCGCGCCGCGGCGGCATCACGGTGCGCCCGATGAGGTAGGTAGACACCCTCGACACTGTGCCGAGCGACCTCACGCGACACCGTCGAGACGTTCTTCCCGATCCCTGCTGCGATCGCGGTCATCGTGTGCTTGTTGACCAGACCGTCCGCGATCGCCAACCGGCCCTCCAGCGACAAGAACCTGCTACTGATCACCATGTCATCGGCTGGGGGCATGACTTTGATGTACCGCGAGCCGGTGCGGTAATCGATGACCGTCCCGTCCGAATGCACTCGCGTGTCGCCGATCTTGCGGATCCCGCGGGCCCAGTCATCACCCGTGCGCGAATGAACACCGACCTCACGTGCCGCGCGGTCCACTGACCAGCCCTGACCAATCAGGACCCCGAACCGTTCCCTCGCGGCGGGCTTGCCATGCGGCGCCGATTCAGCCGACACGAGACCAGCATGCGCGAGCACCCGACGCGCAGCACCATGGCTCAACCCGCTCGCGATCGCGGCCCGTTTGATACTTCCGGTCACGTCGTACTCGGCGATCACCACCCGACGCTGCTCGTCAGTGACCCTGGCCTTGGGCCCTCGCCCCCGCCCAGCGTTGCGGAGCAACTCGTAGGCACGGCCCTTGGAAATCCCCATCGCAGTCGCTGCAGCCACGACCGGAACGCCGCCGTCGACCAACCTCAGTAGACGTACTGATTCCTCTGAAAACGACACGGTCGTCGCAACTCCTCAAACTCGAGGTGTTGCGACGACCGCATGAACCCGCCCTGTCGCGGGCCGGGGCTCTGTCGTCGAGGCTCAGACTTCGAACTGGCCGGACTCGAGGCGCTTCTTCAGGTCGCGCAGGAAGCGACCGGCGTCGGCACCGTCGACCACGCGGTGGTCGTAGGTCAGCGCGAGGTAGACCATGTGGCGCACCGCGATGGTCTCGCCCAGGTCGTCGTCATCGATGACGACCGCACGCTTGACCACGGCACCCGGGCCGAGGATCGCGACCTGCGGCTGGTTGATGATCGGGGTGTCCCACAGGGCGCCGAAGCTGCCCAGGTTCGTGATCGTGAACGTGCCGCCGGACAGCTCGTCCGGACCGATCTTGTTCGTGCGGGTCCGCTCGGCGACGTCGGAGATCTTCTTGGCCAGGCCCGAGATCGACAGGTCGCCGGCGTCCTTGACGACCGGCGTCAGCAGGCCCTTCTCGGTGTCGACGGCGAACGCGACGTTCTCGCGGTCGTAGTAGGTGATCTCGCCAGCCGGCAGGTCGATCGTGGCGTTCAGCGACGGGTGGTGCTTGAGGGTGTCGATCGCTGCCTTGGTGAAGAAGGGCAGGTAGGTCAGCTTCACGCCCTCGCGGGCCAGGAAGTCGGCCTTCGCGCTCTCGCGCAGGCGGGCGATGTTGGTGACGTCGACCTCGACGACCTGCGTGAGCTGGGCCGAGACCTGCAGCGAGTCGACCATGCGCTCGGCGATGATCTTGCGCAGGCGGCTGACCTTGACGGTCTGGCCACGCAGCGGCGACGGGCTGGCCGAGGCGGCGGGCGCAGCAGCGGCCGCAGCCGGTGCAGTAGAGGCGGGCGCCGGAGCGGCAGCCTTGAGCGACGCGGCAGCGTCCAGGACGTCCTGCTTGCGGATCCGTCCGCCGACGCCCGAGCCGCTCACCTGGGCCAGGTCGACACCGTGCTGGGCGGCGAGCTTGCGGACCAGGGGAGTGACGTAGCCGGGGCCGTCCTCGGAGGCGACCGGTGAGGGTGCCGGGGCGGCAGGTGCCGGAGCGTTGTCGACCGGTGTGGGTGCTGCGGGTGCCGGAGCAGCCGGAGCGGGTGCGGCCGGGGCGGGTGCAGCCGGTGCCGGCGGCGGCGTCGGGGCAGGAGCCGGAGCAGCAGGGGCGGCGGGCGCGGCCGGAGCAGCAGGAGCGGCCGCCGGCGTACCGGAACCGATGATGGCCAGCTCGGCGCCGACCTCGACGGTCTCGTCCTCGGCGGCCTTGATCTCGAGCAGCGTGCCCGCGACCGGAGAGGGGATCTCGGTGTCGACCTTGTCGGTGGACACCTCGAGCAGCGGCTCGTCGACGGCGACGGCGTCACCGACCTGCTTGAGCCAGCGGGTGACCGTGCCCTCGGTGACGGACTCGCCGAGTGCGGGGAGGGTGACCGCCGTACCGCTGGCGGCGCCGCCAACAGCGGGGGCCTCGGCAGCGGGAGCTTCAGCGGCGGGTGCCTCGGCCGGAGCCGGTGCAGCAGGCGCCTCTTCGACCGGCGCCGGGGCGGCCGGCTCCTCGGCAGCCGGAGCCGCCGGGGCCTCTTCGGCGGGCGCAGCCGGCGCTGCGGCAGGGGCCTCGCCGGCTTCACCGATCACGGCGAGAACGGCGCCGACCTCGACCGTGTCGTCCTCGGCCGCCTTGATCTCGAGAAGCGTGCCCGCGACCGGAGAGGGGATCTCGGTGTCGACCTTGTCGGTCGAGACCTCGAGCAACGGCTCGTCGATCGCAATCTGGTCGCCGACCTGCTTGAGCCAGCGAGTAACGGTGCCCTCGGTGACGGACTCACCGAGCGCGGGAAGAGTGACTTCGGTCGCCATGGACCTCATCCTTGCACCACGACTGAAGCATCTGGCAACCAGCCACCCATCGATCGGGCAAACTGTCTGCATGGCTTGGTTCGATCGATTCCGCAGGGGCTCGAAGGTACGCATGAGTAACCCCACGGCAGAGGCGCGCACGGGTTCCACCCGGGTGCGCGCATCGGACCGTACCGACGAGCAGCACCTGCAGACCTGGGTGGGCGAGCGACGCGGGGTCGAGGGGTTCGTCGAGCCGCGTACCGCCGTCAGTGACGTGACGCTCCTCCTCGTCGCGCACGACGGTGAGTGGACCCGCCGACGGGTTCCGTCGGTCAAGTGGGCGCACGACTTCTGCAACCGCCACCAGATCCCGTCGTACGACGCCGCGGTGGTCGGTGTGCCGCAGCGGATGCGCGACTACAACTCCCGGGTCAGGCAGCAGCAGAAGCAGCAGCGGCCGCCGACGCCCTGAGCAGTTCGACGAGGGTCGCGACGCCGTAGCCGGTCGCGCCCGAGGTCCAGTGGCCGTTCGGGCCGCCGCGGTTGTACGTCGGCCCGGCGATGTCGAGGTGCCCCCACGGCAGTCCGCCGGTGAACTCCCGCAGGAACGCGGCGGCGAAGATCCCGCCGCCCCAGCGGACGCCGTCGTACTGCGACAGGTCGGCGATCTTGCTGCTGCGGATCCGCTCGTCCATGAAGTCCGGGATCGGCATGGGCCAGGCATCCTCGCCGGCGGACTCGGCGGCGGCGAGCACCTGCGCAACGATGGCGTCATCGCCCATCACACCGGCGATCTTGTCGCCGAGCGCCATCACCATGTGGCCGGTCAGGGTGGCGATGTCGATGACCAGGTCCGGCTCGCACTCGACTGCGCGACCGAGTGCGTCGGCGAGCACCAGCCGGCCCTCGGCGTCGGTGTTGCCGATCTCGACGGTCTGGCCGTCGTACATCGTCTGGACGTCACCGGGGCGCATCGAGGCGGCACCGATCATGTTCTCGGCGAGGGCGGCGAAGCCGGAGATCCGGACCGGGAGGTCGAGGCGGGCGGCGGCGATCATCGCCTGCACGACGGCGGCGGCCCCGGCCATGTCCTCCTTCATCGTGCCCATGCTGGCGGCGGGCTTGATCCACAGGCCGCCGGAGTCGAACGTGATGCCCTTGCCGACCAGCGCGATGTGCAGCACTGCGTCCTTGGGGCGGTAGGACAGCTCGACCAGGCGCGGCGGAGCGGCAGAACCTGCGCCGACACCGAGGATGCCGCCGCAACCGAGCTCGGCCATTCGGACCTCGTCGAGGACGTCGACCTTGACCTTGGTGCCGCCGCTGGAGACCTGCTTGTTGCCCGCCTTCACGGCTGCGGTGATGGCGTCGGCGAACATCGGCGGGGTCAGGTCGGCCGGGGGAGTGTTCACCCAGTCGCGGGTGGCGAGGACGGCGTCGACCACGATCTGGGCCGGCTCGACGGCGGCGATCACCTCGGCCCGGCGGGCTGCAGGGGTCAGGACGACGATCTCGGCCGGCGTGGTCGGCGTACCGGGCTTCGACTTGTAGGCGGTGAAGGTGTAGCCACCCAGGCGGTAGCCCTCGATCACGGCGCGCACGAGCTCGGGGCTGTCCGCAGGCAGCGCCAGTGCGACGGACGCCGCGTTGGTGACGGCGCGTGCGGCGTTGCCGGCCGCTCGTCGTACCTCTGCCGGACCGGGGTCGGCGCCGAGGCCGACCAGCACGAGCAGGGGCGAGGAGATGACGCCGCCGGTCGGAACCTTGGTGACCTCGCCCGGCTTGCCCTTCGCGCCGACGGTGGCAAGCAGGCCCGGGAGCTTGCGGCCGTACGCCGCTGCGACGTCCTCCGCACCCGGCGCCAGGACGCCGTCCGGCAGCACCCCGACGACGACAGCCTCCGCACGGGTCTTGGCAGGACTGGCAGTTCGCAGGGCAAAGGACGTCACCGCCAGAGCCTATCGAGCGGGTGCTGCCGACGTGTTCGGGGAATGCAATAGATTCCGGTCATGGCTGATGCGACCCCCCTGCAGTCCCCGCTCCATGACCGGCACGTTGCGCTCGGCGCGAAGTTCTCCGAGTTCGGCGGCTGGTCGATGCCGCTGGAGTACCCGACCGGAGTGGTCAAGGAGCACGCCGCCGTACGTGAGGGCGTCGGCATCTTCGACGTCAGCCACCTCGGCAAGCTCGTGGTTCGTGGACCTGGCGCCGTCGAGTTCCTGAACTCGACGCTGACCAACGACCTGCACCGGATCGGCCCCGGAAAGGCGCAGTACAGCCTCGTCGTCGACGACGAGACCGGCGGCATCATCGACGACGTCTTCACCTACTACCGCGACGACGAGCACGTCCTCGTCGTCCCGAACGCCTCCAACAACGAGGAAGTACGACGTCGGCTGGCCGCCGCCGCGCCGGAGGGCATCGAGGTCATCGACCACCACCAGGACTACGTCGTGCTGGCGATCCAGGGCACGAAGTCCGACGAGGTCGTCGCCGCCGTGGGCCTTCCCGTCGGTCATGACTACCTCACGTTCGTCGAGGCCCCGTTCGAGGCGAACGACGCCGACCCGGACCCGGACGCGCTCGTCATCGTCTGCCGGACCGGCTACACGGGGGAGCGTGGCTACGAGCTGATCGCCTCGTCGAAGGTGGCCGTGGCGCTGTGGGACCGGTTGATGGCTGCCGGTGAGGCCGTGGGCCTCACCCCGTGTGGCCTCGGTGCCCGCGACACCCTGCGCACCGAGATGGGCTACCCGCTCCACGGCCAGGACATCTCGTCCTCGATCACTCCCAACGAGGCGCGCCTCGGTTGGGCCGTCGGCTGGAAGAAGCCGGCGTTCTGGGGCCGCGACACGTTGCTCGCCGAGCGCGAGGCCGGTCCGCAGCGCAAGCTCGTCGGCATCGTCTCCACCGGCCGGGCCATCCCCCGTCCGCACATGAGTGTCCGGTTGCTGCGCGACGTGCCCCTCGGCGAGGTCACCTCGGGCACCTTCTCTCCGACGCTGAAGAAGGGCATCGGCCTGGCCCTGGTTGCCAGCGCGGTCAACGACGAGGCCGAGGTGATGGTCGACGTGCGTGGCCGCAACGAGGTCTTCCAGATCACCAAGCCGCCGTTCGTCACCCCCTCGGTGCGTGAGTCATGAGCCTCCCGGAGCAGCCCTCCACCTTCCGCCCGCCCGCCGCGCCGGAGCAGCCGTGGCACTGGCGTCTCGAGGACGCGTCCGGCGCCGAGGTCACCCTCGAGGGCGAGGGTGCCGAGGAGTACGCCGACAAGACCTTCCCGAGCCAGGGTGACGCCGAGTCGTGGGTCGGCGAGATCTGGGCCGAGCTGGCCGAGTACGGCGTCGCCCAGGTGACGTTGTTCGAGGTCGACCGCGAGGTCTACGGCCCGATGTCGCTCAGCGCCTGA
>JAKFEI010000532.1:0-1529 GCA_036675765.1 Nocardioides sp. | reverse complement strand
TGGGCGACGTCCTTCTCCCGCTGGCGCAGCACCCGCGCGAGGCGTCGTACGTCGCCGGCATCGAGGCCGCCGAGCGGACCGGTCAGCAACGCCTCGGCACGCCCGACGTCGACGTACTCCACGTGCGAGGGGTCGGCGTTGTCGAGGTTCACGACCGCGCGCAGGGCGTCCAGCAGAGGCAGTACGGCGGGGTCGCGGACCAGGGGCACCTCGTCGCGCGCCACCTCGACCGGCACGCCGGCAGCGCCGAGCGCCCGCCGCAGCGGCCCGATGCTGGCCCGTCCCGAACGCACCAGGACGGCCATGTCGTCCCACGCGATGCCGTCCTCCAGGTGCGCGCGCCGCAGCAGGTCGGCAAGGTGCTCGGCCTCGGCCCGCTCGGTGTCGAAGGTGCGGACCTGGACGAGGCCGCGTCCGTGCGGACCCGTCTCTGCCACCGGCGACAGGAAGAGCTTGCGGGCGTCCTCGGCGATCGTGCCGGGCAGCCCGATCCGGCCGGCCACGCGTTGCGCCGGCGCCATGATGCCGGGCCCGAAGCGACGGATCGTGCGCAGCGCGACCACGTCGGCCGGCGCCCCGTCGCTGCGCGGGAAGGCCGTCGGGAACTCGAGGATCCCGCGCACCTCGGCGCCCCGGAAGCCGTAGATCGACTGGTGCGGATCGCCCACGGCGACCAGGTCGCGCCCGTCGCCCGCGATGGCGCGGAGCAACGCCACCTGGCCGGGATCGGTGTCCTGGTACTCGTCGACGAACACGTGCCGGAACTGCGCGCGCAGCTCGTCACGATGCACCTCGGCCTCGATCACCGCGCGTCGGATCAGGTCGGCGTAGTCGGTGGCGCCGAGGCTGTCGAGCGAGTCGAGGTACTGCTCGAGGAACAGCCCCGCGGCGACGTACTCATCGATCCCCTCGGCCTCTCCGAGTGCGCGCAGGTCCTCGCCCTCCAGGCCCTTCTCGCGAGCGCGTGCCAGGACGGCGTGCACCTCGCGGGCGAACCCGCGTGTCGACATCGCCTGCCGGAACCGGTCGGGCCACTGGACCGACTCGGGATGGTCGGCCAGCAGTTCGCGGAGCACGACGTCCTGCTCGGGCGCCGAGAGCAGTCGCAAGGGGGCTTCGTAGAGCTCGGCCGGCGCGTACCGCCGGACCAGCGCGTAGGCGAACGAGTGGAAGGTCGAGCTCAGCTGGGGGCCGGTCGTGCGGCCGAGCCGGGCGCTGACCCGGTCGCGCAACTGGTCGGCGGCCTTGCGCGAGAAGGTCAGCGCGAGCACCTGGTCGGGCCGCGCACCCCGGCCCTCGATCCGGTCGACGATCGCCTCGACCAGCGTCGTCGTCTTCCCCGTGCCGGGACCCGCCAAGACCAGCAACGGACCACCGCCGTGGTCGACGACCTGGCGCTGGTGCTCGTCGAGCGCCGGCGCCGGTCCGGCCGCGGACGGCACGGCGAGGCGATACCTGGCCTGTCCGCTCCCCTGCTCCACGGGCGTCACTCAACCATCCCGGCCCGACACATCCCCGAGCGGCGTCAC
>JAKFEI010000276.1:0-1530 GCA_036675765.1 Nocardioides sp. | reverse complement strand
GTACGGCGAGGTCGTCGCCCTGGAGCTTCACGACCAGCTCCGAGGAGTCCTGACGGCTGCGGACGCCGAGCAGCTTCGCCACGCTCGACTCCGGACCGGGGCCATGGCCACCGAGCGCTCGCAACGTGGTGCGGACACCCAGCAGGGCGCAGACAGTGGCGAGGGCCACCTGGTGGCCGACCTGGACCCGGGCGACCGGACCGAGGTCGCGGGACGCGGCGAGCTCGACGGCGCGCTCCACACTCTTGGTGAGACGCGCACTGGCCATCGCGACCCGCTCGTTGGCCAGCGTCGTGCGGGCGAGCCTCCACCCGTCACCGGGCTCGGCCACGACACAGTCGTCGGGCACGAAGACGTCATCGAGGAACACCTCGTTGAACAGTGCCTCCCCCGTGATCTCGCGCAGCGGCCGCACCTCGATCCCCGCGGACCTCATGTCCACGAGGAAGTAGGTGATGCCCTTGTGCTGCGGGACGTCGGGATCGGTGCGGGCCAGGCAGATGCCCCAGTCCGCACGCTCGGCCATCGAGTTCCACACCTTCTGGCCCGTCAACCGCCAACCGCCCTCGACCCGCTCGGCACGCATGCGCAGCGAAGCAAGGTCGGAGCCGGATCCCGGCTCGGAGAACAACTGGCACCACACCAGGTCACCCAGCAGGGACGGCAGCGCGAAGCGTTCCCGCTGCGCGTCGGTGCCGTGGGCGAGGATCGTCGGAACGGCCCAGCCGGCAATCACCAGGTCCGGTCGTACGACGCCCGCCCGCCCGAGTTCCTGGTCGATCACGATCTGCGTGGTCGGATCGGCGCCGAGCCCGTAGGGCGCGGGCCAGTGCGGCGTCAGATAGCCCGTCTCCACCAGTGCCGCACGCTGGTCGCCCGCCGGCAGGGCAGCGATGCGCTCGGCGGAAGCCCGCACCTCGGGCCGGATCGCGTCGTCGCGCCCTTCGAGGTCGACGTCGACCTGGCGTCGTACTCCGGCCACGGCGGCAGCCGTGAGCCGTTCGGCTGCGTCGTCGGCCGAACCGACGAGTGCGCGCAGGCTCAGGGCGCGGCGGAAGTAGAGGTGGGCGTCGTGCTCGTGGGTGAAGCCGATGCCGCCGAGCACCTGGATGCAGCCCTTGGCCACCTCGACGGCACCGTCGAAGCAGGTCACCTGCGCGACGTCGACCGCGAACGACCACTGCTCGATGTCGTCACCATCGGCCGACGCTGCGGCGTCCCAAGCCGCGGCGGTGACGGCCTCAGCGGTCTCGAGCATCTGGGCACACAGGTGCTTGATGGCCTGGAAGGCCCCGATCTTCTGTCCGAACTGCTCGCGCACCTTGGCGTAGTCGACCGCAGTCTCCAGGCACCAACGGGCCACGCCGGCGGCCTCGGCAGCGGCGAGGGTGACGGCGACCAGGCGGCGGCGGTCATCGGCGGGTTTCGAGGCTCGCTGCGCTCGCACCTCAACCAGCGAAGCGCGGGCGTGACGGGCGCTGAGGTCGATCCCGGCCTCAGGAGTGACCTCCCCCGCTCCGTCGAGCAGGA
>JAKFEI010000050.1:0-1532 GCA_036675765.1 Nocardioides sp. | reverse complement strand
GGCGGGGTCTGGCGATCACGCCGGTGAAGTTCGGCATCTCCTTCAACTTCACGTCGTTCAACCAGGGCGGCGCGCTCGTGCACGTCTACAAGGACGGCTCGGTGCTGATCAACCACGGCGGCACGGAGATGGGCCAGGGCCTGCACACCAAGATGTTGCAGGTCGCCGCCACCGCGCTGGGACTGCCGATCGAGCGGGTCCGGCTGGCGCCGACGCGCACCGACAAGGTGCCGAACACGTCCGCCACCGCGGCCAGCTCGGGCGCCGACCTCAACGGTGCAGCGGTGAAGGATGCGTGCGAGCAGATCCTGGCGCGGCTTGCGCCGGTCCGCGAACGCCTCGCCCCCGAGACGTCGTGGGAGGAGCTCGTCCGGGCCGCCTACTTCGACCGGATCCAGCTCTGGGCCGCCGGCTTCTACCGGACGCCCGGCCTCAGCTGGGACGTGTCGACGATGACCGGCAACCCCTTCAAGTACTTCGCGTACGGCGTCGCGGCCGCCGAGGTCGAGGTCGACGGCTTCACGGGCGCCTACCGGGTGACCCGGGTCGACATCGTCCACGACGTCGGCGACAGCCTCTCCCCGCTGGTCGACCTCGGGCAGATCGAAGGAGGGTTCGTGCAAGGCGTCGGCTGGCTCACGCTCGAGGACCTGCGGTGGGACAGCTCCGACGGCTCGTCGCGCGGTCGGCTCGCGACGCAGTCGGCGTCGACGTACAAGCTGCCGAGCCTGTCGGAGATGCCTGCCGACCTCCGGGTCGCGCTGCTGGAGCACGCGGCGGACGACGGCGCGGTCTACGGCTCGAAGGCCGTCGGGGAGCCGCCGCTGATGCTGGCGTTCGCGGTGCGCGAGGCGTTGCGGGATGCCGTCAGCGCGTTCGGACCGGGCGGGGTCGCCGTCGAGCTTGCCTCGCCCGCCACTCCCGAGGCCGTCTACTGGGCGATCCAGGCCGCGAAGGCCCAGACCACGGGGGAGGTCTGACATGGACTGGCTCCGCGCGCTCCAGCACCTCCGCGACACCCGGACGCCGTGCGTCCTGGTCACGGTCGCCGAGGTCCGTGGCCACGCGCCACGTGAGGCCGGCGCCAAGCTCGTCGTCAGCGCGACGGGGACCTGGGGGAGCGTCGGTGGCGGCAACCTCGAGGAGGCCGCCGTACGACGGGCGCGGGCCCTGCTGGCCGACGGCACCACGACGCCGGTGACCGAGCGCCACGACCTCTCCGACAAGGCGCCCCTCGAGCACGGGGTGCAGTGCTGCGGGGGCGAGGTCACCCTGCTGCTCGAGCCGGTGGGCGTACTGCCGGCGTACGCGATCTTCGGGATGGGCCACGTCGGGTTCGAGCTGGCGTTGCTGCTGGGCCGCCACGACCTCGAGCTGCACCTGGTCGACTCCCGGGCCGACCAGCTCGAGGACGCCCGGCTGGCGCCCCTGCTGACCGGTCCGGCCGACGTCCACGTGCACCGGGTTTCTGTGCTCCCGGAGCTGGTGATCGCCGAACTGCCGCGCGGCACGCACACCCTGGTGCTGACCCA
>JAKFEI010000148.1:0-1541 GCA_036675765.1 Nocardioides sp. | reverse complement strand
TGAGCGGATCCTGACCTGGGAGCAGGTCTACGACCTCGACACCGTTCCGGAACACATGATCGTGGTCGGGTCGGGTGTCACCGGGGCGGAGTTCGCCAGCGCCTACCAGGCACTCGGCATCCCGGTCACCCTCGTCTCCTCGCGCGAACGCGTGCTGCCGGGGGAGGACCCCGACGCCGCCCAGGTGCTCGAGGACGTCTCGACGCGGCGCGGGATGACCGTGCTCGGCCAGTCCCGCATGCAGTCGGTGACCCGGTCGGGGGACGTCGTCACGGTCACGCTCGCGGATGGTCGTGAGGTCACCGGGTCGCACTGCATCCTGGCGCTCGGTTCTGTTCCGAACACGGCCGGACTCGGTCTGGAGGAAGCGGGCGTCATCCTCGACGACGGGGGCTTCGTCAAGGTCGACCGGGTCTCGCGGACCGCTGCGCGCGGCGTCTACGCCGCCGGGGACTGCACCGGCGTCTTCATGCTGGCGTCCGTTGCCGCCATGCAGGGGCGGATCGCGATGGCCCACTTCCTGGGCGACGCGGTCAAGCCGCTCGATCTCTCCGTGGTCTCCTCGAACGTCTTCACCGCGCCCGAGATCGCAACGGTCGGTGTCACGCAGAAGCAGGTCGATGCCGGCGAGGTCCTCGCCGAGGTCGTGATGCAACCGCTGGCCACCAACGCCCGCGCGAAGATGCAGGGCATCACCGACGGGTTCGTGAAGCTGTTCGTCGCGCCGGGGTCGCGCAACCTGCTCGGCGGCGTGGTCGTCGGGCCGCGGGCCTCGGAGCTGATCCACCCGGTCGCGCTGGCCGTCACGGAACGGCTCACCGCCGACCAGTTGGCCCACACCTTCACGGTCTATCCCTCGATCAGCGGCTCCATTGCCGAGGCTGCCCGCCGCCTGCACCAGGCGTAGGGCCTGCGAGAATGCAGCCATGCGCGTGCACCTCGGCTGCGACCATGCCGGCCTCGAGCTCAAGTCCCATCTGACCGGCTGGCTCGTCGAGCACGGCTACGAGCCGGTGGACCACGGCCCGTTCGTCTACGACGCCGTCGACGACTACCCGGTCTTCTGCCTGCGGGCCGCTGAGGGCGTCGTCGCCGACCGCGACGCCGGCCTCGACAGCCTCGGCGTCGTCATCGGCGGCTCCGGCAACGGCGAGCAGATCGCCGCGAACAAGGTGAAGGGCATCCGTGCAGCCCTCGCCTGGTCCGAGGAGACCGCTGCCCTGGCGCGCGAGCACAACGACGCGTGGGTGGTCGCCGTCGGTGGCCGGATGCACACGCTGGACGAGATGACCCGCCTCGTCGAGGTCTTCCTCTCCACCCCGTTCCCCGGCGACGAGCGGCACGTACGCCGCATCGGCCAGCTGGCGTCGTACGAAACCACCGGCAACCTGCCGCCCCTGCCGGAGTCCGCTCTGGGGCACGGGCAGGGCGATGCCTGAGGGGCACACCCTCCACCGCCTGGCTGACCGCATCACCGAGGTCTTCGGGGGCCACGTCGTGCGGGTGGGGAGCCCGCAGGGCCGCTTCGCGGACGGCGCCGC
>JAKFEI010000056.1:0-11278 GCA_036675765.1 Nocardioides sp. | reverse complement strand
GCAGCCGAGCGAGTAGACGTCGCTCACCGGGCCGGCCGGTCGGCCCTGGTGCAGCTCGGGGGCCATGTAGCTCGGGGTGCCGGCGACGACTCCTCCCGTCGCGCTCTGGTCGGCGCCGATCTGGCGGGCGATGCCGAAGTCGGCGAGATAGGCGACCGTGTCGGTGCCGCGGTTGCGGAGCAGCACGTTGGCCGGCTTGATGTCGCGGTGCACCAGCCCGACCCGGTGCGCCTCGGCGAGGCCGTCGGCCACCTGCGCGATCAGGTCGACGGCGACCACGGGCGGCGGCGGGCCGTGGCGGCGCAGCGTCGCGCCGAGGTCACCGTCGGGGATCAGCTGGCTCGCGATGTAGAGCTGGCCGCCGACCTGTCCGTGCGCGAAGACCTGCACGACGTGCGGCGAGTCCAGCGACGC
This sequence comes from Nocardioides sp., assembly GCA_036675765.1. GTDB lineage: Bacteria > Actinomycetota > Actinomycetes > Propionibacteriales > Nocardioidaceae > Nocardioides. Next base: position 10,864 of record JAKFEI010000056.1, on the reverse strand, counting down.
CTGGGCCTGCGCCTCCCGGACGAACCGCGCACGGAACCCGGGGTCGCCCGCCAGGACGCTGGTGATCACCTTCAGGGCGACGCTGCGGTGCAACGTCGTGTCCACCGCTTCGTAGACCGTCCCCATGCCACCCGCGCCGAGCTCCCGCACGATCCGGTACGGACCGAGCAGCTCGCCCGGGGGCAGCGCGGCAGGGCGAGGTGGCAGGGACACCCAGTCGTTCTACCCCGGCGCCACGAGCCTAAGCGAACGGTCCTCCACAGGCACCCCGGGCCTCAGAACAGGAGGGCGGTGGCGGGGTCGCTGATGATGCCGGCCACGTCGGCCAGGAACTGCGAACCGGTCGCACCGTCGACGTGACGGTGGTCGAACGACAACGAAAGCGTCATCACCTGGCGCGGTACCACCTGGTCGCCCACTACCCACGGCTGCGGCTTGATCGCTCCGAGGCACAGGATCGCGGACTCGCCGGGGTTGATGATCGGCGTACCGCCGTCGACGCCGAAGACGCCCACGTTGGTGATCGTGAAGGACCCACCTGCCAGCTGCGGCGGCTGGGTGCGGCCCTCGCGAGCGGTCGCGGTCAGCGCCTCGAGCTCCTGAGCCAGCTCGACCAGCGAGAGCGCGTGGGCGTCCTTGATGTTCGGGACGACCAGGCCCCGCGGCGTCGCTGCCGCGATGCCGAGGTTGACGTAGTGCTTGACCACGACCTCCTGCGCTGCCTCGTCCCACGTCGAGTTCACCAACGGAGTACGACGAAGGGCGAGCACGCACGCGCGAGCAGCCACGAGCAGCGGACTGACCTTGATGTCCTGGAACTCGCGGCGGTCCTTCAACCGGGCAACGAGCTCCACCGTTGCGGTCGCATCGATCGTGATCCACTCGGTGACGTGCGGCGCCGTGAACGCCGACGCGACCATCGCGTTCGCCATCTGCTTGCGGACGCCCTTGATCGGCTCGCGGGTCTCGCGCGCCCCGGAGGTTTCGAGGCTCGTCGCTTGCGCTCCTCGCACCTCAACCACCGGAGTGCCCGCGGCCGCCAGCACGTCGTCCTTCGAGACGGTGCCCTTCGGGCCGGTCGGGATCAGCGCGGTCAGGTCGATGCCGAGGTCACGCGCCAGGCGCCGGACGAGCGGCTTGGCAAGGGCGCGGACGCTGCCGGGGGTCGTGGGGACAGGGTCCGGGGTTTCGAGGCTCGCTGTCGCTCGCACCTCAACCACCGGGGCGGCATCGCCCTTGCGGGGGCGCCGCTTGAGCGCACGCTGCTTGGGGCCGTACCCGACCAGCGTCGCGTTGCCCGTGGGCGGGATGTTCGTGTCGATGACCTCGGTCCCGCGGGTCGCCGGCGGCGTGGTGGCCGCGGAGGCCTCCGGGGTGGCCGGCTGCACCGGGGCCGGCGCCGTCACCGCACCCTTCTCGCCGATCTGGATGATCGCCGTACCGACCTCGACGGTCTGTCCTTCGGCCGCCAGCAGCGCCAGGACCTCGCCGGCGTAGGGCGAGGGCAGCTCGACGATCGACTTGGCCGTCTCGATCTCGACGATCACGTCGTTGATGGCGACCACGTCGCCCTCCTTGACCCGCCAGGCCACGATCTCGGCCTCGGTGAGGCCCTCGCCGACGTCGGGGAGCTTGAACTCGTTCACACCAGTCATCGCGGAAATCTCCTCAGAACCCGAAGGTCCGGTCGACGGCATCGAGCACACGGTCGAGGTCGGGGAGGTAGGACTCCTCGATGCGGGCCGACGGGTAGGGCGTGTCGTAGCCCGTCACCCGCAGCACGGGCGCCTCCAGTGAGTGGAAGCACTCCTCGGTCACTCGTGCCGAGATCTCGGCGCCCACACCCAGCGTCATGTGGGCCTCGTGGACGACGACGAGCCGGCCGGTCCGTCGTACGGACTCGAACACGGGCACCAGGTCGAGCGGGGAGAGCGTGCGCAGGTCGATGACCTCGATCGACCGGCCCTCCTCGGCGGCGACGGTAGCTGCATCGAGACAGGTCGACACGGTCGGGCCGTAGGCCACCAGGGTGGCGTCCGTGCCGGACTTCACCACGCGTGACTGCCACAGCGGCGCGGGCGCCGCCAGTTCGTCGACCTCTCCCTTCGTGGAGTGGTAGAGCCGCTTGGGCTCCAGGAAGATGACGGGGTCGTCGGACCGGATGGCCTGCTGGATCATGCTGTAGGCGTCGGCCGGGTTGGAGCACGCGACGACCTTCAGGCCGGGCGTGTGCACGAACTGCGCCTCGGGGGATTCGCTGTGGTGCTCGACGGCACCGATGCCGCCACCGAACGGAATCCGGATCACCATCGGCATCCGGACCTTGCCCTGCGTACGGAAGTGGAACTTCGCCACCTGGCAGACGATCTGGTCGTAGGCGGGGTAGACGAAGCCGTCGAACTGGATCTCGACGACGGGTCGATACCCGCGCATCGCCAGCCCGACCGCCGTACCGACGATGCCGGACTCGGCCAGCGGGGTGTCGATGACCCGGTCGTCGCCGAAGTCCTTCTTCAGGCCGTCGGTGATCCGGAAGACACCGCCGAGGGTGCCGACGTCCTCACCCATGACGAGGACCTTCTCGTCGTCCTCCAGCGCCCGTCGCAGACCGGAGTTGAGCGCCTTGGCGAGGGTCATGGTCGTCATGCGGGCACCTCCTCGTACGACGCGACGTGGGCATCGAAGATGGCCTGCTGGGCCGCGAGCTCGGCGGTCTGTTCGGCATGCACCATCGTGAAGATGTCGCGGGCGACCGGGTCGGGCAACGCGTGGCACTCGCGCCGCATCCGCTCACCGAGCGCGTCGGCCTCGGCCGCCACCTCCGCCACGAAGTCGTCGTCGGCCATGCCGTTGCGCCGCAGGTAGGCCTCGACGCGGGCGATCGGGTCCTTCAGCTTCCAGTGCTCGACGTCGTCGCTGAGCCGGTAGCGGGTCGGGTCGTCCGTCGTGGTGTGCGCACCCATCCGGTACGTGTAGGCCTCGATGAACGTCGGGCCCTGTCCGTCGCGAGCACGCTGCAGTGCGGCCTGCGTGACGGCGTACGTCGCAAGCACGTCGTTGCCGTCGACCCGGATGCCGGGGAAGCCGAAGCCCTGCGCGCGGCGGTACAGCGGGATCCGCGACTGGCGTTCGAACGGCTCGGAGATCGCCCACTGGTTGTTCTGGCAGAAGAACACCACCGGAGCGTTGTACGACGCCGCGAACACGAACGCTTCGTTGACGTCTCCCTGCGAGGAGGCTCCGTCGCCGAAGTGTGCGACGACGGCGGTGTCGCGTTCGGGGTCGCCCGTCCCCACGGCACCGTCGCGCTGCACGCCCATGGCGTAGCCGGTCGCATGGAGCGTCTGGGAGCCGATGACGATGGAGTAGATGCCGAAGTTGTGCTCGTAGGGGTCCCAGCCGCCCTGGTCGACCCCGCGGAACATGGCGAGCAGCCGCACCGGGTCGACGCCGCGGCACCAGGCGACGCCGTGCTCGCGGTAGGTCGGGAAGGCGAAGTCCTGCGGCGACAGCGCGCGACCTGCGCCGATCTGAGCGCCTTCCTGGCCGAGCAGCTGGGCCCAGAGGCCGAGCTCGCCGTGGCGCTGCAGGGCGGTGGCCTCGATGTCGACGCGGCGCACCAGCGTCATGTCGCGGTAGAACCCGCGGATCTGGTCGGCCGTGAAGTCGCGGTCGAAGGTCGGGTGGTGGACCCGCTCCCCCTCGGGGGTGAGGAGCTGGACGAGCTCGGGGTCGGCCTGGTCAGGGGCCGGTCCGAAGACAGGGTCGGTCATCACGCCACTCCTAGTTTCAGTCCGTCGGGGTCTCCGCGGCACTGGTCCAGTCATTTGATCTGGCCGAATCTGTCACATGGATGGCGTGACTGTGATCCGAACCACTCTGTTCGTCACGATACTCGCCCCGAACAGCACCTGACTGGACGTGCCGGCCGTCGCCGGCTACTTCTCGACGTAGGTGTAACCGCTGACCAGCCAGGAACCCGACGTGCCGTCGAGGATCCAGGTCGAGTCGAGGGTCTTTCCGGTGTTCGGGGCGTAGACGTCGCCGGTCACGGTGGAGATCGGACCGAAGGTCGTGGGCTCGTCGAAGGTGTACTCCGCGTTCGACATCTCGAGGTTGCCCGCTGCCGACTCACATCCGGCCTGGTCGGTGAACTCGCTGGAGAAGTACGTCGGCGTGGTCAGGCCCTCGACAGCGAGGCAGTCACCCTCGAGCAATGAGTCGAGGAAGGCCCGTGCGGTGATCGTGGGGTCCTCGTCCGGCGACTCACCGAAGCCGGCGGTCTCGCTCGTCGCCTCGGTCGGCGTGGACTCCGACTCCGACTCGGACGGCTCGTCCGACGGGGAGCTGGACTGCGAGGAGTCGTTGTCCCGCGCCGAGTCGTCGCCGTCGTCATCGTTGCCGAGCACCAGGAAGAGCACCACGGCACCGGCGATCACGAGCGCCAGGACACCGGCGATGATCCCGATGATCAGGCCCTTCTTGCCACCACCACTCGGCGGCGGGGCGCCGTACCCGCCCGGCGCGCCGGGGTAACCGGGGCCACCCGGGTAGCCACCACCAGGAGGTCCGGGCTGCTGGTAGCCGCCCTGCGGATACCCGCCCTGGGGCGGATAGCCACCCGGAGGGCCGTACGGCGCCGGGGGCGGCTGAGGGCCTCCACCCTGCGGTGCGATCTGCGTCGGTGGCTGCTCGCCGGGCTGTCCCGGGCCGGGGAACTGGTTGCTCACACCCCAGAGCCTAGGGAGCCTGAGCGTCCCACGCATCACTATTGGGCATGTCGTCGTGCCGACGTCGCGGCCACAGGGACAGGCCGATCAGCACCAGTCCCACCGGAAGGGCCAGCAGGAAGCCCTTCGCGTACGGCGAGAGCGACCCCGTCATGGTGTCGACCATGATCCGGGCCATCTCCTGCTGGTCGGAGCCGATGCGGTCGGCGACGAACTCACCCACCGGGTCGGTGGCCAGGCGCACGAGGAACGCAGCCACAGCCACGCCGAGCAGCGCCAGGCCCGCGATGCGCAGGCGTCCGCGCCAGCCGGCGGCCACGAGGATCGCGAGACCCACGAGCCCGGCCCAGACGAACGGCAGCCAGCCGGCCACCCGGTCGGCGCTGCGGTAGGTGGATCCGGCATCGACCACGCGGGACCGCGGCGCCACCGCCACCTCCAGCGGGATCTTCGGCAGTGCCGCCACCGGGATGCCACGCTCCTCGAGCATCAACAGCACCTGCGCGAGCAGGGGCGCGGCGTCGACCGTGAGGTTGCCGTCCGGCGAGGCATCGGGGTCCTCGAGCAACGCCATGACATCGCGATGCAGGTCGTCATTGGCCTTGCGCCAGAACTCCGGGAAGTCCGGGCTCTCGACGACCTCGGTCGCCGCCGTACGGGCCCACTCCGTCACGGAGTCGGGGAGCCCGACCGGCACGTGCTCCTGGAGCGCACCGACGGCAGCCGTGGCTGCGGCATCGGACAGCACCCGCTGGACATCAGGGTCGTTCGCGAGCGGCGCCACCGTGGCGACGTACTCCTGCTGGTCCTCGACCTTCGCGTTCAGCCACGCGGTGGCGATCACGAACGGCGCCACGATCGTGGCAACGAGGACCAGCAGTACGGCAGATGCGAACCTCACGCGTGCGAGATCACTCGTCGTCAGTGGAGAAGCTCGGGTCGACCTTCCAGTCGCCGTCCTCCTTGACGAGCTTCAGCTCACCGTCGGTGGTGTTCTCCTCGTCCTCGTCGTCGCCGCCACAGTCCTCGATGATGTCCTTGTCGCCGGTGAACCGGGACGTGATCTCGTACTCGACGGTGGCCTTGTCGTCGCCGTCCTCGTTCGTGTCCTTGATCTCGACCTCGTAGTCGAAGTCGCCCCGGATGTCATCGAAGGTCTTGTCGCAGGAGTCGTCCTCGGACAGCGGCTCGTCGACCTCGTCGTCGAAGTCCTCCTGCTGCTTCTCGGCGTACTCGTCGCAGTCGTCGGCGTCGGAGCCCTCGAGCAGGCTGTCCTGGCTGTCCTCGGTGAGCAGCTCACACTGCGCGTTGAAGTCCGGGTCGACGAAGTTCTGCGCCTCGAGGTACTCCTTCGCCACACCGTCGGGGCCGCCGCCACCAATGACCTTGAGCAGTACGACGACCAGGATGATCGCGAACAGCAACGCAGCGATGGCGCCGCCGATGATCGCGAACAGCTTGCCCTTGCCCTTGCCCTTGTTGCCCGAGCCGCCACCGAAGTTGGGCTGGCCGAACTGCTGGCCGTAGGCCGGCTGGCCGAACTGCTGCCCGGCCGGCTGGCCGTACGCCTGCTGGCCCGCGGGGGCGCCGTACGGCTGCTGGCCGAACTGCTGACCGGCCGGCTGGCCGTACTGCTGCGGCTGCTGCGGCTGTGCGGGCTGGCCGCCCTGCGGCTGGCCGTAGCCCTGCTGCGCGCCACCCTGGTTGAAGTCGGCGGCGCGGTTGGGCGCGACGACAGTGGCCTGGTCACCCGGGAGCTGCGGCGCCTGCGGGGTCTGCGGCGCCTCGGGGGCGGCACCCTGCGCAGGCTGCGTGTGCTCGGTCCACTGCGTTCCGTCCCACCAGCGCTGGCCGCCCTGGCCGTCGGGGTACCAACCGGGAGGGGTCGTGGGCTGGTTGGGGTCAGACATCGGCTTCTCCTTGCACACAAGCGGTTCGTCCGCTCGAACTCGCCCGCATCATGCCACGGTGCGGCCGGTCTCAATCCCGTGCATGACGACTACTTCATCGACAGCCGCATCGCTGCTACCCGGCGTCGACGCCGGCGATCCGCCATTCGCCGTCGACGCGGGCCAGTTCGACCGTGCCGCGGTCGACGGGACCGCCGCCCTGCCACAGCTCGTCGAACCCGGCCCGGTCGTCGCCGTCGTACGTGAACTCGATGACGTAGCCGACCCGGGCCTTGTCGGCCTCCGCGCCGAACTCCTCGACGGTGATCTTGACCTCGGTGTCGTCCCGGAACTTCGAGAAGCCACCGTCCCGGTTGGCCTTGTCGGCCGCCTTCGCGTAGTCGGCACAGTTCGCGAAGGGGTGGCCGTCGAACAGAATGTGGCGCCACTGGTCGGTGGCGAGGTCGCACTCCGCTTTCCAGTCGCCCTCCCAGATCGCAGCGAGGTACTCCTCGCTCACGTCCTCGGCGCTCTCGCCCCGGAGCAGGGCGAACCAGGCCGCGACCGCGACCAGGATCGCGATCGTTCCCGCCACCAGGGCAGTACGACGGCTCGGGCGCTTCATCGGGCGCCGGCCAGTCCCGCGACGAAGTCGAGCTTCTCCAGCACCGGAGAGGGAATCACGAACGGATAGAGATCGCCCTTGCCCATGGAGCGATTGATCTGGTTGAGCGCGACCGAGAGCGGGATCCACACCGTACGGACGAGTTCACGGAAGCTCGCGTGCCCCGCGCCCTGGTGCCAGAGGTCGTAGGCAGCAGCCGTCTCGCAGGTGTCGCTGATGTGCAGGTAGTGCGCGAACGTCTCCGCGAAGTCCTCGAACGGATGCATCGTCGCGTAGGTCGTGATGTAGGAGTTCTCCCAACCCTGGGGCGGGCCCTGCGCATAGTGGCGATCGATGGCGGCCTGGTAGTCGGCGGCATCGTCACCGAAGAGCTCGCGGCACCGGGCCAGTCGCTCGTCGGTGGTCACCAGCTGCGACTCGATGTAGTGGCCGACCTCGTGGCGCAGGTGGCCGAGCAGGGTGCGGTACGGCTCGTCGAGCTGTTGGCGGATCCGCTCGCGTCGGGCGTCGTCGGTCTCGGCGAGGTCGATCGTGATCACCCCGTTGTCGTGCCCGATCACGACGTCCTCGCCCGCTGCCTCGCTGCTCGAGAGCATGTCGAACACCAGTCCGCTGATGTCGAAGCCGAGGGTGTCGAGCTCGACGACGAGGTGCCGCTTGGCCGCCTCCGCTTCGGGGAACTGCGCCGTCCCCTCGAGATCGTCCTCCGAGGGCCGGGTGCGGGTGAGGTCGCAGGCCGAGCACTGGCCGCCTTCCAGCGGCGCGAGCCAGGTGCAGCCGGAGAGGTTCAGGTTGCGGCAGACGTGCCACACGAGACCAGCCTCGTCGACGTACGTCCCGACGTCATCGACGGGGACGATGTCGCGTTCGGCGCGGGAGAAACCCAGCGCCGTACCGCACGAGACACACACGGAGTTCTCGAAGAACAACGGGCTCTGGCAGAGCCGGCAGGCGAACGAGCGCACTCAGTTGTTGAGCGTGATGAGCGCGACCAGCACGACGAAGCCGATCAGGCCGAGCGCCGTGACCAGGCCCATGACCAGGCCGATGCTGCGCGGCTTGCTCGCCGGCGCGAGGCCGCGAAGCCCCCCGCCGTACTGTCCCGGCGGCGGGCCGCCCTGGAACTGGGGCGGACCGCCCTGGAACTGGGGCGGGCCGGAGGGGGCGCCACCACCGAGGTACGCCGGCGGCGGGGCCGCCTGGCCCGGCTGCCCGTAGGCGGGTGGCTGGCCGGGGTGGCCCTGCGGGGCTCCGTGCTGGGGCGGGACTCCGTACGGCGGCTGGCTCATGCCCCCAGCCTAGGAGGGTGCGGCCCGGCACTCCACCCGTTGCCCTCGAAATCTCTCCCGCTGGTCGAGGAGGTTGATCTCGAGACGGGCCGTGAGACGGCCCTCCTCGATCCAAGGCGCAGCAACCGTCTCGAGACCTCCGCACTCAGGCTGAACCGAGGTCGGCGACCGCCGTGACCCCGCGGCGGCGTACGTCGTGCCACGTGGCTCTCGCGAGGGACACCGCCTCCTCACGGGTGGATGTCCTGATGCGAGCCGTCAATCCCGTGTCGGTCTCGATGGCCACCGCCCACCGTCGCCGAAGCGGCGTCGTCTGGAGGAACGACATGAGGCGGTCATTGACTTGCCGGTTGAACGGAAGGGCGAAGGCACGAAGTCCGAGCATCTCGCGCGCACGCACGAGGCGCCGCACAGCCGGCTCCACAGCGATCGTGACGCGGACCTCGTCGGGGCCGTACGCGTCGTCGAGGAACTGTCGCGCCATGCACTCACTGTTCCAGATGTTCGACCTCGGCTTCTGGCGGCGACCAGTTCTCTGGGCACCCCTCCTCCTGCGCTCGCAATCGAGCCGCCGTGCCGGTATACCCGCGACTGCCGAGACCCGGCAGGTCGGTGAACCTTCCCTCGACCAGCGCGATTCGCTTGGCCCTCCCCAACCCTGTACTTGCTTCTCGAACAGGTAGGCGTCCCTGATGCGTTGGAACTCGCCCGCCCAGACGAGCTCCACAGGGCGGCGATGGCGCGTGTACGCAGCACCCAGCCCCTCGTTGTGTTCGGAAATGCGTCGCTCGAGATTCCAGGTGCTGCCGACGTAGAACGAACCGTCGGCGCACCGGACGATGTAGGTCCATGGCATGGATGCACCGTTGTTCGGACGGCGGCGTCGAGCAAGGGCACACGTGTTGCCCTGTGGATGACCGCGTGAATCGGTGGTCTCGAGACGGTTGCTGCGCAACCTCCTCGACCAACGGGCGACGGGTCAGAGCGGGGCGACGTCGACCGACACGGCGAGCTGGGATTTCTTGGCCTCGGTGAAGATGACGCCCTTCAGTGGTGGGACGTCGCCGTAGTCGCGGCCCCAGGCGAGGGTCACGTAGCGGTCGTTCTGCCACTGGTCATTGGTCGGGTCGAGGGCCAGCCACTCCTCGCCGCCGAGCCAGACGGCGACCCAGGCGTGGGAGGCGTCGGCGCCGACGATGCGTTCCTTGCCGGGCGGGGGTTCGGTCGCGAGGTAGCCGCTGACGTAGCGGGCGGCGAGTCCGTGGGCGCGCAGGGCGGAGAGGGTCAGGTGGGCGAAGTCCTGGCACACGCCGGCCCGTTTGGCGAGGATCTCCGAGACCGTCGAGGTCACCGTGGTCGCGGCCGAGTCGTACTCGAAGTCCGCATGGATGCGGTGCATCAGGTCGGTGACGGCCTCACCGATCGGACGACCGGTGGTGAGTGACATGGCGGCGTAGTCGCGGGCACCCGCGTGGATCGGCACGGCGGCACTGGCCAACGCGAAGTCGGTCGCCTGCCAGGCACCCGGCTGCGACGGGACGAGGAGGGGCCGCGACGCCTCCCACGGCTGCTCCAGCTTGCCGTCGTCGACGATCGGTACGGCGACGTCGACCTCGCCGCTGCCGACGACCACCAGTTCCTGGTGGGGTGCGGTGACCTGGAAGTACAGGACGGTGTTGCCGTAGTAGTCGGCGTCACGGCTGATGTCGCCGGGCTCCGGCGTCACCGCGACGTCGTACTCGTCGACCTGCTGCCAGGGCAGGCTGCGCGGGACGAGGTGACCGATGCCGAAGCTGTCGGTGACGTCCTCGTCGTAGGTGTACGTCGTGCGGTGCTCGATGCGGTAGCGGGTCATGGCGCGGCCTCGGCGAACGTGGGCATGACGCCGAAGACGCGCGGTTTCGGGCCGGTCGCGAAGTGCAGGTCGCGGATCGCGTCGCCGAGGCGCTCGAGCTGGCCGGTGACGCTGTCGAGGAACATCACCAGGTGCGGGCGCGCGACGCCGCCGATCGCACCCAGGGTCGAGACATCGGTCCGCTCGACCTCGGCGACCAGGTCGGCGAGCAGTCGCTCGGGACGCGTCGAGCCGGTGGACGCGGGCTGCGCCGCGAGGTGCTCCTGCATCCGGTGGAGGCTGAACAGCAGGGACCGCGGGTTCTCCTCATCCATCAGCAACAGGTCGAGGACCCCCGCCGGACGGACGTAGTCGCGGTAGCGGCGGCGGTGGGTGACCGAGCTCTCCGCTGCCGTGAGTACGGCGGCCAGGACCTCCCGGTCGACATCGAGACCGCGGCGCTCGGTGATGAGGCGGAGCAGGTGGCACACCTGGAT
>JAKFEI010000131.1:0-1547 GCA_036675765.1 Nocardioides sp. | reverse complement strand
GCCCACTCGACCAGGTCGGGCCAGGCGACCTGGTCTCGAGACGGTTGCTGCGCAACCTCCTCGACCAACGAGCTGACGTCCGGCAGGCCTTCGAGGTCGAGTCCGACGGATCCGGCGCGCACCGACCGGACCGCGAGCGCAACGGCCAGCTTGACCCGCTCGTCGCTCTCGCCGCCCAGGGCGGCGACCCGTTCGGCGACGCGGACGTCGGCCGCATCGATCACGCCGGCAGCATTGAAGGCGCCGAGCGATCCGGCAACCCGGCGCGCGACCCGCGGGTCGTGGGGCGACGTCGCCTCGAAGAGTCCGGTCATCGGCGCACCCCCTCCAGCGACCCGTCGAGCAGGTCAGACAGGTCGGTGACCAGGGCGGCCGGCGGCTGCCACGTGAAGATGCCGCACGGTTCGCCGTCGACGGACGGGTTCTCGGGTCCGCACATGCCACGCAGGTAGAGATAGGCGACGCCACCGAAGTGCAGCTCCGGGTGGTACCCGGGCTGGCGCCAGCGCAGGAACCGGTGCAGCACGACGGCGTACAGGAGGGCCTGGAGGGGGTAGTCCGAGTGGCCCATCGCATCGACCAGCTCCGAGGGTCGGTACGACGCCGCGGTGAGCGGCTCCTCGCGCGGACCGAGCCAGTTGGTCTTGTAGTCGACGATCACGTAGCGGGGGGACTCTGGCTCCCCGAGCCGGAGCACGACGTCGACCGAGCCGGTGAGGTAGCCGCGCAGCGTCTGGTCGCCGAGCAGCGGGTTGTCGAGCGACTCGGCATAGGCACGCACCGGGTCGCCCTCGGGCAGATGTCTACGCAGCAGCCCGGCGATGTCGCCGAGCAGGACGGTCGCCTCCCCCGGCGCTTCGGCCGCGTCGCCGCCGGCCAGCGGCAGCTCGAAGTCGAGCTCGCAGAGCCGGTCACGGACGCCGATCCGGCGCAGCGTCGTACCGTCCATCAACGGACCGAGGGGTGTGTCGAGCACGGCGACCAGGGCGTCGGCCAGCTCCCCGGGCTCGACCGGGACCGGCCACCAGGTCAGCTGTTCGTCGATCTGTGCCAGCAGCTCGGCGCGCAGGTCGGCGGCGGTGGGGTCGGTGTGCTCGAGGACGGCGTGGACGAGGGAGCCGAAGGTGGCGCCGACGGGGAGGTCGGCCATCGGGGAGGGGGTTTCGAGGCTCGCTGGCGCTCGCACCTCAACCACCGGGAGGCCTGGGGTTTCGAGGCTCGCTGACGCTCGCACCTCAACCTCCTCCGGCTCGTCGTCCTTGGCCTCGACCTCGGGCTCGCTGTCGACGCCCGGCTGCCCGACCTCGGCAGCGAGGTCCACGTTGCTGAGGGAGGAGTACGACGTCCGTCGCCAGCCGGTGTCGACGGACCGTGTGAACGCGCGCGCCGAGAGCTCACCCGGCGACTCGGCCACGAGCGGGGCAGTGGTCGCGGCCGGGTGGGACACCTCGGGGCTGGGGCCGCCGCGGTCGCGCCAGGCGGCGAACAGCGCGGTGACCGTGTCCTCGTCCGGCACCGACGGCGCGACAGGGACGTCGGCGCGCAGC
>JAKFEI010000091.1:0-1555 GCA_036675765.1 Nocardioides sp. | reverse complement strand
TGACCGTCACGGCGACCTCGGTCGAGGTCGATGACGTCGTCAGCTTCGAGTTGCGCAACTCCGACGGGTCGAGCCTGCCGGCGTGGGTGCCCGGCGCCCACCTCGACGTCTTCCTGCCGTCCGGTGTGCAGCGCCAGTACTCCCTCTGTGGTGACCCTGCCGACCTCAGCAACTACCGGATCGCCGTACGACGGATCGACACGGACCAAGGGGGCGGCGGCGGTTCGCTGGCCATGCACCAGGAGGTCGCCGAGGGCGACACGCTCACGGTGCGCGGTCCGCGCAACGCGTTCACGTTCATCGACGTCGAGTCCTACCTCTTCATCGCCGGCGGCATCGGCATCACGCCGATCCTGCCGATGGTGCGTGAGGCCTCGCGTCGCGGCAAGCGCTGGACGATGGTCTACGTCGGCCGCTCGCTGGCCACCATGCCCTTCGTCGACGAACTGCAGGCCCTCGAGGGCGGCGAGCTCGCGTTGCGTCCCGACGACGAGTACGGCGTTCCGGACGTGGCCGAGCTGCTGGGCCGCGCCGAGGAAGGTGCCGCGATCTATGTCTGTGGTCCGCCGCTGCTGATCGACGCCGCGCGCGTCCTGCAGCCGACGCTCAACCCCACCGGCTCGCTGCACAGCGAGCGGTTCTCTGCGCCTCCGGTCGTGGGCGGCCACGAGTTCGACGTCCATCTGGCCCGCTCGGGTGTGACCGTGAAGGTGGCGGCCGACGAGTCCGCCCTGACCGCGATCCGTCGCGAGGTCCCGGGCGTGCGCTACTCCTGCCAGCAGGGCTTCTGTGGCAGCTGCAAGCACGCCGTCGTCGAGGGCGCGGTCGAGCACCGCGACCACAAGCTGCGCCCGGCCGAACGCGAGGACTCGATGTTGATCTGTGTCTCGCGTGCCGCCGGCGACAGCCTGACGCTCGACCTCTGAGAAGGAGCCGCTATGACTGCGCCACGGAACGGGCAGCACGTGAGGGTCGCGATCATCGGCGCCGGCTTCGGCGGCCTCGGTACGGCGATCCGACTCAAGCAGACCGGCATGGACGACTTCGTCGTGCTCGAGCGCGCGCACGAGGTGGGCGGCACCTGGCAGATCAACAACTACCCGGGCGCCCAGTGCGACGTGCCGTCGTTGATCTACTCGTTCTCGTTCGCGCCGAACCCGAACTGGAGCCGGCTCTACCCGTTGCAGGAGGAGCTGAAGACCTACCTGCAGACGTGCGCGGAGGACTTCGAGGTCCTGCCGCACATCCGCTTCGGCACCGAGGTGACCGACGCGTCCTGGGACGACACGGCGCAGTTGTGGCGGATCACGACGAGCACCGGTGACCTGACGGCGACCGTCGTGGTCGGCGCGATCGGCCCGTTCAGCGCGCCCTCGACGCCGGACCTTCCCGGCCTGAAGACCTTCCAGGGCACGGTCTTCCACTCGCAGACCTGGGACCACGACCACGACCTGACCGGCGAGCGCGTCGGTGTCATCGGTACGGGCGCCTCCGCGGTGCAGTTCATCCCGCGGGTCCAGCGCAAGGCCGGTCACCTGACCGTCTTCCAGCGCAC
>JAKFEI010000345.1:0-1557 GCA_036675765.1 Nocardioides sp. | reverse complement strand
CTGAAGTACGCCACCATCACCGGCGTCGCGCGCGATGACCTGCCCGACGGTGGCGCCTGGCTCTACGCCGAGACGGTGCGCGTCATCCACGAGATGAACCCCGACACGGGCGTCGAGAACCTGATCCCCGACTTCAACGGCATCCCTGAGCTGCTGCAGGAAGTCTTCGAGTCCCGCCCCGAGGTGCTGGCCCACAACGTCGAGACGGTGCCGCGGATCTTCAAGCGGATCCGCCCCGCGTTCCGCTACGAGCGTTCGCTCGACGTCCTGACCCAGGCCCGGGCGTTCGGCCTGGTCACGAAGTCGAACCTGATCCTGGGCATGGGCGAGACCCGCGAGGAGGTCTCGCAGGCCCTGCGCGACCTGCACGGCGCCGGGTGCGAACTGATCACGATCACCCAGTACCTCCGTCCCTCTCTGCGCCACCACCCCGTGGAGCGGTGGGTCAAGCCGGAGGAGTTCGTCGAGCTCGCGGCCGAGGCCGAGGAGATCGGATTCGCCGGAGTCCTCTCGGGACCGCTGGTCCGTTCGTCGTACCGTGCCGGTCGGCTGTACGGTCAGGCGATGTCCGCGCGCAGCGCGACCGCAGAAGCCACTGCCTGAGGAGACAGCAGCACCCATGTCGAACACCCCTCTCGACCCGTCAACGATGAGCCGCCGCAAGCAGATCGTCGAGACGTACAAGATGGCCCGCAAGGTCGACAAGCCCATCCTGTGGTGGATGATCGGCGCCTTCGTGGTCGCCGGTGGCCTTGCCCTGGCGCTCTTCCGGTTCGTCCTGCCGCACAACGACTCGGTCTTCAGCTGGATCCTTGCCGGCCTCGCGACATTCCTGGTCGGCCTGCTGGCCCTCACGTTCGTGTTCGGCCGCCGCGCCCAGAAGGCAGCGTTCGCCCAGCTCGAGGGCCAGGTCGGCGCTGCCGCCCGCGCCCTGTCGATGCTGCGTCGCGGCTGGGTGCTCGAAGAGGTCGTCGGCTTCACCAAGCAGCAGGACATGGTCCACCGCGTGGTCGGCCCTCCGGGCGTCATCCTGGTCGGCGAGGGCAACCCCAGCCGGGTCAAGACCCTGATGGTCAGCGAGCACAAGAAGCACCAGCGCGTCGTGGGCGAGTACCCCGTCCACGAGGTGCTGGTCGGCAACGACAACGGCCAGGTCCCGCTGAAGAAGCTGGTCAACCACGTCCGCAAGCTCGGCCGCCAGGTCAAGCCCGCCGAGATCACCGAGATCCGCCAGCGCCTGCGCGCCCTGGACGCCCAGCGTCCCAAGGTCCCGATCCCCCGCGGCCCGGTCCCGAACTCGATGAAGGGCCAGCGCGGCAACCTCCGCGGCCGCTGACCCGGCCTTGACTGAGTCGTGTGGGTGAGAGTGACCTCCCGGTCACTCTCACCCACACGACTCAGTGCATTTCCACAGGCTCACCCTTCCGGGTAGCGACCCTCCCCCACGTCGGGATACCGTCGCTCCGCGCCCTGGTCCGGGCGCAGCACTCTCGGGAGGACCCCTTGCGCCCACTCCGCGCTGCCGCCACCGCACTCGTGGCCGTGCTTGCCCTGTCC
>JAKFEI010000138.1:0-1563 GCA_036675765.1 Nocardioides sp. | reverse complement strand
AGCTCCCGCAGCCGCGCGATGACGGAGTCGTCGAGCCCCAGCCCGTCGCGGAGGTACGACGACCGGTCGCCGTACTCGCTCTCGACGGCCGCGAGGGCGGTGCGGAGGTAGGCGACATCGGCGACGAAGACGGGGTCGTAGACGGCGACACCTTCCTCGCCGAGGTGCGCGACGATCTCGGCCTCGGTGCGGGCGCGGCTGGCGGCGGTGAGGGCGTTGGTGAGCAGGTAGTCGCTATCGATCGTCGGGTCGTCGACGCCGGCGATGTGGAGGAGCAGGGCGGCCACCCAGCCGGTGCGGTCCTTGCCGGCGGAGCAGTGGAAGAGCTGCGGGCCGCCGGTCGCGAGCTGGCGGAACACCCCACCGAAGGCGTCGCGCGACTTCGGCTCGGTCACGAAGGCGCGGTAGACCTCGTTCATCAGGGCGACGGCGGCCTCGCGGGTCTCCAGGCCGGCGACCCTCTCCATCGGGATGCCGATGGCGTCGAAGTGCAGGGCTTCGGCGCCGGGAACGACGGGGTCGGGGTGGACCGAGATCTCGACGTCGGAGCGGAGGTCGAGGATCGCGCGCAGGCCGACCTCGGTGATGGCGGCGTGGTCCTCCTCGGCGAGCCGGAGGTCGTTCGAGCGGAAGAACACGCCCGTACGCATTCGTCGGCCGTCGCGGGTCGGGTAGCCGGGGCCGGCGACGTCGCGAAAGTTGTCGACCGAGGCAAGGCGGAGGAGCTCGCGCTCTTCGTCGCCGGGCACGGGCACGGGGCGCTCGCTCATGGATCCGACGCTACCGGGGCGCCCTGGGCCCTAGAGTCCCGCCCATGACCGACGACGCCCTGAGCGACTTCGAGCCCGGCACCTTCACCGCGGACGGTGTCACGCATCCGCTCTACCGATCGGGCACCGGCCCCGCGGTGATCGTGATCGCCGAGATCCCGGGGATCACGCCCAAGGTCGCGGACTTCGCGCGACGGGTACGCGACGAGGGCTTCTCGGTGATCATGCCCAGCCTGTTCGGTGCTCCGGGCGGGGATCCCAACGCCGGCGTGCTGGGCGCTGTCGCCATGACGACCAAGGCGCTCGGTCGCGTGTGCGTCAGCCGCGAGTTCAGCCTGCTCGCCACGGGCAGGACGTCGCCCGTGGTGACGTGGCTGCGGGCCCTGGCCGAGCACGAGCACGAGCGCTGCGGCGGTCCGGGCGTCGGCGCGGTCGGGATGTGCCTGACCGGCGGCTTCGCGCTGGCGATGGCCACCGACGAGCGGCTCCTCGCGCCGGTCCTCTCCCAGCCCTCGCTCCCGATCTCGCCGAGGGGACGGCGCAGCATCGACATCTCGCCCGAGGACCTCGACATCGTCAAGGCACGTTGTGCGGCCGGCCTGCAGGTGATGGGCCTTCGGTTCCGCAGCGACAAGCTCGTCCCGGACAGCCGCTTCGCGTTCCTGCGCGAACAGCTCGGCGACGCGTTCGTCGGCGTCGAGCTCGACGACGAGGACGCCAATCCGGCCGGCCTGCTGCCGCCGCACTCGGTGCTGACCGAGCACCTGATCGACGAGCCCGGCAGCCGCACCCG
>JAKFEI010000077.1:0-1579 GCA_036675765.1 Nocardioides sp. | reverse complement strand
GCGCGAACACCACCGACCCCGAGGAGGAGCTCCTGGCGCAAGCGGTGTTCGGTGTTGCCGCCGTACAAGCGGTCGGTGATCAGCCGGTAGTGCTCGGGGTTCTCCTCGAGGTCGGTGTCGAGGAGCAGCAGCGGCACCCGACCGACGGAGGCGACCCAGATCCGGGCGAGCAGGTCCGGACCGTCGGGCATCCGGAGCGTGACGGTGGCGCGTTCACCGGAGGCCTCGACCAGCGGGGACAGCGGGAGGCCGTCGGGATCGAGCACGGGGTAGCTCTCCTGCTGCCAGCCCTCGTGCGACAGCGCCTGCTTGAAGTAGCCGTGCTTGTAGAGCAGGCCGACGCCCACGATCGGGACGCCGAGGTCGCTCGCGGCCTTGAGGTGGTCACCGGCGAGGATGCCGAGGCCGCCGGAGTACTGCGGCAGGACAGCGGTGATGCCGAACTCGGGCGAGAAGTAGGCGATCGCCGCAGGCCAGGTCGCGTCCGGTTCGGCGGCGCTGGCGCGCTGGTACCACCGCTCCCCCTCGAGGTACGACGACAGGTCGGCCCGCACCTCGGCGACCCGCGCGACGTACGACTCGTCGGCGGCCAGCTCGGCCCAGCGCTCGGCGGACACCTCGCCCAGCAACCGGGTCGGGTCCTGGCCGGTGCTCGCCCACAGGTCGGAGTCGACGGTCGCGAACAGTTCCTGGGTGGGTGGATGCCATGACCAGCGCAGGTTGGCCGCGAGCTCGCCCAGGGAGGCAAGCGCGTCGGGGAGGAGGGGGCGGACCGTGAACCTTCGGATCGCACGCATGCTCCGACCGTAGCCAATCCCACTTGAACGTTCCAATGCTGTTTGCGAGAAGCGCCCGTAACGGCGGGCCGCCGACACCGTTGAACGGGTACTGGCGGGCGGGGTGGTCATGGGGGCCACCTCGCCCGTTGTTTTTGCGCGAGCGGCTCATCGCCGCCGCCGTCTTCGCCCCGGGGTCCTAGGGTGGAACCAATGACCACGACCCCCGCCCTCCGCTCGGTCGACGACCACCAGCAGCACGTCGCTGCGCTCCTGGCATCGCGCGCTGCGGGGCAGGAGACCGTCTCTGTCGCCGAGGCCCGTGGGCGCATCCTGGCTGCGGCCGTCACCGCGCCCGAGGCGCTCCCCTCCTTCGACAACTCGGCGATGGACGGCTATGCCGTCCGTGCCGCCGACATCGCCGCTGCCACGTCCGACTCCCCGGCCCTGATCCCCGTCGCCGGTGACATTCCGGCCGGTGCCGCCGTGGGCCAACTGGCGCCCGGCACCGCACTGCGCATCATGACCGGCGCTCCGGTCCCCCACGGCGCCGACGCGATCGTCGAGGTCGAGATCACCGACGGCGGCACGGACAAGGTCGCGATCAGCCAGGCTCGCGACGTCGGCTCCTTCGTCCGGACTGCGGGTTCCGATGTCACCGTCGGCCAGGAGGTCCTCGCTGCCGGCACCGTGCTCGGACCGGCCCAGATCGGCGTGCTGGCAGCGCTCGGCATCCGCGAGGTCGTCGTACGCCGAAAGCCACGGGTGCTGGTCTGCTCGACCGGTTCGGAACTGGCGGTGGA
>JAKFEI010000010.1:0-1580 GCA_036675765.1 Nocardioides sp. | reverse complement strand
AGCCGGCCTTGATCTCGACCTTCTGCTCCTTGCCGGTCTTCTTGTCCTTGGCGGTGACGTGGACGATGCCGTTGGCGTCGATGTCGAACGACACCTCGACCTGCGGCATGCCGCGCGGCGCGGCGTCGATGCCGGTGAGGTCGAAGCGGGCCAGCGACTTGTTGTAGCGGGCTTGCTCGCGCTCGCCCTGCAGCACGTGCACGGTGACCGCGGACTGGTTGTCCTCGGCGGTCGAGAAGGTCTGCGAGGCCTTGGTCGGCACCGTGGTGTTCTTCTCGATGATCTTGGTGAACACGCCGCCCAGGGTCTCGATGCCCAACGACAGCGGGGTCACGTCGAGCAGCAGCACGTCCTTGACGTCGCCGGCCAGCACGCCACCCTGGATCGCGGCGCCGAGCGCCACGGCTTCGTCCGGGTTGACGTCCTTGCGCGGCTCCTTGCCGAAGAACTCGCCGACCGCCTGCTGCACCTTCGGCATGCGGGTCTGGC
This sequence comes from Nocardioides sp., assembly GCA_036675765.1. Classification (GTDB taxonomy): domain Bacteria; phylum Actinomycetota; class Actinomycetes; order Propionibacteriales; family Nocardioidaceae; genus Nocardioides. The sequence continues at coordinate 1,091 of JAKFEI010000010.1, read as the reverse complement.
CGCCGACGAGGATCACTTCCGAGATCTCCGACGCGCGCAGGCCGGCATCGTTCAGCGCGATGCGGCACGGCTCGATGGTCTTCTTGACCAGGTCCTCGACCAGCGCCTCGAGCTTGGCCCGGGTCAGCTTGATGTTGAGGTGCTTCGGGCCGCTCGCATCGGCTGTCACGTACGGCAGGTTCACTTCGGTCTGTTGCGACGACGACAGTTCGATCTTGGCGCGTTCCGCCGCGTCCTTCAGGCGCTGCAGCGCGAGCGGATCCTTGCGCAGGTCGATGCCCTGGTCCTTGTTGAATTCCTCGACCAGGTAATCGATGACGCGCTTGTCGAAGTCTTCGCCACCCAGGAACGTGTCGCCGTTGGTCGACAGCACTTCCACCTGCATCTCGCCGTCGACGGAAGCAATTTCGATGATGGACACGTCGAACGTGCCGCCGCCGAGGTCGTACACCGCAATCTTGCGGTCGCCGCCCTTCTTGTCCATGCCGTAGGCCAGCGCAGCCGCGGTCGGCTCGTTGATGATGCGCTTGACGTCGAGGCCGGCGATGCGGCCGGCGTCCTTGGTCGCCTGGCGCTGCGAGTCGTTGAAGTACGCCGGGACGGTGATCACCGCTTCGGTGACCGTCTCGCCCAGGTACGCCTCGGCGGTCTTCTTCATCTTCTCCAGCACGCGGGCGGAGATTTCCTGCGGCGAGAGGTTCTTGCCGTCGGCGGTCGCGACCCACGCATCGCCGTTCTCGTGCTGCACGATCGCGTACGGCACCAGGTCGATGTCCTTCTGCACTTCGGCGTCGGTGAACTTGCGGCCGATCAGGCGCTTCACCGCGTAGAAAGTGTTCTTGGGGTTGGTGACGGCCTGGCGCTTGGCGGACGCGCCGACCAGCACTTCGCCGTCCTTCGTGTAGGCGACGACCGAAGGCGTGGTGCGGTCGCCCTCGCTGTTCTCGATGACGCGGGCCTTGCCGCCCTCCATGATCGCCACGCACGAGTTGGTCGTGCCGAGGTCGATGCCGATGATCTTTGCCATGGGTGTAGCTCCCTTCCGTATCTTGTTCGTGGCGGCCCCGGCCGCCGATGTGCGCTATCTGGGG
>JAKFEI010000459.1:0-11499 GCA_036675765.1 Nocardioides sp. | reverse complement strand
CCCTTCTGGAGCTGGGTGAGGAAGCCGTGGCGAACCTCGGACTGGGTCTGCTCGAGCCAGGCACGGCGCGACAGGACCACGTTGTTGCGGTTCTTGTCGAGCTCGATGATCTTGGCCTCGAGGGTCTGGCCCACGTACGGCTGCAGGTCGCGGACGCGACGCATCTCGACCAGCGAGGCGGGCAGGAAGCCGCGCAGGCCGATGTCGATGATGAGGCCGCCCTTGACGACCTCGATGACGGTGCCCTCGACGACGCCGTCGGCTTCCTTGATCTCCTCGATCGTGCCCCAGGCGCGCTCGTACTGGGCGCGCTTCTTGGACAGGATCAGGCGACCCTCCTTGTCCTCCTTCTGGAGAACGAGAGCCTCGACCTTGTCACCGACCTTGACGACCTCGGAGGGGTCAACGTCGTGCTTGATCGACAGCTCGCGCGAGGGGATGACGCCCTCGGTCTTGTAGCCGATGTCGAGGAGGACCTCGTCGCGGTCGACCTTGACGATGGTGCCGTCGACGATGTCGCCGTCGTTGAAGTACTTGATCGTCAGATCGATGGCGGCCAGGAAGTCCGCCTCGGAGCCAATGTCGTTGATCGCGACCTGGGGCGCGTTGTCGTCGTAGTGGCTCGAGATCGGAGTCGAGAGGGTGCTCGTCATAAGTAGGGACAGTCCTTGGGTGGGCAGATGTAGTTGGGCCATGACCGCCGTCTGGGCGGCACGGGACCACCTCCCGACGGGAGGCGGACATTCAAGGGTACGCGCCGCGTTGCACGCACGTCCAACCGGCGGCACTATCCTCGATCCGTGCAACAGGAGTGGCTCCACCCGCCGGTCACGGCGCACCGTCGTCCCGCCAATGAACAGGAGTCCCGCAGCGCCAATGGCGCGGACTGGGATCGCTACGCCGACGAGTACCAGGCCACCCACGGCGAGTTCCTCGGCGACGCCGGTTTCGTGTGGGGTCCCGAGGGCCTGACCGAGGCCGAGGCCGGGATCCTGGGCGACGTGAAGGACCGCGACGTCCTCGAGGTCGGCTCCGGCGCCGGGCAGTGCGCGCGCTGGATCCGCAGCCAGGGCGGACGCGCCTTCGGGCTCGACCTGTCCCACCGCCAGCTCCAGCACTCACGACGCGTCGACGAGATCACCGGAGTGGTGGTGCCGAGCGTCCGGGGTACGGCGACCGACCTCCCCTTCGCCGACAACACCTTCGACGTCGTGTTCTCCTCCTTCGGCGCCCTGCAGTTCGTCGCCGACATCGACACCGCCGTGGCCGAGACGGCCCGGGTCCTGCGGCCCGGCGGCCGGTTCGCGTTCTCCATCACCCACCCGACCCGGTGGATGTTCCCCGACGATCCCACCGAGGAAGGGCTCACCGCGACCCAGTCCTACTGGGACCGCACGCCCTACGTCGAGGTCGACGACGAGACCGGCCGGACGTCGTACGTCGAACACCACCGGACGCTCGGCGACTGGGTGCAGCTGCTGGCCGGCACCGGCTTCCGGCTCACCACCCTGCTCGAACCGGAGTGGCCCGCCGAACACGAGCGACTCTGGGGTGGCTGGTCCCGGGTGCGCGGCACCCTGACGCCCGGAACGGCGCTCTTCGGCGCCGACCTTGGTCATTCGTGACGATGCCCTGCGGGACTTGGTCCTGATTTCGGTTTGACCTCTCTCCTGCCCGCGATCGCGGCGCAATAGTGGGCGGGTCCGTTCATGTTCCCGCGCACTTGTCAGGAGCCCGCTGTGGCCGCCTCTTCTGTTCTCGGTCGGCTTCACGCTGCCCTCTTGATCGGCACGTCACTTGCCACGGCAGCTGTCTTCACCGTGGCGCTTCCCTCGGGAACGGCCCACGCGGACCCGCTGCCGGCGACCTACTCGGGGTCCGGACAGGCAGACATCGTCTCGGTGACCACCGGAGTGATCGGCACGCCGCTCGCTGACCTCCGCGTCGGCCACTCGGCCTCCACGGCCGACAGTGCCGCCGTCGGTGACAACGCGACCGCGACGTCGACCAACATCGGGGTCGCCCTGGCCGGCCTTGGCCTGCCGGTCGCAGGGTCCACCGCGACGTCTCCCCCGGCCGCGATCGACGACGATTCCCCGCTGCCCCCCGTCGCCCTCCCGCCGGTCCTCAACCTGGGCCTGCTCGACACCTACGCCGAGGCCGGATTCGTCTCCACCACGCAATGCCCCGCAGCCGTCGGCGGCGCCCGGGTCCTGTCGAAGGCCGACACCAGCCTGGCCAGCCTCAGCCTGCTGTCGGTGGGCGCGCTCGGCCTCGATGTCGCCACCCTCGACGCGAGCCAGTCGACCTCGACGACCCAGCTGGTCGATCCCGAGAGCGACGGCACCTCGGCCGTCCAGACCATCACCGAGACCACCGTCGGCGACATCGGCCTGCTCGGCAACCTGGTCCAGATCCACCTCGCCGACCCCGTCGTGATGACGTCGACCTCCGACGGCACCACCGGAACCACGACCTTCGTCCCGCCGGCCGTCAACGTGACGATCGGCGGCGACGTGATCGCCCTCAACGACGAGCCGAACCAGACGATCGACCGGACCCTCAACGTCCTGGGCCTGGCTTCGGCAGGGATCCACATCGAGCTCCTCAGCACCTTCGACCAGGACTCGGGCGCGACCGCCCACGGCAGCCTGGCCGCGATCCTGCGGATCACGGTCGACCTGGACCTGCTGCTCGGCGCGGTCCCGCTGGCCGACCTCGACCTCGGCGTCGCGCCGATGGAGTCCCAGGCCCTCGCGCCCGCAGGCGGTGTCGAGTGCGACGCGCTCGACGACACCGACGGCGACGGCCTGACCGACACCGAGGAAGACGCCCTGGGCACCGACCCCGACGACGCCGACAGTGACGACGACGGACTCGAGGACGGCGCCGAGGTCAACACGCACAGCACCGACCCGCTGGACGCTGACTCCGACAACGACGGCCTCACCGACGGCGCCGAGATCGACACCGACGCGGGTGGCCCCGACACCGGGACCGGCACCGACCCCAACGACGCCGACACCGACGACGGCGGAGCGAGCGACGGCGCCGAGGTGAACACCGACCTCACCGACCCGCTCAACCCGGCGGACGACGTACAGACCGACAGCGACGGTGACGGCCTCACCGATTCCGAGGAAGCGGTGCTGGGCACCGACCCGGACGACACCGACTCCGACGACGACGGCATCGAGGACGGTGCCGAGGTCGACACCGACGGCGCAGGCCCCGACACCGGGACCGGCACCGACCCGACCGACGCGGACAGTGACGACGACGGCCTGACCGACGGCGAGGAGCTCGACACCGATGCCGGCGGACCCGACACCGGGACCGGCACCGACCCCAACGACGCCGACACCGACGACGGTGGCGTCAACGACGGCACCGAGGTGGCCAACGGCACCAACCCCGTCGACAACCCCGCCGACGACAACGACCGCGACCTGGACGGCCTCACCGATGCCGAAGAGGACGCCCTGGGCACCGACCCCGCGGACGCGGACAGCGACGACGACGGCCTCGATGACGGCGTCGAGGTCGACACCGATGACGGCGGACCCGACACCGGAACCGGCACCGACCCGCTGGTCGCCGACACGGACCACGACGGCTTGAGCGACGGCGCGGAGGTCAACACCCACGACACCGACCCGCTCGACCCCGACACCGACGACGGTGGCGTGACCGACGGCGCCGAGATCGACAACGGCACCAACCCCGTCGACAACCCCGCCGACGACCTGCCGTCCACCGACGCGGACGGTGACGGCCTCACCGACGTCGAGGAAGGCACCCTGGGGACCGACCCGGACGATGCCGACACCGACAACGACGGCCTGAGCGACGGCGCCGAGGTCAACACCCACGACACCGATCCGCTCGTGGCTGACACGGACGGCGGCGGCGTGAACGACGGTGCCGAGGTCGACAACGGCACCGACCCCGTCGCCACTCCGGGCGACGACCTTGCCGCCACGGGTGACGCCGACGGTGACGGCCTCACCGATGTCGAGGAGGACGCCGCGGGCACCGACCCCGCCGACGCAGACACGGACAACGACGGACTCAGCGACGGCGCCGAGGTCAACACCCACGACACCGACCCGCTCGACCCCGACACCGACGACGGCGGCGTGACCGACGGCGCCGAGGTCGCCAACGGCACGAACCCGGTGGATGCCCCCGCTGACGACGTACCGAGCAACGACCGGGACGGCGACGGCCTGACCAACGACGAGGAAACCACTCTCGGTACCGACCCGGACGACTCCGACACCGACAACGACGGCCTGACGGACGGAGCCGAGGTCAACACCCACAGCACCGATCCCAAGGACACCGACACCGACAACGACGGCGTCCAGGACGGACAGGAGATCACGGACGGCACGATGCCGACGGACAGCGACTCGGACAACGACGGCCTGAACGACGGTGCAGAGAAGTCCGCTGGCACCAACCCGCTCCGCGCCGACACCGACCGCGACGGCCTCAGCGACCAGCGCGAGCTCAACGGTCCGACCGGTTGCACCACGGGGCACACCAACCCGTTGCGCGCCGACACCGACGGCGACACCCTGTCCGACGGCAGGGAGGTCATCGGGATCGCGATCCGGCAGACCTACTTCACGAACAGCGGTCGACCGCGCGACGGCAGGAACATCGGCACCGTGCGGACCAACCCGTGCGTGAGGGACACCGACAGGGACGGGCTGACCGACGGCGCCGAGGTCACGGGCCTCGCGATCAACCAGGTGATCGTGCGCTCCCGGGCCAACGGCGGCAAGTACAAGATCACCATCCGCAAGACGAACCCGACGAAGAGGGACACCGACGGCGACGGCCTGAGCGACAAGCAGGAGGTCACCGGAAGCGCGAACTGGCGGTTCAAGAAGCGCAAGACGGACCCGACTGTCGCCGACACCGACTGGGGTGGCGGACGGGACGGCGCCGAGGTGAAGAAGCGCTCCGATCCGTCCCGGCACGGGTGAGTCACCCGTCACGAACGAGCCACTAGGCTCGGCGCGTGGATGCCGAGGAGATCGCCAAGTCGGCCGCGCTCGAGCGACGGCACTGGTGGTACGCCGCGCGCCGGGCCCTGGTTCGTCGTACCGTCAAGGACTGGCCGGCCGGTCGCGCCGTCGACGTCGGGTGCGGGATGGGCGGCAACACGGTCGTGCTCCGTGAGCTCGGCTGGAAGGCCATCGGTGTCGAGTACACCGAGACCGGCGCCGAGATCGCCGCGTCCCGCGGGATCCCGGTCGTGCGGGGCGACGGCCGGCGACTGCCGATCGCCGACGAGTCCGTCGACCTGGTCATGTCGACCGACGCGTGGGAACACATCGACGACGACGTCGCCGTTGCCGACGAGACCCGGCGCGTCCTGCGTCCGGGCGGCCGTGCGCTGATCGCTGTCCCGGCCGGGATGGCGTTGTGGAGTGGCCACGACGTGGCGCTCGGACACGTCCGCCGCTACGAGCGCGATGAGCTCGCGGAGCGGGTCATCGGTGCCGGACTGGTGATCGAGGACCTGCGCTCGTGGAACGTGCTGCTCCGGCCCGTCGTGAAGGCCCGCCGCCGCAGTCGCCAGGAGTCCGAGAGCGAGATGGAGGCGGTGCACCCCGTGCTCAATGCCGGCCTCCGCGCCGCCGTCGGCCTCGAGCGGGTGCTGCCGGTGCGCCGCCTGCCGGGTGTGAGCCTCGTGGTCGTCGCGCGCAAGCCATGACCCGCCCGTGACCCGCCCGTGACCCGCCGATGACGCAGCCGTGGGTCGCCGACCCCCGTATCGGCTGGCGGCTCCTGCTGACCGCTGTCCTGCCTGAACCGGCGGACCCAGCAGTCCTCGAGACCCGGATGGCTGCCCTGGCGTCCGACCAGGAGTGGCCGACACTCCCCGCGCCGCAGGTGGACGACTCCCTCGAACGGGTGCAGGCAGCCGTGCTGGCGCCCCACGCCGCCCCGTTGCTGGTCGGCCTCTCGGGCCGCCACCTGGTGTTGTCTGCCCACCACAGCGCCGTCGACGGGCTCAGCCTGTTGGCGGTGCTCGGCCGACTCGGCTTCGCGCCCGTCACCTCGAACGCCCGCGGCGTCGGAGACCGTACGACGACCGGAAGCGTCGCGCGCACCATCGGCCGCCGTCTCGGCGAAGTGGCCTTCCAGCCGCCGGCCGAGGTGACTCCCCCGTCCCCGCCGGTGCCGCAACCCGGCGACGTCCTCGTTGAACGCAGCGTCCCCGGCAGCCACCGCACGGCCACCATCGTGGCCGCCGCGACCCGGGCGATCGTGGAGCACCAGGCAGCACGGGGAACCACGGCCCGTCACGTCGCAGTGGCCGTCGGCGCCGTACGCGCCCAGTCCGGCGACGGAGCCATCGGGGACAACAGCGTCCTGCTGCGCCTGCGGGACGTCGAACGACTCGACGCCGCGGGGATCGCCCGCGCACTCGCGCAGGCGCCGGTGCAGACCCCGCCGGTCGCCACCGAGCCCCGTCCCTGGACACCCCTGTCCGTCCGGGCCACCACGACCGGACTGCGCGTGCTGGCGTCGAGGCTGGGGTCCACGCTGCTGGTGTCCCACCTCGGCGAGGTGACCGCGCCGCACGTGGAGCGCCTGAGCTTCCACCCGGTGACGGGCGGCGGCAGCGGCATCTCCCTGGGCGCCGTGGGCTTCCGCGGCGAGACGTTGCTGACCCTGCGTGCCCGCGCTGCGTCGTGGAAGGACGATGGCCTCGAGCAATTGCTCGAGGCCATCATCTCCCTCCTCAGAGAGGAGTCAGGTGCGTCGGACGGTCAGTGACCGGCTCCGACGAGCGGCTTGTCGTTGGCGTCCGTGTGGAGCGGACGGTGCGACTTGCGCGAGATGAACAGTCCGCCGGCGATGAACGCAGCACCGAGCAGCAGGAGCAGCAGCGGGAACGTGAGGCGCATCCCGCCGAGCAGGGTCGCGTTCGACTTGGTGTCCTTGATCGACTTCGTGACCTGGGCGTCGGTGTACTGAACGGTGGCGGTGAACGCCGGGACGCTGACTCCGTCGTAGCGCAGTTCCTGGACACGCTCCTCGACCCGGTCGACCGGTGATCCGGTCTGCGGCTCGATGTAGAAGGTACGGGTCATGCCGTACCACATCTCGGCGTCGACGGAGGGCTCGGTCGACCCGAACACCTTGCCCGGGACGTCGCGGGTCTCGACGACCTGCGGCTCGATGTGCTGGACGAACTTGTAGACGTTGAGGCCCTGGACGGTCTCCTCGCCCTCGAACGTGGCCTTGGTCGCCTTGCCGACCGTGCCGTCCCAGACGTCGTAGTCACGCTTCTCGGTGGCGAACGGGAACTTGAAGACCTGGCCCTTGCGAGTCACGTCGACGCGCTCGTCCTCGGCAACCTCTTCCCATGAACCGCAGGCGTCGCACGTGACGGCAGCGCCGCTGACCGCGTCGAACGGTGCCCGCTCCCGCGTCTGCTGGAACACGGTGCCGTCGGCCCGGGTGACCGTCGTGGAGCTGACCCACGTCGCGACGTCGTCGGGCTGCTTGGCCCCGCTGTCGGCGATGGTGAAGGCGGAGATGTCCAGGTCCCAGGTCTCGGTCTTGAGCACATTGGGGTCCGAGTTGAAGATCTGGGCGCCGGACGACTCGAGCTCGGTGACACCGTCGTAGGTGGCGGGGACGGTGGCCAGGGTCGGGTATGCGTAGAAGCGCACCAGGATCGCCGCAACGATCATGAACACCCCGACCCCAACGGATACGGACGCAAACTTGCGCATGGCATGGACCTCTCAGACGGCCACGCGAGAATCGCGTGGGTTGTGACAGTCAGGCAGCGCAGGAGCACGCCCGATGAGCATTTCGGTGGTCAGGTCGCGCGCGTTGCTGCGCATCTGCGACCAGTCGAACTTGTGGGCCCACTTGAGGCAGGCCTCTGCACGAAGCACCCGCGTCGTGGGATCGGCTGCCTCGACCAGGGCGGCGGAGAGGGCATCGGCGAGGCGGGCGGTGACCACCTCGGGGCGGGCGTCGTCGGGGACGAGCCAGCCGCTCTTGCCGTTGCGGATCGAGTCGCGCAGGCCCGGCACGTCGCGGGCGACGGTCGGAACACCTGACGCGGCCGCGTCGATGACGGCCTGGCCCCAGCCTTCGGCGTCGGAACCGCAGACGTGGACAGCGGCGCGACCCAGCAGGTCGTCCTTCTCCTCGGTGGAGACGTAGCCGTGGAAGACGACCTTGTCGGCGAGGCCCAGCGCGGCGGCGTGGGCGACGAGGCGCTCACTCTCCGGACCGTGGCCGATCACGTCGACGAGCAGGTTGCGGTCGGCGAACTCGGGTCGGGCACGCAGCGCGGCAACGGCGTCGAGCACCAGGTCGACCCGCTTGTGCGCGACCAGGCGGCCGAGCACCACGATCCGGTCAGCGTCCTTGTGCACGGCGTCCGCGGCGTCGTACGGCGGCAGGTCGGCGCCGTTCTCGAGGATCCGGATGTCGCCGGTCCAGCCGAGCTGTTCGCGCATCTCGGTCGCCGTTGACTGCGAGACCGCAGCGGTCAGCTGCCGTCGGTAGACGCGCCGCATGGCGACGCGCTCCATCCAGCGACCGAAGGCGGCGACCGGGGCCGGGAAGTGCACGGCGAACTGGGCCTGGTGCACGTGGTGCACGATCAGGAAGGCAGGCGTGCCGCGGCGCAGCACCAGCGGCGAGTACGACGGCAGGCCGCACGCGGGGTCGATGACGGCGTCGATGCCGCCGCGATGGCGCAGCAGCCAGAGCAGCGCGAACAGGTTGAAGCCGATCCGGCTACCGCCACGGTGGATCTCGATGCCCTCGCGCGACTCGTGGGCCGACTGGTGCGCGTCACGGCCGGTGACGAAACGGACCTGGGCACCGGCCTCCTGCAGCGCACGGGCGTACTGCCAGGCGTAGATCTCGGCTCCGCCGGACTGCGAGTGGTCGAGGTCGCGCCAGTTGACGACCACGACCCGCTTGCCCCGGAGGGTGGACGTGGTGGTCATCGGGCGCTCCACGCCCCGGCCGACAGGGCAGCAGAAGCCGGGAGCGGCATGGGGGACCGCACTCCGACGACCGCCACCCTGCCGGGTACCGGACGCGCGAGATCGCGGTTGCGCCAGGCGATCCGCGCGAGTTCAGCGAAGGCCGCGGCGCCGTGGCGCGCGGGCACGAAGGTGGATCCGGGCACGTCGACCCAGGTCACCGGCATCTCCTCGATGTGCGCGCCAGCGGCACGCAGCAGGACGAGGAGTTCCACGTCGAAGGAGAAACCCGGGGTCTTCAGGTTGCCGATGACCCCACGGACGACGTCACCACGGAAGAACTTGAAGCCGCACTGGGTGTCGAGGATCCCGGGGGTCAGGCGACCCGCGAGACGGCGGTAGGCGGCGGCACCGGTCGAGCGGGTCCGGCAGTGCCGGGCCTCGGTGTCGCTCTCGGCCAGGCTGCGCGAGCCGATGACGACGTCGGCGCCGTTGAGCACCCGCCGCCAGGCGTCCTCGATCGCGTCGAGGCCGGTCGCACCGTCGGCGTCCATGAAGCAGACCAGGTCGGCGTCGGTCGCGAGCAGCCCGGCACGGACGGCTGCGCCCTTGCCGCGGCGGTCGCAACGCACCACGCGCACCGGCAGCGCCGCGGAGTCGGCCTCGCGGGCGACCTCCGCCGTGCGGTCGGTGCTCGCGTTGTCGACGACGAGGACCTCGACGCGACCGAGCACTCCGCGATGCGTGCCGACGTGGCGACGCAACTCGCGCAGGGTGCGCGGCAAGCGGCGTTCCTCGTTGTACGCCGGAATGACGATCTGCAGCATCTGACCCTCCCAAGCCGTCTGCTCATACGTCCCCCTTCACGGAAAACGTGTGAAATGAGCTGCGCCACCCCTCAGGGGCAGGGCGCAGCCGACGACCTACTGGTCCGAATAGCTGTAGAGCTTCTCGTTGCTGACAGGCTTGTGCTCACCCTGGGCGGCGTTGACGCCACCGACGAGGACGACGGTCGAAGCCAATGCTCCGACGACAGTTGCGATAATCGTGTTCATGCGCAGGCCCCCTCCCAAAGGCCGGCACAGAGCACCCACTCCCCATGACGATCATGATGTGTGATGCCCGTTACTCCCTCCACGAAGTATCACGGCCGCCCCAACGAAAAGCAAAAGAAACGCCAACAAGTGACCGATCGTCACGAGGATCTCCCGCGGCCTGGTCATTTCGGGCCATGCGGAGCGGGACTCCACGGCGACCTGTCCCTGGTCTGACACGTCGATCAGTTCGAGGCCCGAGGCGTCGTACACGGTCCTGCCGGCGGGCGGGACGACGTCGACCATCCCCTTCTCGACCAGTACCCAGCGCACGCCGAGGTCCCTCAGCGCGGCAGCCGGGTCGTCCTGCGCCAGGGCCTCGTCGACCGCACGGACGCGCGGATCCTCGGCCGGCACCTCGCGACCCTCGAGCCGTACGGTGTCGTCGACCAGCACCTGCCCGGGCAGGATTCGCGGGGCCGGGTCGAGTACGGCGCGACGGTGGTTCCAGTCGAATCCGCGGTAGGAGCCGGCCCACGGCAGCACCACGGTGACCTCGTCGGAGTCGATCAACGCGGCCACCTCCGTCCAGGCCTCGGGGTACGACGACCGTTCCAGCTCCCCCGCGGCGCCCCACGCCAGGCTCGGCAGCAACAGCAGCGGCGCCACCACGAGCAGGGCGACCGCGCTCCACAGCGCCTGCGTACCGGGCCCGATCCGCGTACGGAGGGCCGTGACGGTGTACGCCATGCCGACCGCGAGAACCAGGCTGAACGGCGCGAGATAGCGATGGGAGTCGCGCAGCAGCGCGAGCCCCGGGAGCCGCGCACCGAGGGACTCCATGACGTCGGCACCCACCGACGTCACGGGGGCAAGGGCCAGGGCCAGGGACGCGGCGCCGATCAGCGCCCAGCGGGCGCGGTCGGGGCCCATCCGCCACAGGCCGGCGAGGGCCGCCACCGAGAGCAGGCAGGCGAGCAGCACGAGCAGCGCGCTGGTCCGTTCGCCCGGCAGGATCGAGGTCTTCCAGATGCCACCGAGCGAGAACACGCTCGCCACGACACCTGCGCCCGACTCGGCGCGCGCCGCGAAGGCAGCGAACACGCCGTCGGTGGTCACGCGTGCGGATTCGGCGGTCAGCGCCGGAATCGCCCACGTCAGGTTGGCCACCACGGCGATGGCGACCGGGCGCCACCATCCGCGCCAACCGCGACCGAGCCCCAACGCCAGCAGCACCGCCGCAGCCATGGCGCCGCTGGAGGGACTGCAGATCGCCGACAGGACCAGTGCCACGGCCGCGGGCGCCCAGTCCCCCGGCTCGCCACGGCGCAGGCGTACGGCGGCGAGCGCGACCCACGGCAACAGGAAGTACCCGAGCAGGATCGCCCACTGGCCGATCAGCAGGCGTTCGTAGACCCACGGGTTCCAGCAGAACAACGTGATCGCGGCCGCGCGGGCGAACCAGGCCTGCTCCCCCACCA
>JAKFEI010000360.1:0-11514 GCA_036675765.1 Nocardioides sp. | reverse complement strand
GTACAGCACCGGCGCCAGCGCGACGATCGGGATCACCGCGAGCGCGGCGACCACGGGTGCTGCCATCTGGTCGAGGAACCGGAAGGTGCCGGCCAGCATCGCCCCCGCGACACCGATCAGCGCTCCGGCCACGGTCCCGATCAGGGCGTTGCGCCCCGTGACGCTGGCGCCCCTGACGATGCTGTCGAAGTTCGCGGTGACCTGTTCCCAGATCGCGCTCGGTGCCGGCAGGACGAACGGCTCGATCTCGAGGGAGTCCACCAGCCACTCCCAGGCGGCGATCGCCAGGACGCCGACCACCAGCGGGGCCAGGACCGTGCTCCACCGCACCTCGGCGATGGGCAGCCGGGCACGGGTGTCCTTGGCGGGCGACGCATCGGCAACCGTCGTCATCTCGAGTCGACCCCGCGTGCGGTGACGGCCGGCTCGGGGGTGCCGTGCAACAGGCTGCGCACCTCGCCGACGGCGTGGAAGAAGCCCTCCTCGTCCCGGGCGCCGGCGGACCGGTCATGGGCAGGCGCCATGCCGTCAGCGCGTACGTCGACGATGCCGGTGATGCGGCCGGGTCGTGGCGACATCACGACCACCCGGTCGGAGAGGAACACCGCCTCGGGGATCGAGTGGGTCACGAACAGGACGGCGGCCCCCGTCTCGGCGCAGATCCGGACCAGCTCGTTCTGCATCCGCTCGCGGGTGATCTCGTCGAGCGCGCCGAACGGCTCGTCCATCAACAGGAGTCGCGGGCTCTCGGCCAGCGCCCGGGCGATCGCGACCCGCTGCTGCATGCCCCCGGAGAGCTGGTCGGGGTGACTCTTCGCGAAGTCGCTCAGCCCCACCAGTTCGAGCAGTTCGGCCACCCGACCGCGTCGTACCTCGGAAGGGACACCGTGCAGCTTGAGCGGCAGCTCGACGTTGCCGGCGACCGTGCGCCACGGCAGCAGGCCCGACTGCTGGAAGGCGATGCCGTACTCCTGGTCGAGGCGCGCCTGGCGGGCGGTCTTGCCGAACACCGTGATCTCCCCCGAGGTCGCCGCGTCGAGGTCGGCGACGAGCCGCAACAGCGTGCTCTTGCCGCAGCCGCTGGGGCCGATGAGCGAGACGAACTCGCCATCGGCCACGGTCAGGTCGACGTCGCTGAGGGCGTCGACCTGCTTGCGGCCCTTGCCGAAGACGCGGTTCACACCACGGGCCCGGATCGCCGGGTCGTTCGCCGGGTTGCTCGCCGGGTTGATCGCCGGGTCGTTCATCGGGCAACTCCTGTCAGTCGGAACGGTCGGAGGGCCAGGCCCAGCAGGCCGACGGCGCCGGCGGCCAGGAGCCCGATCGCCACGGCCCCGAAGATGGGGGCCCACGGCTTGGCCGGGTCGCCGCTGGCGGCGACGGCGTAGTCGATGACCATCCGGCCCAGGCCGCCCTTGAGCCCGATGGACACCTCCGCGACAACGGCACCGATCACCGCACTGGCGGCACCCAGTCGCAGCGCCGGAAGGAGGTAGGGGACGCTCGCCGGGATCCGCAGGGTCAGCAGGGTGCGCCACCAGCCGATCCCGAAGGCGCGCATCAGGTCGAGATGGGTGGCCTCGGGCGACTTCAGTCCGCGCAGGGCCCCCACCGCGACGGGGAAGAAGGCGAGGTAGGCAGCGATCACCGCCACCGAGTCCTGACTGGTCCACACGTAGCTGCCGATCTCGATCTCCGATCCCCAGCGCCGCACCAGCGGGGCGATCGCGATCAGCGGCACCGTCTGGCTCAGCACCACCCACGGCAGCAGGGCGGACTCGACGATGCGGAACCGGCTCATCACCAGGGCCAGCAGGAGTCCGACCACCACGCCGATGAGCCAGCCACGGGCAGCCAGTCCGAGCGAGAACATGCTGGCGTCGTACACCGCGGAGAAGGCGTCGGGCGCCCCGGCGAGGGACGTCACCGGTTCGGTGAAGCGCTGCAGCATCTCCCACGAGTGCGGCATCGCCAGGTCCGTGGTGCGCGGCAGGATCCGGGTGTCGCCCAGCAACACGCCCTGCTCCGGGCCCAGTGCCTTGTAGACGTCCCAGGTCGCCACGACGGCAGCGACGCCGAGGATGCCGAGGATCACGGCGCGAGAGCGCCTCCAGATCTGCGCCAAGTCCTCAGGCCTTGTTCTCTTCGCACGAACCCTGCGGTACCTCACGCCGGCACACCTCGCTGGCGCTCGGCGTACCTCCGTGGGGGTTCCTCGGGCTCATGCCTTCGCCGTCACGTGGTCGCGCAGGGCCGGCATGATCGACTCGCCGTAGACCCGGAGGGTCTCCTCCTTGTTGTCGTGCTGGAGGTAGACCGCGAACTGGTCGACACCGATCGCCTTGAGCTCCTCGAGCTTGGCGATGTGCTGCTCAGGGGTGCCGAGCAGGCAGAACCGGTCGACGATCTCGTCGGGCACGAAGTCGACGTGGTCGTTGTCGGCCTTGCCGTGGGTGTTGTAGTCGTAGCCGGTGCGGCC
The DNA here is from genome assembly GCA_036675765.1 of Nocardioides sp. Classification (GTDB taxonomy): domain Bacteria; phylum Actinomycetota; class Actinomycetes; order Propionibacteriales; family Nocardioidaceae; genus Nocardioides. Next base: position 9,035 of record JAKFEI010000360.1, on the reverse strand, counting down.
CTTGATGTAGTCGACGAGCACCTTCGGGAATTCCGCGTCCTCGCCGTACTTCTCGACGATGTCTGCAATGTGGTTGCCCACCATCCCGCCGAACCACCGCGTCTGCGAACGCATGTGGTCGATCTCGTCCTCGCGGCCGACGTACGCCGGCGCGGCCACGCAGAACGTCAGCGCATCGGGATCGCGGCCGGCGTTCGACGCGGCCGTCCTGACCTGTTCGATCATCCACTTCGCGACGTCGACGTCGCCCAGCTGGAGGATGAAGCCGTCGCCCACCTCGCCGGCCGTCTTCAGCGCCAGCGGGCCGTACGCCGCCACCCACACCTCGAGCGAGGAGGTCCGGGCCCACGGGAACTGCAGTGTCGAGCCGTTGTGCTCGACGGGCCGGCAGTTGGCCAGCTCACGGATCACGTGGGTCGCCTCACGGACCTCCTTGAGCGTGGTCGGCTTGCCGTTCAGCACCCGCACGGCGGAGTCGCCCCGGCCGATCCCGCACACCGTGCGGTTGCCGTACATCTCGTTGAGCGTCGCGTAGACCGACGCGGTCACGGTCCAGTCACGCGTCGCGGGGTTGGTGACCATCGGCCCGACGATGATCCGCCTGGTCGCGGCGAGGATGGCCGAGTAGATGACATAGGGCTCCTGCCAGAGCAGGTGCGAGTCGAAGGTCCAGACGTAGTCGAACCCGTGCTCCTCGGCCTGCTTCGCGAGGCCGACCGTCCGCCAGGCCGGCGGGTTGGTCTGCAGCACCACACCAAAATCCATGTTCACTCCCTGAGTTCGTCGAGTGGTCGAAACGCCGGTCAGACCAGGTACTGCGTGAGGTCGCGCTTGAGGAACTGGCCGTGGCCCTTGGCCCCCTTGAACTGGCCGTCCTCGACGAGGACGGTGCCGCGGGAGATCGTGACGTCGACGTGGCCGTCGATCTCGAAGCCCTCCCAGGCGGAGTGGTCCATGTTCATGTGGTGGGTCCTGCCCTCGCCCAGCCCGATGGACGTGTGGCCGTTCGGGTCGTAGACGACGATGTCGGCGTCGGCGCCCGGCTGGATGACGCCCTTCTTGCCGTGGAGGCCGAACATCCGGGCCGGGGTGGTCGCGATCAGCTCCACCCAGCGCGACAACGTGATCCGGCCGTCGACGACGCCCTGGTAGAGCAGGTCGACGCGGTGCTCGATCGAGCCGATGCCGTTGGGGATCGCCCGGAAGTCGTCCTTGCCGAGCTCCTTCTGGTCCTTCATGCAGAACGGGCAGTGGTCGGTGGACACCATCTGGAGGTCGTTGGTGCGCAGCCCCTGCCACATCGCCTCGAGGTGGCCCTCCTCCTCGGAGCGCAGCGGCGTCGAGCAGACCCACTTCGCGCCCTCGAAGTCGCCCCACTCCTCGCTGCGGGCGCCGAGCTGCTTCTCCAGCGAGAGGTAGAGGTACTGCGGGCAGGTCTCGCCGAACACGTTGCGGCCCTTGTCGCGCGCCCACGCCACCTGTTCGACGGCCTGCTTCGCGCTCATGTGCACGATGTAGAGCGGCGCCCCGGTGAGGTCGCTGAGCATGATCGCCCGGTGCGTGGCCTCCTCCTCCATCTGCCAGGCGCGCGCGATGCCGTGGAAGTACGGGCCGGTCTTGCCCGACTCCGCCAGCTGCGCCGCGAGGACGTCGATCGCCGGGCCGTTCTCGGCGTGCATCATCGTCAGGAGCCCGAGTTCCCGGGCCTTCTGCATCGCCCGCAGGATCTGCGCGTCGTCGCTGTAGAAGACCCCGGGGTAGGCCATGAAGAGCTTGTACGACGTGATGCCCTCGTCGATCAGGCCCTCCATCGCCTTCAATGACTCCTCGTCGACACCACCGATGATCTGGTGGAAGCCGTAGTCGATCGAACAGTTGCCACGCGCCTTCTCGTGCCACGCGGCGAGTCCGTCCTCGACGCGCTCGCCGTACTTCTGGACCGCGAAGTCGATGATCGACGTCGTGCCGCCCCATGCGGCGGCCGTCGTACCGCTCTCGAAGGTGTCGCTCGCCTCCGTGCCGCCGAACGGCAGCTGCATGTGGGTGTGGGCGTCGATGCCACCGGGGATGACGTACTTGCCGGTCGCGTCGATGACCTTGTCGGCGTTGATCGCGCCGAGCGTCCGGTCGCCCGGGGCCAGCAGCGCCACGATCTTCTCGCCGTCGACGAGTACGTCGGCGGCGACGGTGCCGGTGGCGTTCACGACCGTGCCGCCCTGGATCAGGATGGTGCTCACCGCAGGTCCTTTCCGCTGGTTGAGGTGCGAGCGAAGCGAGCCTCGAAACCCATGTCAGGCCTGCGCGATGTGGGTGTAGGAGTCCGGGCGACGATCCCGGTAGAACTGCCAGTCGTCGCGCATCTGCTGGACCATGCCGAGGTCGAGGTCGCGCACGAGGAGCTCCTCCTTCTCGGGCGACCCCCGCTCGCCGACGAAGTTTCCGCGCGGATCGATCACCTGGCTGGTGCCGTAGAAGTCGACCGCGAGGTCGCCGTACTCGTTGTCCTCGCGGCCCACCCGGTTCGGCTGTAGCACGAAGTAGCCGTTCGCGACGGCCGCGCACGGACCCTCGACCTCCCACAGCCGGTTGCTCAGCCCGGGCTTGGTCGCGTTCGGGTTGAAGACGATGTGGGCGCCGTTGAGGCCGAGCTCGCGCCAGCCCTCGGGGAAGTGCCGGTCGTAACAGATGTAGGTGCCGACCTTGCCGACCGCGGTGTCGAAGACCGGGTAGCCGAGGTTGCCCGGCCGGAAGTAGAACTTCTCCCAGAACCGGTCGAGGTGCGGGATGTGGTGCTTGCGGTACTTGCCGAGGATGGTGCCGTCGGCATCGACCGTCACGGTGGTGTTGTAGTAGACGCCGGTCTGCTCCTCCTCGTAGATCGGGAGGATCATGACCTGGCCGAGCTCCTTGGCGAGGGCAGCGAAGCGCTGCACGATCGGCCCGTCGGCCGGCTCGGCGTAGCGGTAGTACTTCTGGTCCTGGGTGATCCCGAAGTAGGGACCGTAGAAGAGTTCCTGGAAGCACATCACCTGGGCGCCCTGCGCGGCTGCGTCCCGCGCGAACTGCTCGTGCTTGTCCAGCATCGAGTCCTTGTCGCCGGTCCAGGTCGTCTGGCTGATGGCTGCACGCACGATCGTCAACGTCCACCTCCAAGGGGGGTTGGGAGGGCCCAGGTTCTTCGGGGGTCCACGGGAGCGGAGCCCCGTGTGATTCGTTATCCTTCGGGTTGAACATTTCGCTTTCATTTCCCTTCTGTCAAGGTTCTCCTGCAAATCCGGCTCGCTGAGGAGGTCGTCGTCGTGGCTCACGCACCCGACCTGGCCTCCCTCGAGGACCGCACCCCCTCCGGGATCGCGGGCGCGTTCAGTCGGGCCATCCGCGCCGGTGACCTGCTGCCCGGCGACCGGCTCCCGACCGTGCGCGCGGTCGCCGCCGAGCTGGGCGTGTCACCGGCCACCGTGTCCGCGGCCTGGCAGGCGCTTCGTCGTACGGGCGCAGTGGTCTCGCGGGGCCGGGCCGGGACCTACGTCCAGGACATCCCGACGCCGTGGCTCTCACCGCGCCAGCGTGAGCTGGTCGGCGCCGGACCGGACGGGCTGCGCCTGGACCTGTCGCGGGGAACGCCCGATCCCCGGTTGCTGCCCTCGCTCGCGCCGGCGCTGCAACGGGTCTCGCAGCGCGCGGGGACGCTGACCTACCAGGACGAGCCCGTGCTTCCCGAGCTGCGCGCGGTGCTGACCGCCTCGTGGCCCTACTCCGCCGAGGCCCTCACCGTCGTCGACGGCGCCACCGACGCCGTGACCCGGACCCTCGAACAGATCGTCCGGTACGGCGACCGCGTGGTGCTCGAGTCACCCACGTTCCCGCCGTTCTTCGACCTGGTCGAGACGCTCGGCGGCGAGATCGTCCCGGTCGAGCTCGATGATCGCGGCATCCGGCCCGAGGCCCTGCGCAAGGCCCTGGCGGCGCGACCGGTCGCGGTCATCCTGCAGCCGCGGGCGCACAACCCCACGGGAGTGGCGATGGACGCGGCGCGGGTCGGACAACTGGCCCGGGTCCTGCGACGCGCGGCGCACGGGATGCCCTGGGTGATCGAGGATGACCACTCGGCCGGCATCAGCACCTCACCGGACGTCACCCTCGCCTCGTTGTTGCCCGAGAAGGTCGTGCACATCCGGTCCTACTCCAAGTCCCACGGACCTGACCTGCGGATCGCCGCCATGTCCGGTCCGGCGGAGCTCATCGACCGGATCGTCGCGCGCCGGATGCTCGGTCCGGCCTGGACCTCCCGCATGGTGCAGACGATCCTGCTCGACCTGCTCACGTCCTCGCAGTCGCTGGACGAGGTCGGCGAGGCCCGCCGCCAGTACTTCGCCCGCCAGCGCACGATCGTCACCGAGCTGACCGCCCTGGGGGTCCCGGTCGCTGCCCCGGACGGCATCAATCTGTGGCTGCCGGTCCGCGACGAACGCGCAGCGTTGGTGCACCTGTCCGCCTCCGGCATCCGGGTCGCGGGCGGAACGCCCTTCCTTGCCGGCGACGCCGGAGCGACGCCGTACGTCCGGGTCACCTCGGGCCTGGTCTCCCCCGACGACGCGTCCGAGGTCGCCGCTGCCCTGGCCGAGGCCATCATCGCGGTGTGAAAACGACAGAAGCGTCTCGATACGCCTCGCCTGGCGGCTCGGCTACTCGACGAGCAAGTTCGTCGAGTAGCGAGCGCGAACTCGGACCCGACAAGTTCGTCGAGTAGCGAGCGCGAACTCGGACCCGACAAGTTCGTCGAGTAGCGAGCGCCAGCGAGCGTATCGAGACGCTTCCGTTTGATCAGGCGGGGAACGAACCGCCCGAGGCAGCCAGGTCACGCAGCCAGGCGGTGGCCTGGAAGCGGTCGCCGTACTTCGCGGCCAGCTCGTCGGCGCGCGCTATGAACGCGTTGAGGCCGATCTCACCGGTCGCCTTGTTCTCGTAGCCGGTCATGAACTGCGCGGCACCACCGGTGTTCGGCGGGAAGCCGATGCCCATGATCGAGCCGATGTTCGCGGCGGCCGCCGAGGTGATGACGCCCTCCTCGAAGGTCTTCGCGGTCTCGAGCGCCTCGGCGAAGAGCATCCGGTCCCGGATGTCCTCGATCGGCGGCTGCTCCTCGGCAACGGGGAACAGGGTGGCGAGCTCGGCGGAGATGGATCCACGCTGGCCGTCCACGTAGTCGTAGAAGCCGGCGCCACGAAGGCGACCGGGGCGACCCGCGTCCAGCATCTTCTGGACGACCGCGATGCCCGGGTGCTCGACGTACTCGTTTCCGGCCGCCTCTTCGCCTTCCCGGGTCGCCTTGGCGATCTTGCCCATCAGCTCGAGGTTGAGCTCGTCGGAGAGCTGCAGCACCGGGGCCGGGTAACCGGCCGAGGTGGTGGCCCGCTCGATGGAGTACGGCGCCACGCCCTCCGCGAGCATCGCCATGCCCTCGTTGACCATGAAGCCGATGACCCGCGAGGTGTAGAAGCCGCGGCTGTCGTTGACGACGATCGGCGTCTTGCGGATCAGCTGCACGACGTCGTACGCCTTGGCCAGCGCGACGTCGTTGGTCTCCTTGCCGGTGATGATCTCGACCAGCGGCATCTTGTCCACGGGGGAGAAGAAGTGCAGCCCGATGAAGTCGGCCGGACGGTCGACACCCTCGGCGAGCTGGGTGATCGGCAGGGTGGACGTGTTGGAGCAGAGCAGCGCGTCCTTGTTGATGAACGGCGCGATCTCGGCGAAGACCTTGGCCTTGAGGGCCGGGTCCTCGAACACGGCCTCGATGACCAGGTCGACGCCGGTCAGGTCGGCCGGGTCGGCGGTCGCGGTGATCCGGCCGAGCAGCTCGGCCTTCTTCTCCTCGGTGGACTTGCCGCGGGAGATGGCCTTGTCGAGGATGGCCTCGGAGTACGCCTTGCCCTTCTCGGCGTTCTCGACGGCGACGTCCTTGAGGACGACCTCGAAACCGGCCTTCGCGCAGACGTAGGCGATGCCCGCGCCCATCATGCCCGCGCCGAGGACGCCGACCTTGGTGGGCTTCCACGGCTCGATGCCCTGGGGACGGAGCGAGCCGGAGTTGATCGCCTGCAGGTCGAAGAAGAACGCCTGGATCATGTTCTTCGACTGCTGGTTGACGATCAGGTTCGTCAGGTAGCGCGACTCGATCCGCGAGGCGGTGTCGAAGTCGGTGCTCGCACCCTCGACGGCTGCCGAGAGGATCGCGCGCGGCGCCGGGTAGTCGGCTCCCTTGACCTGCTTGCGCAGCAGGGCCGGGAACGCCGGGAGGAAGCCGGCGAGGGCCGGGGACTTCGGGGTGCCGCCGGGCATCTTGTAGCCGGGGGCGTCCCACGGGCTCAGGGCCGCTTCGGGGTTGGCCTTGAGCCACGCCTTCGCAGCGGGGATCAACTCGTCCTGGGTCGCGACGAGCTCGTCGACGATGCCCTTCTTCAGCGCGGTCTCCGGGTTGAACTGGGTGCCCTGGAGGAGCACGTCCATGAGGGCGCTCTGCAGGCCGAACTTGCGCACGGTGCGGGTCACGCCGCCGCCACCGGGGAGCAGGCCCAGGGTCGCCTCGGGGAGGCCGACCTTGATCTTCGGGTCGTTGACGAGGATCCGGTGCTGGGTCGCGAGGGTGATCTCGTAGCCACCGCCGAGGGCAGCGCCGTTGATCGCGGCGACGACCGGCTTCGGGAACAGCTCGAGGCGGCGCAGCGCCTTCTTCACGTTCTCGGCCATCTCGAAGACGCCCGCGGCGTCGGCCTTGGTCGTGGTGACCATGCCCTTGAGGTTGCCGCCGGCGAAGAAGGTCTTCTTCGCGGAGGCGACGACGACGCCGGTGACGTCGTCCTGCTCGGCGTACAGCCGCTCGACGGCGTCGGCCATCGAGGAGATGTACAGCTCGTTCATCGTGTTGGCGCTGGCGGTCGGGTCGTCGAGGGTGAGGGTGACGATGCCGTCGGCGTCACGGTCGTAGCGGACCGCGGTCTGGGTCTCGGTGCTCAATGTGTGTCCTTCAGTCTGAGATTCGTAAGAGAGTTCGAGGCGAGCTGGTCTCAGACCAGTTCAACGATCGTCGCGATGCCCATGCCGCCGCCGACGCAGAGCGTGGCGAGGCCGCGGCGCAGGTCGCGCCGCTCGAGCTCGTCGATCAGGGTGCCGAGGATGATCGCGCCGGTCGCACCCAGCGGGTGGCCCATCGCGATCGCGCCGCCGTTGACGTTGGTGATGTCGTGGCTGATGTCCATGTCGCGCATGAAGCGCATGGCGACGGCGGCGAACGCCTCGTTGATCTCGAACAGGTCGATGTCCCCGACCTCGAGGCCGGCCTTGGCCAGTGCCTTGCGGGCTGCCGGAGCGGGACCGGTGAGCATGATGATCGGGTCCGCGCCGGAGACGGCGGTCGCGATGATCTTCGCGCGCGGGGTCAGGCCGAGGTCCTTGCCGACCTGCTCGGTGCCGATCAGGGTCAGCGCGGCGCCGTCGACGATGCCCGACGAGTTGCCGGCGTGGTGGACGTGGTTGATCTTCTCGAGCCAGTGGTACTTCTCGAGCGCGACATCGTCGAAGCCGGCGTCGGCACCGAGCGAGGCGAAGCTCGGCTTGAGGCCGGAGAGGCCCTCGACCGACGTGTCGGGGCGCACGGTCTCGTCCTTGTCGAGCAGGACCAGGCCGTTGATGTCCTTCACCGGCACGACGGGCTTGTCGTAGTAGCCGTTGGCCCAGGCCTTGGCGGCGCGGTGGTGCGACTCGGCGGCGTAGGCGTCGACGTCCTCACGCGACCAGCCCTCGATCGTGGCGATCAGGTCGGCGCCGATGCCCTGCGGGACGAAGCCGGCCTTGAACGCGGTGGCCGGGTCAGAGGCCCAGGCGCCACCGTCGGAGCCCATGGCGACGCGGCTCATCGACTCGACGCCACCGGCGACGATCAGGTCCTCGAACCCACCGCGGACACGGCTGGCGGCCTGGTTGACGGCCTCGAGGCCCGAGGCGCAGAAGCGGTTGAGCTGCACGCCGGCAACGGTGTCGGGCAGGCCGGCGGCGATCGCCGCGGTCTTGGCGATGTCGCCACCCTGGTCACCGACCGGCGACACGACGCCGAGCACGACGTCGTCGATGCGGTTCGGGTCCAGACCGGGGTTGCGCTCCTGCAGGGCGTCGAGCAGCCCGACGACGAGGTCGACCGGCTTCGACTCGTGGAGGGAGCCGTTGGCCTTGCCTCGTCCTCGCGGAGTGCGAATGTGGTCGTACACGAATGCTTCTGCCATGACCGTCCTTGTTGCTTGGCGTTGCTCGGGTGGTGGCACGGCGCCGTTCAGGCGCGCCGTACTGGAATGGGGTGTCCCTGCAGATGATTGTGACACTATTACTGTCATGGTCAAGAGCGACGGTCAGGACGGACGTGTGACACACGCCGCATCGGAGCCTGCGGCACTGACCCTCGACGAGCTCACCGCCCGGGTCGGGCTGAGCGTGCGGACCGTGCGGTTCTACACCTCACGAGGCCTCCTGCCGCCGCCGATCCGCCGCGGCAGGTCCGGCTACTACTCCGCAATCCACGTCGCCCGGATCGAGCTGGTCCTCGAGCTGCAGAGCCACGGCTTCACGTTGTCGGCCATCGAGCGGTACGTCGCCGGGATCCCCGAGGACGCCACTCCCGAGGACATCTCACTGGCCCGCACGATGCTCGCGCCCTGGCAGTCCGACCTGCCGGTCGAGATGGACCTGCAGCAGTTGGAGACCCGTGCCGGTCGCGCACTCCCGGCCGAGGACATCGCCACGTTGCAGGCACTGGGCGTGCTGCGCGTGCGCGGGACGTCGTACCTCGTGGCGAGCAACCAGCTGGCCATCGGCGTACGCCTGCTCGAGCTCGGCTTCCCCCGGGACGTCGCGATCGCGGCGGCTGCCGTCTACCAGGAGCACGGCGAGCAGATGGCCAGGGAGCTCTACGACGTCATCAACGCGAAGCTCGCGCCGTTGTACGACGACATCGCCACCTCCGACCACTTCCGGGAAGTGATGGA
>JAKFEI010000476.1:0-1587 GCA_036675765.1 Nocardioides sp. | reverse complement strand
CGCTCGTAGAAGCGCACCGTGGAGACCTTCACGCCGGCCCGGGCGGCCAGTTCGGAGATGTTCACGTCGTGAGGGTACGGCGCCGCAGGGCCACCGCGACGGCAACGCCCTGCACGACACCCCACACGGCCTCGGGCACGAGGAAGCCGACGATCACCGTGCTGGCGCCCTCGGCCAGTGCGACCACCATGCCGAGGCAGAACAACCCCCGGGCCACCGTGTCGGCTGCGCCGACGAGCAGGGTGGGCCGGACGATCCGTACCACCGACCAGACGAGGACGAGGCCGCCCATCAGGCCGGCGAACAGGACGGTGAAGGGGTCGTCGGCGTCCGGGAGGGAGCCGGTCAGGTCGAGCTTCCCGTGCACGTCGGCGAGGGTCCCGAAGGTCGCCGCGGCGAGCCAGGGGAGGGCGAACCCGGTGGTCACGACGGCGTCGTAGATGGCGGAGGCGCGGACGATGCGGAGGGCAGGGGAGTTCCCGGTGGAGGTCATGGGCCAACGGTCGACCCTGCACCATGGTGCAAGGTCAAGCCCGACACACCAGCCTGTGGTCCCTGTGGCTGGTGTGACTTGTGGGTAGGTTGTGAGCATGGCGACCCGTACGTCTTCCCCGACGGCGTCGCGCAGCCGGACCACCCCTTCCTCACGCTCGGGCGCGAAGAAGACAGCCAGCTCGCGATCACGTAGTACGACCAGCAAGAAGAAGTCACCGGCCAAGAAGAGCGCGGCCCGGCGACCGGCACCTCGCGCCGTGCGCAATGGACCCGGACCGGTGGCCCGGGCCTTTGTCGCGCTCGGACGCGGTGTCGCGGCGATCTGGCTGGCCTTCGCGCACGCCATCGGAGCGGTGGCCCGCGGCATCGGCCACAGTGCCCGCGAGATCGAGCCCGAGCAGCGTCGCGACGGCTTCGGCCTGTTGCTGTGCGGCCTGGCCCTGATCATCGCCTCGGCCGTGTGGTTCGAGGTCCCCGGGGGCGTCATGGACTTCACCCGCGCGGCCGTCTCCGGCACGGTCGGCAAGATCGGCTGGTTCGTCCCGCTCCTCGTCCTGCTCGGCGGCTGGCGGGTCATGCGTGACCCGGTCGGCAACGGCCCGGCCGGCCGCCAGATCATCGGCTGGGCAGCCCTCGCCTTCGGCCTGCTCGGGATCGTCCACATCGCCAACGGCAGCCCCGAGCCCGTGCAGGGCGACACCTCCGCCCTCCGCGAGGGCGGAGGCGCCATCGGGTACGTCGTCTCGGCACTCCTGCTCGACCTGCTGCGTTCACCCGCGCTCGTCGTACCCCTGCTGGCCCTGCTGGCCTGCTTCGGAGTCCTGGTCATCACCGCCACGCCGCTGTACCGCGTGCCCGACCGCCTGCGCGAGCTCGGCGACACGCTCTTCGGACGCCACCACGACTACGACGACGCGGACGCCACCCAGCCGATCCGGCTCAGCGACACCTTCGAGCGGACGGGCGACCCCGCCTACGACACGCCCCTGCTCGCCGAGGACGGGAAGAAGAAGCGTCGCGGCAAGAAGTCCGCCGACGAGCTCACCGTCGAGGAGTCGATGGCGCTCATGGAGCCGATCGACGTCCCGCTCG
>JAKFEI010000289.1:0-1588 GCA_036675765.1 Nocardioides sp. | reverse complement strand
CGGAGGCAGTCGATCCCGGCGAGACCGACCGAGCAGACCACGACGAGCGCGAACGTCAGCTCCTCGCCGTCGTACGACGGCCGGAGGGCGAACTGGCCGGCCCAGACGAGGGTCTTCGCCAGGATCACCAGGCCGATCGCCAGGAGCAGGCCGCGTTCGACGGACGCGGCGAAGGACCGTCCGTCGGACCGCCCGCGCCTCATGGCCGGATGCTAGGCCCATTGCCGGGCGGCGGGCTGCGGATTGGGAAGCTGTCCTCGAAAGCGCTGGTATCGGCGCCGACACCGGGGCGAGACAATTCGCACGGGTCGCACCGTGGGGGAGTGGCCCAGCAACACGGAAGTGCCGCGCTCCATGACCACACCGTCGGTGGTTCTGGGGACAACCCTGGGGGGATTTCCAGAGCAGTCGGGGCGCGGCACTGACCGCCGTGTCACGACCGCGTCACGTCCCGGGCACCTCCGTCGGGTAGAACAGACGATGTGTCCTCCACCTCCGGCTCCGGTCCTGGCTCCGGCGACCCGGTCGCCGGGTCGCGCATCGGCCGCTTCCGGATCCTCGAGCAACTGGGGCAGGGCGGGATGGGCGTCGTCTACCGCGCCATGGAGGAGAACCTCGGCCGCGAAGTCGCCCTGAAGGTGATCGCGCCACTGTTCGCGCACGACCCGGAGTTCCGCGAGCGGTTCACGCGCGAGGCGCGCTCGCAGGCCTCCCTCGAGTCCGCCCACGTCGTGGCGGTCTATGCCCACGGCGAGGAGGACGGCTACCTCTACATCGCGAGCCAGCTCATCCCGGGAGGCGACCTCGGGCACCTGATCCGCACCCACGGGACGCCCAGCCTGCTCGAGGCGCTCGAGATCATCGAACAGGTCACCAGCGGCCTGGCCGACGCCCACGACGCCGGGCTGGTCCACCGCGACATCAAGCCGGGCAACGTGCTGGTGCGGCGTCGACCCGGTTCGGTGCGGGCCTACCTCGCCGACTTCGGCATCGCCCGCCAGATGAACGCCGACGCCACCCGGTTCAGCGCGTCCGCCGTCGGCACCCCGTCCTACATGGCCCCCGAGCTCCACGGCGGCGCCAAGGCCAGCGCGTCCACCGACATCTACGCCCTGGGCTGCCTGCTCTGGGTCGCGCTGACCGGCACCCCGCCCTTCCAGGGCACGTCCGAGTACCAGCTCGTCGCCGCCCACGTGAGCCACCCGGTCCCGCAACTGTCGGGCAGCAGCCCGATGGTCAACGCCACCAACCGGATCCTGCGCACCGCGATGGCCAAGGACGCCGCCGATCGCTACCAGTCCGCCAGCGAGATGAGTGCCGACCTGCACGCGGCGCTCCGGCTCCCGATCACTCCCGGTGCGGCCGTGCCCGAGGCCAAGGGGAGTACGGCGATGCGGCCGATCCGGCCGACGCCGACGCCCACACCCACGCCGACGCCGACGCCGACGCCGACGCCCTCGCCGCGGGCCGAGCGACCCGTGCCGGTGACCGCGTTCGCACCCGCCGCGGCGAATCCGCCGCCGCCGGCGTTCCTTGCTGCGACGCCCACCGGACGTCGTACCTCCTCGAAGAAGTGGTGGGTCCTGGG
>JAKFEI010000197.1:0-11526 GCA_036675765.1 Nocardioides sp. | reverse complement strand
GCACGTCCGGATCTCCAGCCCGCCGGTCAAGTGGCCGTGCTTCTACGGCATCGACTTCGCGACCCGCGCCGAGCTGATCGCCAACGGCCTGGAGCCCGAGGAGATCGCCGCGTCCGTGGGTGCGGACAGCCTCGGTTACATCTCGCTCGAGGGCATGATCGACGCCACCGGCCAGCAGGAGAGCACCCTGTGCACCGCCTGCTTCACCGGCAAGTACCCGATCGAACTTCCCGACGAGAGCCTGCTCGGCAAGCACCTGCTCGAAGCAACGCTCCAGCCGAGCACCCATGGCGAAGCACTGCCCGTCTTCAACAACCCCTGATCCTGGCCGGAGAACCATGAACGACAACGCCTACGCGCGCGCCGGAGTCGACATCGAGGCCGCGGACCGCGCCGTCGACCTCATGAAGGAGTGGGTCGAGAAGGCCCGCCGCCCCGAGATGCTCGGTGGCCTCGGCGGCTTCGCCGGCCTCTTCGACGCCTCGGCCCTGCTCTCCTACAAGCGCCCGCTGCTGGCCACCTCCACCGACGGTGTCGGCACGAAGGTTGCCGTCGCGCAGATGATGGACAAGCACGACACGATCGGGTTCGACCTGGTCGGCATGGTCGTCGACGACCTCGTCGTCTGCGGTGCCGAGCCGCTCTTCATGACCGACTACATCGCGACGGGCAAGGTGGTCCCCGAACGGATCGCCGCCATCGTCAAGGGCATCGCGGAGGCGTGCGTCGAAGCGGGCTGTGCGCTCGTCGGTGGCGAGACCGCGGAGCACCCCGGCCTCCTCGCGCCCGATGAGTACGACGTCGCGGGCGCCACCACCGGTGTCGTCGAGGCCGACGCCCTGCTCGGCGCCAACCTCGTGCGCGCCGGAGACGTCGTCATCGCGATGGAGGCCAGCGGCCTCCATTCCAACGGCTACTCCCTGGCCCGCCACGTCTTCTTCGCCCAGGCCGGCTGGACGGTCGACCGCCAGGTCGACGAGTTCGGCCACACGCTGGGCGAGGAACTCCTCGTCCCGACCCGGCTCTACACGAAGCCCTCGCTGGCCATCGCCCGCGAGACGGAGACGCATGCGATGGCGCACGTCACCGGTGGCGGCCTGGCCAACAACCTCGCGCGGGTCATGCCGCCCGAGCTCAAGGCCACGCTGGACCGCGGCACCTGGACGCCCGGCCCGGTCTTCGATGTCGTCCGCAAGCTCGGCAACGTCTCCCAGCCCGACCTCGAGGCCACGCTCAACTGCGGCGTCGGCATGGTCGCGATGGTCGCGCCCGACTCGGTGGACGCTGCGATCGCCCGCCTCGCCGAGTTCGGGATCAATGCCTGGGTCGCCGGCGACGTCGCAGCCGACCCGGAGCTCAAGGGCACCGTCGAACTGGTGGGCCAGCACCCGGGTTGGTGACTCGGTGGGTGACGTGGGCCTCAAACCCCGCGCGTCGAACGATCCCGTGTACGGGAACACCCACGGGCCATGTAATGTTGTGCCCACGAGACTCAGATTCAGCAGTCCGGGGCCCCGAGGGCTACCGGCCAAGTGTGCGAGGGGGCTGGACCCTATGGGCCGCGGCCGAGCGAAAGCCAAGCAGACCAAGGTCGCACGCGACCTGAAGTACCAGACGCACGAGACCGATCTGTCGGCCCTTGCGCGCGAGCTCCATGGGGAGCCGGCGACGCGCACGGAGGAGATCGAGCCCGAAGTGCTCGAGAAGTGGTCGGACTACGCCGACCCGCAGCGAGACTGAGTCCACAGCGCACGTCAGCGTTGTGCGCGCATCACCACGACATCTCCGTGGGTGCCGTAACCGGCGAGCCGCCCGCCTGCGGGTGTGCCGTCGAACGTCACCAGTGACCATCTGTCATCGGGCCGGTACTCGTCCGGAGCGATGACGGTCGGCCACGGGATGTTCGTGGGGTACGGCGCCTCGAGGGTGCCGATTTCGCGGAGTTCCAGGTCGAAGACCGGGAACCGGCCGCGGGTGGCTCTCGAGTTGTCCCTGCCGTCACTGGCGAGCACTCGCCAGTCGTCACCGATGCGCACGATCGTGGTGCCCTCGGTCGCGCGGCGGTCGGTCGCTGCTCCCCGCAGCCTGAGGTCGTCGAGCGAGGGCCCGGACGCGAGCACGGGATGGAAGTCGAAGAACTTCCTCGCGCTGACATAGCCGACCAGCCAGTCACCGGTCCCGGTGCGCACCAGGTGCGGATCCCACACCCCCACGCTCGGCCCGTCGGTCGGCAGCGCCAGCGACCGCGTGGGCAGCAGGTGCTGGCCACGGAGCAGGTCCCCGGTCGACTCGGCCACCGTGATCTGGACGGTCGCGTCGCGTCGCTCGGCCTTGTCGGCGGGGAAGTCGGCCCACGTGCTCGTCGCCACCAGCCACCGCTCGCCGTCGCGCACCAGGTGCGTGGCGTGGTCGCCGAAGGCGCCGGGGCGGTCCGGCCGCTGGAAGAACAGGTCGGCGCGGTGCGTCAGGCCACTGTCGTCCAGCCGCCACACGGACGTGTGGCCGGTGTCGAAGAAGCCCGGACCGGCGCTGGTGGCCGTGAACAGCACCGCTCCCTCGTCACGGTACGGCGACCCGTCGGCGTGCGACACGAGCCTGATGTCGCGCAGGCCGAGCTGCCCGAAGCCGCCGGCCGACCAGGCCTGGACCTCGCCGGTCCACGAGCTGGTCAGTCCGGCCAGCCAGGTGCCGTCCCGGGTGTCGACGATCCCGCGGAGGTCGACTCGTCCCCGGACCACCCAGGCGTCGTTCTCGAGCGTCAGTGCCGCCAGGTGTGTACCCGTGAGAGTCAGGGCCAGCCGCGCCGGCGGCGTCCTGACGCGGCCGTGACGACGGCTCCGGTGCCCGGTCGAGGAGCCACCGACGGTCACCGACAGCGCCACCGCGCCCTCGGTGAGGCTGACCCCGAGCGCGGAGCCGTCTGCGCTGGCGAGGGTCAGGGTCGTCGTACGGGGGTCAGGGGGCAACGCCACCTCGATGGCGGCGTACGGCGCCAGGAGGGGTGTTGGCGCGCTTCCTGACCGCGGTCCGGGCCCGGCGTCGTACTCCTCGCTGACGAGGGGACGTCCGACGATCGCCACCGGTCGGTGCCGGGCGATGATCTCGAAGCGGGGGAGCACGCGCTGACTCTAGGGCTCCCCAGGAGCGGCTGGGGCCGCCATGATCAGCCCATGGCCTTCCCAGGAAGCTCCGGCGCCGCCTGGCAGCCGTCCGTCGCCCGACCGGTCCGCAAGCGGCGCTGGGGCCGGGTGCTGGCCGGCTCGCTGGGCCTGGTCCTGGTGGCGCTGCCCCTGCTCGTCGGCGGGCTCGTGGTCGCGATCGCGTCCTCGGCCTGGAACGCCGGCGACCCGGAGGCCTCGGGCCGCGTGCCCGGCAGCATGTCGCTCGACGCGGAGGATGGCCGCAAGTACGTCGTGGCGCTCGGCAACGGGCTCTTCAACGAGCCGGGCCGCCGCAGGGGTTTCAACGAAACCGTGGCCACCGACATCCGGTGCACCATCACGCACGCGGACGGCAGCATCGACACCGTGCGCGGGGATCGACAGGGCTCGTCGGTCTCGCGCCACAACTACGCCACGGTCGGGACCTTCCACGGCAAGGGCGGAGAGACCGTTGTTGACTGCACGTCAACCAGCAAGGACCTCTTCGGGGACGAGCGCGACCTGCCGATGATCGTGCACGACATCAACGGCACCTGGCGCCTGGTGTGGGTCGGGTTGCTGGTCGCCGGCAGCCTCGTGGGCCTGCTGGCCGGTGGCCTGCTGGCGTGGGGGATTCGGGGAAGCCCCGTGCCTGCGGCCCCGCTCGGCCACCGCCCGGCCTGACGCCTGCGAGCCGGGGCGCGCGGGCACCAGTCCGGCCACAACGGCGACCACCAGCGTGATGCAGGCGGCCACCAGGCATCCGGCGAGCACGTCGGTGGGGTAGTGGCGCCCCAGCAGGATCCGGTCCGCGCCGACGACGACCAGCACGATCGCGCCACGCGTCCAGGCCAGATGGGTCCAGCGGCGACGCTGCTGCTCGTTCGTGGCGCTGACGAAACCGAGCACCACGACCACGCCCACGAGCGCAGCGGCCGCGGAGGCGTGCCCGGAGGGGAAGGCCGCACCGACGTGCTCGTGGCCGCCGTACTGCCACGACGGGCGCTCCCGTCCGACGAGTGACTTCAGGTGGCTCGTGGCGTACCGCGTCAGCCACAGGGTGGCGACCACGAAAGTGGCCACGCGGACCTGTCCACGGAGCAGGTAGGCGCCGGCGATGACGAGGCCCACGTAGCCGATGTGGTCCGGATGGAAGACGACCTCGACGGCCCGCAGGATCGGCATCAGGCCGTGCTCGGCGGACCACACGGGCAGCCACTGCAGGTGGCCCTCGACAGAGGTGGTCAGGCCGCTCTGGACGACGGCAGCCAGCGCGAGGAACGCCGTCGCCAGGAGCAGGGACGTGCTCAGTGCGCCCCGTCGGGGGGTGCGCATCGGGCGGATCGCGGGGACCGGCGGCAGCAGCGTGGTGGTTGCCATGGGAGCAGCGTGCGGGACGCAACCTGACTCCCACCTGAATGCCCGACGCCTTCGGCGGGAACGATCAGCGAAGAAAGCAGAACACCCCCGTCGGTGTCCCGACGGGGGTGTTCCTTGCGTGTGGCCAGGGGCGGGGTCGAACCGCCGACCTACCGATTTTCAGTCGGTCGCTCGTACCAACTGAGCTACCTGGCCAGGCAGTCGCACACCTTACCGGAGGGGGTGCCGTCGTACGAAAGCGAGGGCGACACCTGTCGTCGCGTGGGTCGAGGGGTGACCGCGGTTGGGTGCTTCGCGCGTGCTCGCACTATGCTGTCCCGGCCGTGCCTGACTCCGGTCTGGCGCGGCAGGCCCCCATCGTCTAGCGGCCTAGGACGTCGCCCTTTCACGGCGGTAGCACGGGTTCGAATCCCGTTGGGGGTACGGCCTGAGGTCGAAGTGGTTCCCGATTGGATTCCGCGGAGAACCTTGGGTTAGAGTTCCACCGCTTCACCAGTAGCAAGTAAGGCCCTGTAGCGCAGTTGGTTAGCGCGCCGCCCTGTCACGGCGGAGGTCGCGAGTTCGAGTCTCGTCAGGGTCGCGAGTACCGCCCGGTCCGCAAGGTCCGGGCGTTGTGCTTTTTGGACGCAGGCAAGAATGACTCCCGTGCCGGTCGAGATGAGCCCCGAGGACTTCGACGCCCTCGTCGATGCCGCCCTCGACGAGATCCCCGAACAGCTCGCCCGCCTGGTCCACAACGTGGTGGTGCTGGTCGAGGACGAGCCACCCGAGGGTGAGCCCGACGACCTCCTCGGCCTGTACGACGGCGTGGCCCTCACCGAGCGCGACGGCTCGATGGGCGGCCACCTGCCGGACCGGATCTTCCTGTTCCGCGGCCCCCTGCTCGACATGTGCGACGACGCCGAGGACCTCGCCGAGGAGATCCGGATCACCGTCGTCCACGAGGTCGCCCACCACTTCGGCATCGACGACGACCGGCTGCACGAGCTCGGCTACGCCTGACGCGGGACTATCGCGCGAGAGCGAAGCCCAAGGTGCAGGCGGCGAGTCCGCCCAGGATGGTCACGGCCGCGTAGGCGGCCCCTCGCGCCGGCCCCAGGTCACGGGCCTGCACCGCCAGCGACGAGTACGTCGACAGGCCGCCGCAGAACCCGGTCCCGACCAGGCCGTACGCCGACCCGTCCAGGGACCAGCCCACGCAGGCGCCCAGCAGCAGGCTGGCCACGAGGTTGGCCGCCAGCGTCCCGTGACGCCACCGGCCGTCGTACCGCTGGCCGAGCGCGTAGCGCAGCGGGGCGCCGAGGGCGCCCCCGAGGGCGACCAGCAGCGCGGTCACCATTCGTCCTCCTCGGGCAGGTTCGGCGCCAGGGCGCCCACGACGGTCACGGCGACGAGGCAGGCGGCCACGGTGCCGAGGAGGTAGATGGCTGCGAGGCCGGTGCGGCCATCGGCCAGCAGGGCGCGACCCTGCTCGGAGGTCGCCGAGAAGGTCGTGAAGCCGCCGAGGACACCGGGGCCGAGGCCCGCTGCCCACGCCGCGGAGCGGCGGGCCAGTGGCAGGAGCAGCAGTCCGGCCAGCAGGGCCGAGCCCACGACGTTGATCGCGAAGGTGGTCCAGGGGAAGCCGGCGCCGTCAGCGGCCAGTTCGCCCGCACCGAAGCGGAGCAGGGAGCCGACGGCGCCTCCGGCCGCCACCACGAGCAGCAGCCGTGGCGAGGGACTCATGCGGTGATGCTAGAGGTGCGCCAGCAGTGATCAGAGCGCGCGGGACGGCGCGCCGGATCCGGCGTTGCCCTGCCAGGAGACCGGCGGCGCTCCGGCCGACTGGCGACGGAACTCTCCGAGGAACCAGATCTGGAAGGCGCGCTGCTCGGGGGTACGGGGCGCGGTCAGCAGGCGCTTGGCGCGGCTGAAGTCGTCGGCGGCGTCGAGCAGGTCGACGAGACCGCCGATCTGGCGCGCGGCCTCGCGGGGCATCCGGAGCCGGAGGTCGACGGCGGCGTGGCCGTCGGCGTGGGCGGTGTCGACCTGTTCGCGGCCCATGTTCGCGCGCAGCGGGCGCTCGAGCGCGTCGAAGTGCTCCGAGAGCACCCGGGCCAACGGGTAGTCGTCCTCGTGGGCCAGGGCCAGCAGCCGGATCTCGCGCCGCAGGTCGCGGTGGTGGCGCTGGAACTGTCCGAACTCGAGGACCGGCACGCCGTTGATCTGGACCGCGACCTCGCCGACGCGGGTGTGCTCCTCGGCCAGCGGCGCGAAGCTGTAGGTCAGTTGGTACGGCGCGCCGGCGGTCTCCGAGAGCTCGGTCGCGGGCTCGAACCACACCGCCTTGCCGTCCTCCTCGATCTCGGCGCCCCAGGCCACCGAGGCGCGGGCCACGATGTCGAGGCCGCGACCGACGGTCGTGAGTGTGAGCAGCTGCTCCTCGTCGAGGGCGTCGAACATGTCGAGGTCAAAGGCATCGAGGTCGAACCCGCCGGCCCGGGTCGCGGGCTGGGGTGCGACGGTGGTCGCATCGTGGACCTCGAAGCGGGGGTGCTCGGTGGTGCCGCGCAGTTGGGTCCGAACCGGGCCCTCGGCGTGCAGGACGGCGTTGGTGACCAGTTCGGAGATGGCCAGCTCGGCGCAGTCGATGAGCTCGTCGCGACCGATTTCGCGGCAGGTCTGTACGGCCCAGCGGCGCGCGTCGTGGACGCTGCGCGGCCCGGGGGCCAACTCCAGGGTCTGCCGGTGCTGCACGGGGTGAACCTTCCACTGCGGTTTCGTGCCCGAGTCTTCTTGTCGGTCCGTGAGGTGCCGATCCCGAAGGCGATACCCCGTTGAACGCGCAACTAAACCAACAGAGTTTTCCGGATTTGGTGACGCGCGCCGACAGACTGTGACCCACCAGACGATGGCCACGTGTTGGGACGGGCGGCCCTGAGGCGGAAGAATGCCGAACAGAGGTTCATCGAAGAGGCGTCACAAGCGTCCAGGAGGAAGCCATGGCAGCAGGCGACACCACGCCGGAGACGTCGGATCGCGCGATCGTGCGCAGGTCTGACCGCCACCAGGTCGTGATCATTGGCTCCGGGTTCGGCGGCCTCTTCGGCACCAAGGCGCTCCGCAAGGCGGACGTCGACGTGACCATGATCGCGAAGACCACCCACCACCTCTTCCAGCCCCTGCTCTACCAGGTCGCGACCGGCATCCTCTCCGAGGGCGAGATCGCCCCGCCGACCCGCGAGGTCCTGGCGAAGCAGGAGAACGCCCAGGTGCTTCTCGGGACCGTCACGACCGTCGACCTCGAGAACCGCCTGGTGACCTCGCACGTGCTCGGGCGCGAGATCGTCACGTCGTACGACTCGCTGATCGTGGCGGCCGGGGCCGGCCAGTCCTACTTCGGCAACGACCACTTCGCCGAGTTCGCCCCCGGCATGAAGAGCATCGACGACGCCCTCGAGCTGCGCGGCCGGATCTTCGGTGCCTTCGAGATGGCCGAGCTGGGTGCCTCCCGTGGCGAGAACGTCGACCACCTGCTGACCTTCGTCGTCGTCGGAGCCGGCCCGACCGGTGTGGAGATGGCCGGCCAGATCGCCGAGCTCGCCCACCGCACGCTGACCCGCGACTTCCGGGCCATCAGCACCCGTACGGCGCGCGTCATCCTCGTCGACGCGGCGCCCCAGGTGCTGCCGCCGTTCGGCGCCAAGCTCGGCAAGTGGACCCAGGAGAAGCTGGAGAAGCTCGGCGTCGAGGTCATGCTCGGTGCCCTCGTGTCGCAGGTCGACGAGCGTGGTCTCGTCGTGAAGTACAAGGACGGCTCCGAGAAGCGCATCGACGCCGTCGCGAAGGTGTGGGCCGCTGGCGTCCAGGCCAACGCGCTGGGCAAGCAGCTCTCCGACCAGACCGGCGCGCCGCTCGACCGCGCCGGCCGGATCGCGGTCAACCCCGACCTGACGCTCCCGGGTTATCCCGAGGTGTTCGTGGTCGGCGACATGATCGCCCTCGACAACCTTCCCGGTGTGGCCCAGGTGGCCATCCAGGGCGCGAAGTATGCCGCCAAGGAGATCGACGGCCGGCTCAAGGGCAAGCCCGCACAGTCGCCGTTCAAGTACTTCGACAAGGGCTCGATGGCCATCATCAGCCGCTTCCGCGCCGTTGCGATGGTCGGTCGGTTGCGCCTGACCGGTGTCATCGCCTGGCTGATGTGGCTGGTCGTCCACCTCTTCTACATCACCGGCTTCAAGAACCAGTTCACCGCTGTGCTGCACTGGCTGATCTCGTTCATCGGCACCGGCCGCTCGGAGCGCACCTCGACCGAGCAGCAGATCTTCGCCCGCGTGGCGCTGCAGCGCCTCGAGCGCGGTGCGACGGACCTGGTGTCCCAGCCCGGCGAGTTCGACGACGCCGAGCGGCGTCGGGCGGAGCTCGAGGCCCAGGCAGCCGAAGAGGCTCGCCTCAGCGACGAGAACAAGCGTGGCGTGAAGGTCTGAGGTCCGCCGAGCGCGACGAAGTCGCGAACGGCGTGGGCCGAAGAGGTTGAGGGCGCGTCCGACCGAGGCACGAGGTCGGAACCGCGCGTCTCGAAACCCAGTCGGTCACGAACAAGGGGCCGCGGCCACGGTCACTCGAAGATCCGCAGCCCGAGGACGGGTTCGCCGCCCGCCTCGGCCGCGGCGAGCCGCTCACGGATCGCGCGGGGCAGGATGAAGACCCCTTCAGCCTCGGCCGTGACGCCGTTCGGGCCGATGATCTGGCCCTTGGCCCAGGTCTTCACGCCCTCCTGGCGTTCGACCCACGCTTCGCAGCGCAGATCACCGAGGGGCGTGCCCTGGCGGTAGACGATCGTCAGGGTGCCGGTCATCCCGGGGCGCCCGGTGGTGCCGACTGCGTGGCCGAGCACCTGGTCGAGGATCATCGACACGACGCCGCCGTGCACCAGTCCCGGCGGGCCCTCGAACGCCGCCCCGCAGTGGAAGTCGGATTCGACCCGGCCCTTGGTCGACGTGACGGCAAGGAGCGGGGCCATCGGGTTGCGGACGCCGATGACCGGGTTGCCCCAGGGCCGACGCCGGCCGGCGGGCTGGTGGACGATCCCGAGCGTCTCGGTCAGTTGTTCCTTGCGCAGTCGGGCGACGACGTCCTCGATCTGTGCGGTGGCCGCGCGGATCTCGTCCTCGTCGACGGTCGTGCGGACGCTCACGTCGATCAGGTCGCGGACAGCCTGCGTGTACGGCGCCCACATCTGGCTCTCGCGGGTGATCGACTCGTCGTCGGACTCGTCGTCGATCGGGAACCAGTCCATGCTCGTCAGAATAGAACACGTTTCAGTGTCGTGGGGCGTGACTCCCACCACCGAGCGTCAGGCGTAGGCGTCGCTGGTGGCGTAGCCGTTCTCGTCGACGGCGCCGGGCCGCAGCTCGGGGCGCAGCCGGTAGAGCGCCGTGGTGAACCAGTGCGGGTCGACCATGGAGGACTTGATGACCACCAGCGGCATGCCCTTGCGCTCGATCAGGACCGTCCAGTGGCGATGGCCGGGCTCGCCGACGATCGCGATCGGCGTGTAGGAACTGCCCACGTCGACCAGGTCGACATGTCCACCGCGCTCGATCGACAGCTTGCCGCGGCGGATGGACATCTTCGTCGTCGTGCAGCCCGCTCGCACGGCCCAGACCACCAGGGTCAGGAACGCCAGCGTCCCGGCGATGCCGATGGCGGAGACCGTACGGTCCTGATAGGCGACGTACGACGTCACGGCGGTTGCCGCAAGGACGGCGGCCAGGGTCAGCGACAGCACCTTGCGGGCCGTGCCGCGAGCAGGGAAGTCGGCGTCGGTCGTGGCGTGGTTGGCGTTGAGGTGCTCCTCGGGTTCGGTCCAGCGGCTCTGCTGGACCTGGGGAGTGGCGGTGGTGGGCGCCAGTGACTGCACCCGCACGCGAGGGGGGTCAGTGGTGCTGTCCGAGGGGGCGGCGCCAGCGGTGGGTGCCGGGCGGGTGACGCGGACGACGGGTCCGGACTGCCTGACCGGCTTCTCCGGCCTGGCTGCCTTCTCCGGCTTGCCCTTCGACCTGGCCGGCTTGCCCTTCGACCTGGCGTCGCGGCGTGGGGCCTCGGTGGGGCTGTGCAGGGCGTCGACGACCGAGCGGCCGGCGGCCGTGGTGTCGACACTGGTGGCGGGTTCCTCGACTGCGGGTTCGTCGGCCTCCACGCCGAGGGCGGCGAGGACCGAGCGGCCCACGGAGGTGCTGTCCGGGCTGCCGGAAAGGGTCGGCGCCACGAACTCTTCGCGCGGCGATGCCGCCCGTGTGACGGTCGGCGCAGGTGCTGTCGCGGTCGCCAGGCCGCCGCCCCCGCGCGGTGCTCCGATGACCCGGGCGTCCTTCGCGTAGCTGGCGCGTTTGTTCAGCCAGGCACGAATAGTTTCTGTGTCCGGTCCGAACTCGTCATTGCTCCCCATGACAGAGTCCTCCCTTTCCCTCTCCCACGCCTGAGCGTACTCCGCAAGAAGTTCTCCGTCTTGGGTTCGAAGGACCTCTCCGTATAGCCCGTTGTGACCATGTGGACTGGTCCCTCGGCGGCATCGACGGCCGGGTAGATTGAGAGCCGTTCCCATTTTCTGGAGGTGAGTGGTGTCCGAGATCGACGAGCGACCGAGCTCATTGCGACCGACCCGGCAGCGGCTGGCGATCACCGACGCCCTGCGCGCGGGAGTCGACTTCCAGAGCGCCCAGGAGATCCACGACAGCCTGCGGCATGCGGGGGAGAAGGTCGGCCTGGCCACGGTCTACCGAACCCTCCAGGCGATGGCCGATGCCGGCGACGTCGACGTACGCCACAACCCGGCTGGCGAGACGACGTACCGCCGGTGCAGCACCTCGCACCATCACCACCTGGTGTGCCGCTCCTGCGGGCGGACCGTGGAGATCACCGGATCGGCGGTCGAGAAGTGGGCGCACTCGGTGGGCGACGAGCACGGCTTCATCGACGTGAGCCACACCGTCGAGCTGGTCGGACTGTGCTCGGAGTGCGC
>JAKFEI010000533.1:0-11571 GCA_036675765.1 Nocardioides sp. | reverse complement strand
GGCGGCGGGGTGGACGGCGCGATCCACCGAGCGGCTGGGCCTGAGCTTCTCGAGGACTGCAAGCGTCGTTTCCCGAAGGGACTGGCCACCGGCGATGCCGGCTGGACGACTGCGGGCCTGATGCCGGCGCGATGGGTCATTCATGTCGTCGGCCCCAACCACAACCGGGGTGAGACGGACCGATCCCTGCTGACCTCCTGCTACCGCCGGGCCCTCGAGGTCGCCGACGAGCTCGGCGCCCGCTCGGTCGCCTTCCCACTGATCAGCGCCGGCAGCTACGGCTGGCCCAAGGACGACGCTGTCGACGCCGCGCTGGAGACGCTGCGCGGCACGCCCACGCAGGTGGAGAGGGCGACGCTGGTGGCGTTCGGGCGGGCGTCGTTCGACCTGATGGTGAGCCGGCTCTGAGGCGCGACCCGGGACCAAGGTCCCAATTCTGGTGACCGATCGTCACTCCTGGGTGCCCGGCGTCGTTGTTCAGCTACCGAACCCCCGGTACCGCTGAAAGGAGACGACCATGCCGTTCGAGCTCACCTCCGCGTTCCTCCTGATGGTCCTCGCGTGCTTCTGCGCCGTCTCCCTGCTGCGGTCGGGCACGCGGGTCCAGGTCGTCGGTGCGGACGTCGAGGAGTGGCGCTCCGCCGCCCTCGAGCACTTCCACCAGCACAAGGACCTCGAGCGCACCGTCGCCCAGGTCCTGGCCACCCCGGGCGCCGTCTCCGGCCGGGCCCGTTCCGAGCTCGTCGCCGCGGTGGGACTGCGCGTCGACACGTTCGCCTGACTCCCAAAACGACCTCAGGTCATCTCCGCGTGGGGGAGATGACCTGAAGTCGTTTTTCAGCTGATCCTCAGAGCTGGCCCACGACGTAGTCGATGGACGCGGTGAGCAGCTCGATGTCCGAGGCGTCGATCGCGGGGTACATCGCGATGCGGAGCTGGTTGCGGCCCAGCTTGCGGTACGGCTCGGTGTCGACGATGCCGTTGGCGCGCAGCGCCTTGGCGATCGCGGAGGCGTCGATGGTGTCGTCGAAGTCGATGGTGCCGATCACGAGCGAACGGTCCTCGGCGTTGGGGACATAAGGCGTCGTGTACGACGTCTTCTCGGCCCAGCCGTAGAGCGCGTCCGAGGACGCCGTGGTCCGCTCGACCATGCCCTTGAGGCTGCCGTTGGCGTTCATCCAGTCCAGCTGCTCGGCCATCAGGAAGAAGGTCGCGATGGACGGGGTGTTGTAGGTCTGGTTGAGGCGCGAGTTCTCGACCGCGGTCTGCAGGTCGAAGAACGCCGGGATGAACCGGTCGGAGGCCTTGATCTCCTCGACGCGGGCCAGGGCCTTCGGCGACATGATCGCGAACCAGATGCCGCCGTCCGAGGCGAAGCACTTCTGCGGCGCGAAGTAGTAGACGTCGACCTCGTTCAGGTCGACCGGCAGGCCACCGGCGCCCGACGTGGCGTCGATCAGGACCAGCGCGTCGTCGGCGATGCCTGCGGGGCGGATGACCGGCGCCATCACGGCGGTCGAGGTCTCGTTGTGCGCCCAGCCGTAGACGTCGATGCCGTCCTCGGCCACGGCGACCGGACGCGAGCCCGGGTCGGCCTTGATGAGCGAGGGGGCCTGGAGCCACGGTGCGTCGGCAGCCGCCTTGGCGAACTTCGAGGAGAACTCGCCGAAGGTCAGGTGCTGCGACTTCTCGCGGATCAGGCCGAAGGTGGCGATGTCCCAGAACGCGGTCGCGCCGCCGTTGCCGAAGACGACCTCGTAGCCCTCGGGCAGGTCGAAGAAGGTGCCGAGGCCGTCGCGCACGCGGCCGACGGTGTTCTTCACGGCGGCCTGGCGGTGCGAGGTGCCCATCAGGGAGGTGCCGGTCGCAGCCAGGGCGTCGAGGGCCGCGGGCGCGACCTTCGAGGGGCCGGCGCCGAAGCGGCCGTCCACGGGCTTGAGGTCGGCGGGGATCACGATCGCGTCAGTCACGGGTTCAACCTTCTCATCAGAGTGAGCGGAGGGGCAGGCTGACGACGCTGTCAGAGATGCCTCCAGTGTGACAGCCGCATCACATCGGTGATAAATCGTTATCCCTCATGGACGTCGAACTCGAACTGCGCGCCGTCGGTTACGACCATCCCGACGCGGTCGCGCTCGTCGCGCGGGTCCAGCTGGAGTACACCGAGCGCTACGGCTCACCGGACGGCGGACACGCGGACCCGCGGGAGTTCGACGCCCCGGACGGCCTCTTCCTCGTCGGGTACGACGACCGCCAGACGCCGGTCGTGACGGGCGCCTGGCGGCGGTCCCCCGAGCGGGCCCTCGGCGGGACCAGCGCGGTGGAGCTGAAGCGGATGTACGTGGTGCCCGAGGCCCGCGGCCGCGGCTTCGCCCGGGCGATCCTCGCGGAGCTCGAGCGGACCGCCTCCGCGGCGGGTGCCGATCTCGTCGTACTCGGGACCGGGCTGATGCAGCCCGAGGCGATCGCGCTGTACCTCAGCGCGGGCTATGAGGAGATCCCCGTGTTCGGGTTCTACGCCGGGCATGAACTGGCCCGGTCCTACGGCAAGCGGATCTGACCCGGATCGCACTGCGGTGGCGCAGCGGCCAGCGGGGAGCCGGTGTCGAGAACACCGCCGAGCGCGAGGGTCCGCAACAGGCCGGGTCCTCCCGGTCGTCCCCACCAGTTGTGGCGGGCGGAGACGTCGTACCGCAGCACGTCCGCGGCCAGCAGTCCGCCCACCAGGCAGTTCTGGCCCACGCTGCCGAGCGGTCCGCCACCGATGTCGATCACGTGGGTCCGCGTCGTACCCAGGTCCTCGGCCGAGAAGTCGGCGATGCCCGACCCCAGGCTGCCGGCGCGCGACAGGTCGGTGTGCTGCACCTTGACCGACAGCTTGTCGAGCGCAGTGAAGTTGCGGATGCCGATGTTGGCGCCGCGGTTGTCGGTGATCGTCGATCCGTCGACCGTGGCGGTGATCTCCGCGGTCGGCCCCTTGCCGTTGACGACGTTGCTTCCCAGCGAGAGTCCGTTGTTCGCGCAGCGCCGGAGCACGCTGTCGCGCACGGTGAGCCGGATGGTGTTGCGTGCCCCGAGGCTTCCCGCGAGCACGCAGTCGCCGTTGTTGAACGGGAGCAGCACCGTGTTGCCGATGCCCGTCGAGCGCTCGGCGGTCACCCGTTCGAGTGTCATCGTCATCACGGCGTCGGTGCCGAGGCCGCCGTGCTCGATGACGTCGCCCGGGGACCCGGAGAACGAGCTGTCCTGGACCAGCACGTCGAGCCGTGCACCCGAGCCCATGGTCACTGCTTCGAGGCCGTTGGCCGAGAAGCCGCCCCAGCCGTGCGCATTCGTGTACGTGTTGTGGGTGATCGTCGCCGTCAGCTCGGCGGGTCCGACGGCGTTGAGGAAGACGCCCTCGGAGTCGGCGCCCTCGACCGCGAGATTGAGGTCGTCGGGGTTGCCGAGCAGCGCTTGCGTGTTGCGGTGCAGGAGACCGCGGAGTCGGGCCGAGTCGCGCGCCTGGAGGCCGATGGCGAGCACCGACTGGAAGTCCTTGCCCTGGCGCAGCGAGTGGATCGTGTTGTCGGTGATGGTCGCCGTACCCGTGGCCGTGCCGGAAAGGCGTACGTCGATGCCGTCACCACACATCGCGTCGTGCACGAGGTTTCCGGTGATGCTCACGGCAAGGTCCTGCCGGACGGAGGCGTCGATCATGATGCCGGCCCAACCGTTCTGGAGCCCGTTCGCAATGGGGATCCCGATGCCGGGCAGGTTGGTGGGGGCCATGAACGGCGGGATCAGGTAGCCGTCGGCGCAGCCGGCGTTCTGGCCGGAGACGTCGTTCCCGGAGATGCGCACGCCGGTCACGTCGATGCCGTAGACGGCGCCTCGGCGGGCGCCGGCGATGCGCAGGTTGGTGACCGTGGTCCCGTCGGCGACCCGGACCGCGTCACCTGACAGGCGGGTGGTCGTGTTCGTCAGGCGCGGGGCCGTCGTACCGGCCGTCCCCACGGAGGGACCGGAGCCCCGGAGGGTCTGGCCGGGCTTGAGCTGGATGCCGCCGTCCAGGACCCCCGTGGCGGGCAGGACCACGATGGTGTCGCCGGCTCGTGACGCGCTCTCCACCTCGGCGAGCGAGCCGAACGGATGGCTTGCTGTGCCGACGGAGGTCGTGGCGCCCGCCTGCACGTACCAGGTGGACACCTCCGCCTCGGCCGTGCCAGCGGTCACCCAGCCCGAGACCAGGAGGCCCGTCGTCAGGACCCCGGCTGCCGCGGTCCTTGCCGCCCGGAGCCCTCGCCTGTTCACCGGAG
Source organism: Nocardioides sp. (assembly GCA_036675765.1). Lineage (GTDB taxonomy): Bacteria > Actinomycetota > Actinomycetes > Propionibacteriales > Nocardioidaceae > Nocardioides. The sequence goes on along the minus strand of JAKFEI010000533.1, from coordinate 7,273 downwards.
CAGCCCGGCGCAGTTGCTCGGAGCAGGCCTCCCGGCGAACCGTGCGCGGAGATAGGCGATCGCGCCCGGCGCGCCCAGCACGATCTCGGTGAGGTGCTCGCCGAGCAGCTTGACGTCCTGCTGGACCGCGGCCCCGCCCCGGCAGTAGTTGCGGAGCGTGTCCTTCGCCGGCCCGATGGGAGCGAACTCGTCGAGCAGCGCGTGGTACTCGTACACCGGCGCGGTGGGTGTCCCGCTGCGGTGGCGCGGGCTGTTCTCGCGCAGCATCGCGGCCACGACGGGGGTGTCGAGGGCGTTCGGGACGCTCTCGATGTCACGCATCCGCAGGAACGGGCGCCGCGGAGCGGCGTCGAAGAGGCAGTCGTCGCGCATGGTCTCGAAGAGCTGCCTGCCGAGCGGGTTGAGGTACTGGACGATGCCGACCTCGGGATAGGCCCGGTCGAAGCCGTGCATGCCCATCGGGATGGCGCCGCCGGCGATGCTGCCGTCGAAGGCGTTGATGGTGGCGCGGACGTCGCCGAGCAGTCCGCCGAGGGCCACGCCCCGCATCGGCAGCTCCGGGGCATAGGCCCCCTGCAGCTGCGCGGCGTTGGCCGTCGCGAAGGCGCCGCCGGAGTAACCCCAGATCGCGACCGGTGCGTTCTGGAGGCCGGCCGCGGTGAGCTGTCGCGCCGCGCGAAGACCGTCGAGGACAGCCTTCGCGGCAACGTCAGCGATGAGGAACTGCGACTCCATGCCCTCGTAGTCCGGCACGGAGACGGCCCAGCCCTGGAGCAGGGCCGCGACGACGATCGGGGTCTCCGAGTAGGACCCGGTGAAGCCACCCGAGGCGCCGGCGGTCAGCGCGTACGACGGTGCGCAGCGGGTGGAGACGCCGTCCTCCGCAGTCTGGTAGGAGACCAGGGGACGCGGGCCCGGCCCGTTCCAGGGGACCGTCGGCACGATGACGGTCGTGACGGTCACGGTCGGTGTCCCGGTGCGGTCCGACGTCCGGTAGACCAGTTGCCAGGCGGTGGCCGGCACGGGCAGCTCGAACGCCGTGACCTGGACCCGTCGGGAGGCGATCACCTCGCCCGGCCGGTACGACGCCAGGTCGGCCGGTGCGGCGAAGAACGGGTCGTCCTCCGGGAGCGGCAAGGGCTCGGCCGCGGAAGCCGTGGCGGCAGGGGCGAGCAGCACGACCGCGATGAGAACCGCGAGCAGCTCACAAAGCGAAATGATTGTCTTTCGCATGGGGGGAGCGTAGGTGGCGCCGGCGTGGCCGGCCAGATGCCTTTTCAGATGCTCTTTCAGGTGCCCTTTCAGAGGGGCGTTGCGTCGCCCGTCAGCAGGTGGACCGCGAGTGCCGACAACTGGTCCTCGAGTCGTCGGGCCGATGACCGCTTGCGCTGGAGCATCCAGTCATGGACCACGACGTTGATGGCGCCGCTCAGGGAGAGGGCGAGGAAGTGGAAGTCCCGCCGGTCGATCTCGCTCCGGGCGACGCCCTGACGTCCCTCCTCCTCGACGAGCGCCACGATGGTCGCCCGGAAGTCGAGCCGCTTCTGCTCCACCCGCGGGCTCACGCCGACGATCTCGACGAACGCGATCCGGGCGGTCCGGGGGTCGGCCAGCACGGGACGGAGGTAGGCGCGGACGGCGGCGTCGATGCGCCGTCGGAAGTCCTCCCCTTCGGTCGCGGCGAGGGACTGGGCGACGGCCTCGTAGGCGTCGGCGGTGATCGCGCCGTAGAGGTCGAGGAGGAGGTCCTCCTTGCAGCTGAACTGGAGGTAGAAGTGCCGCGTGGAGACCGATGCCGTCGAGCAGAGGCGGTCGATCGACGTGGCCTGGTAGCCCTGGGTGCCGAACAGGTCGAGGGCTGCGGCGCGCAGTCGTAGCACTCGACCTTGGTCGCGTTCCTCGGCCGACTGGCCGCCGTACCGCCGTGCGGTCGTGGTCTCCATCGACGGCACGCTATCCGAAAAGTTGCCCTGTCGGAATGGTCAGTGCGCGCCGATCTTGACCGGTCGTCCGGCGACGTAGCCGGTGCTGACCTGGATCACGCCGAGGCCGGCGAGCAGCACGCAGGGAAGCGTCCAGCTGCCGGTGGCGTGGTGCAGGACGCCGACGACGAACGGGCCGCTCGCCGCCAGCAGGTAGCCGATGCTCTGCGCCATCGTCGACAGTGCGGCGGTGTCCACGGACGACGTCGTCCGCAGCGCGAAGAAGGACAGGACGACGGGGAAGACTGAGCCGCCGACGCCGAGCAGGGCGGCCCACAGCCAGGCGCCACCGGCGGGCGCCAGCCACAGGCCGAGCCAGCCGAGCACGGTCAGCGAGGTCAGTACGGCGACCAGGTGGCCCTGGTGGCGCATCCGGCCCGCGAAGCTCGGGACGAGGAAGAAGAACGGGACGCCGATCAGGATGCTCACTGCCAGCAGCAGGCCGGCCGTCTCGTCGCTGAAGCCGGCGTCGGCGTACACGCTCGGGAGCCAGCTCATCATCACGTAGGCGAACAGCGACTGGGTGCCGAAGAGGACGGTGACGGCCCATGCGGTGGGGTTGCGCCACATCGAGGTGCCGCGGGCGCTCGAGCGCTGGCGGTTGCGGCCGCGGCAGTACGGCGCCCAGGCGACTGCAGCGATGACGGCGAGCGCCGCCCAGACGCCGAGGCCCACGCGCCAGCTGCCGGTCGCATTCGCGATCGGGACGGTGAGCGCGGCGCCGAACGCCGAGCCGAGCGAGAGGACCGCGCTGTAGGCGCCGGTCATGGCGCCGACGCGGGTGGGGAAGTGCTCCTTGACGATCGCCGGGATCAACACGTTCGCGAGCGCGATGCCGGCGCAGGCGACCAGGGTCCCGGCGATGAGGGCGGGGGTGCCGTCGACGACACGCAGCACCAGGCCGGCGGCGAGCAGGACCAGTGCGCCCTCGAGGCCGCGGTCCACGCCGACGCGGCGGGTGACGATCATGGCGGTCGCGCCGACCGCGGCGAAGCACAGCACGGGCAACGACGTCAGGACGCCCTGTGTGGTGGCGGACAGGCCCATCGACCCGAGCCGATCGAGCATCGCGCCGAGGCTGGTGACCGCGATCCGCAGGTTGAACGCGACAAGCAGGACGGCAACGACCAGACTGATGGTCGCCCGACGCCGCGTCTGTGCGCTCACCTCGGCCCCTTCGGAGAGATGTCCCCGAAGGAGGTGCGAGAGGCGCGACGGCTGCGCGGTGGGCGGCATGGCGACTAGTGTAGACAGACGTAGGATGATTGGACGAAAGGACGACGATGCCGCTCGCCCCCACACACACCGCCTCCCTGGTCGACCAGGCCATCGAGGGGATGCGCGCGCTGCTCGCCAGCGGTGAGTGGACCGTCGGCACCCGGATCCCGCCCGAGCCGGTGCTCGGAGCGTCCCTGGGCGTCAGCCGCAACACCGTCCGCGAGGCGGTCAAGGCGCTCGCCCACGTCGGCCTACTGGAGGTACGCCGCGGCGACGGCACCTACGTCGCTGCGGCCACCGAGATGCAGGCACTGATGCGCCGCCAGGTCGACCGCGTCGAACTGGCTCACCTGCTCGAGGTGCGGCACGCCATCGAGGTGCGGGCCGCAGCGCTGGCAGCCGAACGTCGTACCGACGACGACCTGGCGGTGCTCGACGAGGCCGTGACCCGCAAGCGCGCCGCTCTCGCCGCGGGCGACGCGGCCGGCTTCGTGACGGCGGACGTCGCCTTCCACGTCGGCGTCGTGGCGGCCGCCCACAATCCGCTGCTCGTCGAGCTCTACGACGGACTCGTCGAGACCCTCACCGCGAGCATCGAGACCCCCGCCGGCCCGGACGAGCTGGAGGCAGAGCACGACGCGGTGCTCGAGGCGATCCGCGCGGGTGACGTCGACGCGGCGGCGGTCGCCAGCGCCGTACTGCTGGAGCACGTCGCCGGCTGACGTAGTCAGACGGACCGATCGTGAGTGATGGGGCGAAGGTGACTCACGAGGCGCGGCGACAGTTCGCGCACAGCAGATTGGTCCGTTCGGCTACGGCTGCATTCAGCACGTCCCTGACGTAGTCCGGATGGAACATGACGTCCTCCCAAGCGAAACGCAGCACCAGCCAGCCATGGACCGCGAAGGCGTTGTATCGCTGCGCATCCGTGCGGAGTGCTGCGCGTCCTCCGTGCCACTCGAAGGAGTCGGCCTCGATCGCCAGGCACAGGCGGTCATCCACCAGGTCCGGACGCCCGAGAAACGCGGTGCCCGTGGGGGTTGCGCCCCGCAAGGAGACCTGGGGGCGGACCTGAAGGCCGGGCACGCCCAGGGCGATGGCTCGCAGCACCGACTCGAAAGGGTTGGCGGCCAGCGGGTTGGCGACGGCGGCAACCTGGCGGATCCGGATGGCGCGGGGGCCGCGTGCGTCGTCGGCGAGTGCCGCCAGTCGTGCCGGGGAGAATCCGTCGCGCAATGCGGAGTCAGCGATGGCGAGAGCTTCGTCGAAGGGTAGGTGGCGCAGACAGTCGAGAAGCGTCCGATCGCGAGTGGTGACGCCGTCGGCCACATCGTCCGGGGCAAGATCCAGGCGACGCAGCTCCACGCCGCGTGCCTGCGACTGCGCCACCTTGCGCTTCTTCGGCACGCTGATCTGCGGGCGGTCTGGTGGGAGTTTGACCGGCCATCCCCAGAGCAGCGCCGCGCTGGTCAGGCACACCACCCCTGTCATCGCGTGGGCCGCTGCCCGCGCCTCATCGACGGACTTGAGTCCGTACCGCCCGCGGGCCAACCGGACGACGTCGCCGGCCGCAAGGGCTGTGTCGACCTCGGCGCGGGATGCGGCCGCGAGCAGGGTGGCGCGAGTGCACAGCCCACCCAGGCGCGACAACTGTTCCACGGCCGACATGGGCTCACTCTGCCTCGCCGCCCGGAGTCAGTGCAGGGTTCATCCACAGGCTCGGAGTCGGACGGACCGATCGGGGCGGATGTGAAATGAGTGACGGGAGAGGTGCCCTTCGGCGCCTCTCCCGTCAGTGGGTCCGTTCGGTTACGGCGGGGCTACTTCGCCCAGGCGCTGTCCCAGCCCTCGATGTCGCTCGCGGGACGCGTCGACGGACCGGTGTAGATGGCCGACGGACGGATCAGGCGGCCCGTGGTCTTCTGCTCCAGGATGTGCGCCGACCAGCCGCCGGTGCGGGCGCAGGTGAACATCGACGTGAACATGTGCGCCGGGACCTCGGCGAAGTCCAGGACGATGGCGGCCCAGAACTCCACGTTCGTCTCGAGCACGCGGTCGGGACGGCGCTCACGCAGCTCGGCCAGGGCGGCCTGCTCGAGCGCCTCGGCGACGGCGTAGCGGGGAGCGTCGAGCTCCTTGGCCGTACGACGCAGCACGCGCGCCCGCGGGTCCTCGGCGCGGTAGACGCGGTGGCCGAAGCCCATCAGGCGCTCGCCCGAGTCGAGCAGGTTCTTGACGTAGGCGCGGGCGTCGCCGGACTTCTCGACGTCCTCGATCATGCCGAGGACGCGCGAGGGCGCACCGCCGTGCAGCGGGCCGCTCATCGCGCCGATGGCGCCGGAGAAGGCCGCCGCCACGTCGGCACCGGTCGAGGTGATGACACGTGCGGTGAACGTCGAGGCATTCATGCCGTGCTCGGCAGCCGAGGACCAGTAGGCATCGATGGCGTGGGCGTGCTTCGGGTCGGCCTCGCCGCGCCAGCGGATCAGGAACTTCTCGGCGAGCGTCTGGCCCTCGTCGACCAGGCGCTGCGGGACGACGGGGAGGTGCAGGTCGCGGGCCGACTGGCCGGCGTACGACAGGACCATGACGGCGACCCGGGCGAGGTCCTCGCGGGCCTGCTCGTCGGAGATGTCGTAGGTCTGGCCGAAGCCGAAGGCCGGCGCGAGCATCGCGATGGCGGCCTGGACGTCCACGCGGACGTCGCCGGTGTGCACCGGGAGGCTGAACGCCTCGGCCGGCGGCAGGCCGGGCGTGAAGGAGCCGTCGATCAGCAGGCCCCAGACGTTCTCGAACGGCACCCGGCCGGCGAGGTCCTCGATGTCGACTCCGCGGTAGCGCAGTGCCGAGCCTTCCTTGTCCGGCTCTGCGATCTGCGTTTCGAAGGCAACGACGCCCTCTAGTCCGTGGTGTACCTCAGGCATCGACAGCTCCTTCGTCCGTGGGGCGCGCCGTCCGGGTTGCGAACGGCACGCAGGCCACCCGGCATTCTGCCGCACTCGCTAGTTTGGGCACATGCCCGGGGACCCAACGCTGCCCGCGACACCGACTGTGGGTGCGCCTGCGCCCGACCTCGCCATGCTCCGCAAGGAGTACGGCGCTGCCGGGCTCGATGAGTCCGAGGTCGATCCGGATCCCTGGGTCCAGTGGCAGCGCTGGTACGACGACGCGACCGCCGCGGGCATCCACGAACCGAACGCGATGATCGTGGCGACCGTCGATCCCGACGGCGCGCCCTCGTCGCGGACGGTGCTGCTCAAGGGCGTGGCGCCGGTGCGGCCCGATGACGGCTTCTCCTTCTTCACCAACACCGCGTCCCGCAAGGGGCGGGCGCTGGCGCACGAGTCGCTGTGCGCGCTGCTGTTCCCGTGGCACCCGCTCGAGCGGCAGGTCCGGGTCGAGGGCCTCGCGATCCCGCTCGATGACGCCGCGGTGCAGGCCTACTGGGCTTCCCGCCCGCGCGGGTCGCAGCTCGGCGCCTGGGCCTCGCCCCAGTCCCGGGTGGTCAGCGGCCGCGACGAGCTCGAGCAGGCCTACCGCGACGCAGAGGCACGGTTCGACGGCCAGGACGTGCCCGTGCCGCCGACCTGGGGTGGCTACCTCGTGCGTCCCTCGACCTTCGAGTTCTGGCAGGGCCGGCAGGGTCGCCTGCACGACCGCGTGCGCTACGGGCGGGTGTCGACCGGCTGGGACGTGGAGCGGCTCGCGCCCTGAGGCGTCAGCGGGTCGTCCGCCTGTTCCTTGGTGTCCTTCGTGGCGACGTAGACCGCGGCGAGCAGGGCGATCACGACGAGCACCGCGATCAGCAGCAGGAGCTGGTTCTTGTCACGCCTGCCCTTGCTCGCTGAGCCGCGGCTACTGCGGCGACGTCCGCTGGTGGGCCTGCGCGGGTCGCCAGCCAGCGCCTCGAAGCCCTCCGCGTCGGGCAGGCTCTCGAAGCGGGGCACCTCGAAGGACGCCGGCACGAGGTTGCGGAACTCGGAGTGCATGCCGCCCTCGGCGGGCGGTTCGACGCCGCGGATGTCCGGGCGGGCGGGCACCGGTAGCGGCTCGGGAGTCGGCTCCGGTTCGGG
>JAKFEI010000026.1:0-11695 GCA_036675765.1 Nocardioides sp. | reverse complement strand
CACTAGCCTCAGCCCGTCGGGACCGTCCGTGGCACTGGGGCGCGGCGGGCCCCAACGAAACGAGAGGTGCGTGTGGACGCGATAGGGGACTTCTTCAGGGACTGGGCGAGCGGCGACCTCACGGGTAGCCACGGCGTCGACTGGTTCGCGTTCATCTCGATCCCGTTCTTCACCGGCATCATCGGCTGGCTGATCAACTGGTCCGGCCTGTGGATGCTGTTCTCGCCCATCAAGTTCCACGGCTTCAAGGTCCCCGGGCTGAAGGAAGTCACCGGGCTCATGCCGCGCAAGCTGCAGGAGATCCCGGGCTGGATGGAGGGCGGCCTCGGCTGGCAGGGCATCGTCCCTGCGCGTGCCGCCAAGATGGGCAGCATCGCTGTCGACAAGGTCATCGCGAAGCTCGGCACCCCGGCGGAGTTCTACGCCCAGCTCGAGCCCGACCAGATCGCCGAGCACATCGTCAACGTGTTCCGCCCCGACCTCCCCCAGCTCGTCGAAGAGGTCATGCTCCGCGAGCACCCGAAGCTGTGGCGCGACCTGCCCCGCCCGGTCCGCACGGCCGTCGTCGACCGGGTCCAGGCCCAGCTGCCTGCTGTCGTCAAGACGATCACCGACGAGATCGGTGTGCACATCGACCAGCTGCTCGACCCGAAGATCATGGTCATCGACCACTTCCGCAAGAACCCCGACCTCGTGGTGCGGGTGTTCAAGGACGTGGGCCAGAAGGAGCTGAACCTGATGGTGGCCTTCGGGTTCATCTTCGGCTTCCTCCTGGGCATCCCGGTCGCGATCGTCGACCAGACCTGGCACATCTGGTGGTTGCTGCCGCTGCTCGGAGTCTTCGTCGGATGGACGACCAACCTGCTCGGCATGTGGCTGATCTTCGACCCGCCGGAGCCCCGGAAGGTCCTCGGCATCAAGGTCCAGGGCTTGTTCCTGCGCCGTCAGGACGAGTGCGCCGAGGTCTACGCCCGGATCATCGCCGATGACGTCGTCACCCTGGAGCGGATCGGCGACTTCCTGATGGACGGTCCCCGTGGTGACCGGACCCGCCAGATGATCGCGACCGCGATGCGGCCCGCGATCGACAAGGCCGCCGGCCCCCTGCGCGGTGCCGTCAACGTGGCCATGGGCGGCAAGCGCTACGACCGGATCAAGGACTCCTTCGCGATGGAGGCCGTGGGTCGCACGATCACGCCGTTCCGCGATGCGGAGTTCAGTCGCAAGCAGTCGGAGAAGATCCGGGTGCTGATCGCGCGTCGTACCAAGGAACTGCCGCCGAAGGACTTCGTCGAGATGATGCGCTCGGCCATCAAGGAGGACGAGTGGATGCTCTACCTCCACGGTGCGGTGATGGGCGCTGCGGGCGGATTCCTCCACCTGGCGATCTTCAACTGGGGCATGATCCCCGGCTTCCCGCCGTGAATCGTTCTTCGTGGGTGTGACCAGCAGGGGGCAGCGCGGAACGCCCGAGGTGTTGTTGATGGAGGATGGGACCGTGGCAAGAGAATCAAGCTCTTCGGAGAACCTGGGCGTCGGCGGCGAGGACCTGCCCCGACTGCCTGCGCTCGCGAGCCCCACGGTCGTCGAATCCCTTCCGGGCCTGGCCCGGGTGGCCGGTTCGGCCGCCCTGCACACCGCTGGTTGGGGCATGCGTACGACGGCCCGCAACTGGATGCGCGTCGGCAAGGCCGTGACGAACCGCGACGAGGCCGCCTCCCTCATTCGTGAGGTCGGCTCGGTCGTCGGCGCCGTGGGAGACCTGGCCCGCACTCTCGCGGACGGCACCCCCATGGGGACCGCCTTCCTGCGGGTGGGCGAGTCGCTCGGCGGCAACGGCAACGGCAACGGGAACGGTGTCGGCACGGGCAACGGCGTCGAACGGCCGCGCGAGAAGACCGCGCCCACTCAGGTCGTCGACGGCCAGGTCGTCGCGAGCCGCGCCCTGTCGCTGCGCGACCGTGGCAACGAGCTGCTGGAGAAGTCCCGCGACGTCTGGGGACAGAACGACCGGCACCCGGCGTTCGACCGGATCCTCGACGAGCTCGCGCCCGACGAGGCACGGATCCTGGTGATGCTGCTGCGCAACGGGCCGCAGCCCAGCGTCGACATCCGCACCGGTGGCCCGATCGGCATGATGAGCAGCCAGCTGATCGCCCCGGGCCTGAACATGGTGGGTGCGCGGGCCGGCCTGCGCTACATCGAGCAGGTGCCGTCGTACCTCAACAACCTGTTCCGCCTGGGCCTGATCTGGTTCTCGCGCGAGGCCGTGCACGACCACCTGGAGTACCAGGTGCTCGAGGCGCAGCCCGACGTGCTGGCCGCGATGCACTCGGTGAAGTTCGCCAAGGTCGTGCGCCGCAGCGTGCACCTGACGCCGTTCGGCGAGGAGTTCTGCAAGCTGGCACTGGTCGACGAGCAGACGGCCACGAACGTTGCGCTGCCGGTCCACGAGGCCCCGCCGGAGATCGTCAGCGACTGACGCGGCCGCCGTGGTCGATCCACCACTGCGCGGCGTCCCGGATCGCCGGGTCCGCGTGGCTCGTGGCGACCTGCGCGAGCTCGGGCTGGCTGGCCATGCCCGCAGCGAAGAGGGCGTCGCGACACAGCTCGTCGTCGGCGCCGACGAGGTCCTGAAGGGTCGCTGGCGGCAACGGAACCCCCGCGAATCCGCAGATCGAGAGCCCGGCCGCCCGGATGGCGGGGTCGGGCGACGCCAGCCACGGGGCAGGGTCGGCGACCTCGAAGGGCACCATCAGGTTCGCGAACGCGTAGGCAGCGCCGTGCCGGGTGGTCTCGTCGGGTCCGTCGAGTGCCGCACTGCAGAGCTGCTCGCGGACACCGTCGGAGAACGGGGAGGCGACGAGCAGGAAGCCTGACGTGACGACGTGGGTCGCCCTGAAGTCGTAGAGCACCTCGAAGAGGAGGCGCGTCAGCACGCCTTCGCCTGCGCCTTCGCCTGCGCTGTTGCTCGAACTGGTGCCTGCGATGGCGGCGGCCATCCGGGCCGCGTGGGCGAAGTGGCGGTTGCGACGGCTGTGCGTCCAGGCGGCTGCCTTGCGGGGCGGCGGAAGGTCGAAGCCGACGGCAGCACGGACCTCGCGCCGGAAGTCGGGCGGGCACGAGGCGAGGGTCGCGCTGAGGATCGGTCCGCGGCGGGGGTCGTCCACCGCGGCGACGCAGGCGGCCGCGAACGGGGCGACCAGTGGCCCCCAGTCGCGCGCCCGCAGGCCGCCGACGCTGCGCATGTTCTGGATGCCGAGGCAGCTGGCCCGGGCGATCTGCCAGGAGTCGTGGGACAGGAGTTCTCCGCACCACTGCACCAACGCAGGGCTCGGCAGTTCCGTGACCGCGCTCATCAGGTCGTAGGCGCGTTGCATGCCCGGAGCGAGGACGGCTTCGCGGATGACCCCGGCCACGATGTCGCCGTACGCGCTGCACCGCAGCTTGGCCAGCGCTTCGTAGCGCAACTGGTAGCCCGCCCCTGCGGAGCGGCCCAGCTCGTTGACGAGGCGTTCGATCAAGGGCCGTACGTCGGGTTCGGGCAGCCCGAAGGGGGTGTGCGTGTGGTACTCGGCGAACCGCAGCCAGTCGGCGCCGGCCGGGTCGTCCTGCACCGCGGCGCAGCTGCCCGAGAAGCCCGCCAGGGTCGCGTCGGGCCTGTACGGCTCGACGTCCTCGGGGGCGTAGGAGAACGTCCGGGACAGTACGTCGATGGGTGCGCGGAGGTGGCCGTAGGGAAGCTCGAGCGCCCGCTCGTAGGCATCGATCACCGTGCCGCTGCGGCGGCCGGCCGTCTCGACCCTCGACAGCGTCGCGGGCGAGAGGTGCGAGCCGGTCCCGGCCCGTTCCCCGAACTCGCGCATCCGGACACCGGCAGCCGTGCGGCTGGTGCGGAGCAGCCAGCCGATGCGCGCCGCGACATCGATCCGGGCACCCGCGAGGGGCGTCCGGTCCTCGATCTCGTCCGCCCGTCGAGCCACGGGCCCATGCTGGCAGGGAGCGGCGTCCCGCGCACCGTTTCTTGGGAGGTCGCCCCTGAAACAACCGACCGTGGCGGGCCTGGCTGTGGCACCGTTTTTGCCGCAGGAACCGCTGCCTGCCAGTGATGTGGGGTCGCTGGCGGGACGTGGGGTCCGGGTGGTTCCTGCATCCGTGGTGGGTGGGCGAGGGGTCGCCCGCCCACCATGGGGCGTCCCATGAGACGCACACCGCAAAGTTGAGTGCAATAGACTCAACTTTGCGCGCGTTGGAATGAGTGTCACGATCCATTCCCACGCACCTTCCAGGAGACTCCCTTTCATGAGCGCTTTCGGGTCCGACAAGTTCACGACGCGCAGTCGCGAGGCGATCGAGGCCGCCCAGCTCGCCGCCACCACGGCCGGCAACACGAGTGTCGAGCCGATCCATCTCCTCGTCGCCCTGCTGCTGCAGACCGACGGCATCGCATCCAGCCTGGTCGCGAAGTCCGGCGTCGACGCCCCGGCCCTGGTGCACGCCGCGTCTGCTGTTCGCGACGGACTGCCCCGCGCCAGTGGCGCCACCGTCCAGCAGCCCGCGGCATCGGCAGGACTGACCCGGGTCCTGGCCTCGGCCATCGACCTCGCCAGCTCGATGAAGGACGACTACGTCGCCTCCGAGCACCTGCTGATCGCCCTCGCGACCGTCGAGTCGACCGCGAAGACCGTCCTGACCGACGCCGGCCTGACCGCCGACGGGCTGCGGGACTCGCTGACGGCCGTCCGCGGCAACCGTCGGGTCACGTCGCAGGATGCCGAGTCGACGTACGAAGCGCTCGAGAAGTACTCCGTCGACCTCACCGCAGCGGCCGAGGACGGAAAGCTGGACCCGGTGATCGGCCGGGACGCCGAGATCCGTCGCGTCATCCAGGTGCTGTCCCGTCGTACCAAGAACAACCCGGTGCTCATCGGTGAGCCCGGCGTCGGAAAGACCGCGGTGGTCGAGGGGCTTGCCCAGCGGGTGGTCGACGGCGATGTCCCCGACTCGCTCAAGGGCCGGCGCGTCCTGTCGCTCGACCTGGCCGCGATGGTGGCCGGCGCGAAGTACCGCGGCGAGTTCGAGGAGCGGCTCAAGGCCGTCCTCGAGGAGATCAAGGACGCCGGCGGCCAGATCATCACGTTCATCGACGAGCTCCACACGGTCGTCGGTGCGGGCGCCGGCGGCGACTCCGCGATGGACGCGGGCAACATGCTCAAGCCGATGCTCGCGCGCGGCGAGCTGCACATGATCGGCGCGACGACGCTCGACGAGTACCGCGAGCGGGTCGAGAAGGATCCCGCGCTGGAGCGACGCTTCCAGCAGGTGTTCGTGGGCGAGCCCTCGGTCGAGGACACGATCCAGATCCTGCGCGGCATCCAGGAGAAGTACGAAGCCCACCACGGCGTCCGGATCACCGACGCCGCGCTCGTGGCGGCCGCGACGCTGTCGGACCGCTACATCACCGGACGCCAGTTGCCCGACAAGGCCATCGACCTGATCGACGAGGCCGCCTCCCGCCTGCGCATGGAGATCGAGTCCTCCCCGGAGGAGATCGACCAGCTGCGGCGCCAGGTGGACCGGCTGCGGATGGAGGAGTTCGCACTCGCCAAGGAGTCGGACGACGCGTCGCGGGACCGGCTCGAGATCCTGCGCGCCGACCTCGCCGACAAGGAGGAGGCGCTGCGCGGCCTCGACGCCCGCTGGGAGCGCGAGAAGGCGTCCCTGGAGGGCGAGGGCGAGCTGCGGCGCCAGCTCGACCAGTTGCGGAGCGAGGCCGAGCGCAAGCTGCGCGAGGGCGACCTGGCCGGCGCCAGCGAGATCCAGTACGGCAAGATCCCCGCGCTGGAGGCCCAGATCACCGCGGCCGAGGCCACGGAGGGTTCGAGCGATGCGACCGCCGAGAAGGAGGAGAAGCTCGTCGGCGACGAGGTCGGCGCCCCGCAGATCGCCGAGGTGGTCGAGGCGTGGACCGGCATCCCGACCGGCCGGCTGCTGCAGGGCGAGACTGCCAAGCTCCTCGACATGGAGCAGGTCATCGGCTCCCGCCTGATCGGCCAGCGCGAGGCCGTGCGTGCCGTCAGTGACGCCGTACGACGCTCGCGCGCCGGCATCTCGGACCCCAACCGTCCGACCGGCTCGTTCCTGTTCCTCGGCCCGACCGGCGTCGGCAAGACCGAGCTCGCCAAGTCGCTGGCCGACTTCCTCTTCGACGACGAGCGGGCGATCGTCCGGATCGACATGAGCGAGTACTCCGAGAAGCACTCGGTGTCGCGCCTCGTCGGTGCCCCTCCGGGCTACGTCGGGTACGACGAGGGCGGCCAGCTCACCGAAGCGGTCCGCCGCCGGCCGTACTCGGTCGTGCTGCTCGACGAGGTCGAGAAGGGCCACCCGGAGGTCTTCAACATCCTGCTGCAGGTGCTCGACGACGGCCGGCTCACCGATGGCCAGGGCCGGACCGTGGACTTCCGCAACACGATCCTGATCCTCACGTCCAACCTCGGCTCGCAGTACCTCGTGGACCCGACGCTGGATCCCGAGGCGCAGCGCGAGGGCGTGATGGCGACGGTGCGCAAGGCGTTCAAGCCCGAGTTCCTCAACCGCCTCGACGAGATCGTCACCTTCGACGCCCTGACCAGGGACGACCTGGCCACGATCGTCGAGCTGCAGCTCCGCCTGCTGGAGAACCGGCTGGCCGGACGGCGCATCTCGCTGGAGGTCACTCCGGCCGCGCGCGAGTGGCTGGCCGATGTCGGCTACGACCCGGCGTACGGCGCCCGGCCGTTGCGCCGGCTCATCCAGTCCGCACTCGGCGACCCGCTCGCCCGGTTGCTGATCGGCGGCCAGGTCGTCGACGGCGGTGCGGTGACGGTGGACCGCGGCGAGGACGGGCTGGTCGTCAGCACCTGAGGGGCCGTCTGATGGAATGGGCGGCATGAGCCAGGAGCAGCCACGACCGGGGCACGCGACGATCGCGGGTTCGCTGATCATCGGCGGCTCGATCATCGTCGTGCTGTCCGCATGGGAGCGGATCTCGACGCTGCGCACGCTCGAGGTCCAGGAGAAGCTGCAGACGGCGCTCTCGAAGCCGCCGATGAGTGGGCTCGGGCTCACTCTCGACGGCTACACCAGCATGTTGCAGGTGCTCTGCGTGATCGGTGCCGGCGCAGCGACGGCGGCCGCGATCCTCGGGGTCCAGGTCTTCAAGCGCTCGACCAGCGCCCGGATCGCGCTGACCCTGCTGGCGCCGCTGCTCCTGGTCGGTGGCATGGCCGCTGCGGACTTCTTCGCCGCGATGCTGGTCTTCGCGATCCTGCTGCTGTGGCTCCAGCCGACGCGCGACTGGTACGCGGGACGGCCGTGGGTGCAGGCCTACGAAGAGCGCCGGGCCGAGCGGGTCGGGCTGCTGCGGCCGCCGGGAACGCCTGCCGGGCGATCCACGGCGGCATCGCCCGACGCCGCTCCTTCCTCTCCTTCCGCTTCGGAGCCGACTGCGGGCGAGCACCCGTTCGGCGACCCGGGCGCGTCCGCACACCGGCCTTCCGTCGTACGACGGACGCGGCCGCAGGCGCTGACCGCTGCCTGCGTACTGACCTGGATCACCTCCTCGCTCGTGCTGCTCGGCATCGTCGTGATGATGGCGGTCCTGCCGTCGCAGGCCGAGGACCTGTTCGCCGAGGTCACGCGCGACCAGCCCAAGATGGTCGAGGCCTACGACCTCACCGAGAACTCCCTGCTGGCCGGGATGTACGTCGTGCTCGTCGGCTTCGCCCTGTGGGCGGTTGCCGCGATCGTGCTCGCCGGCCTCGCCTTCATCGGGCAGAACTGGGCCCGGATCACCCTCGTCATCTCCGCGGTGACGGGCGCCCTGCTGCTCGTCGTGATGTCCGTCGGCGCCTGGCCGTTGCTCGCGCTCGTCGGTGTGTTCGGCTCGGCCGCGTGGATGCTGCTGCGGCCTGAAGTGGGCCGCTGGTACCAGCGCTGACGGGTCAGGCCGCTGGTGTGAACACCCTCAGCACGTTGTCGTCGATCTGTTCGGTGCCCTGGGCGGTTGTCAGCGCCAGCGCTCCGTGACTGCCGCCCGAGTCGGCGTCGGGGTCCGCGGTCAGGTCGATGCGGGCGCCGGTCGGCAACAGGTTCGTCGACAGCAGCGGTCGGTCGTCGTCGAGCACCCAGGTCGTCCCGTCCAGGCGCCAGACGCTCTGTGCGATTCCGGGGCGGGAGGTCGACGTGAAGTCGTCCTCGAACTCGCAGACGTTGGTGGAGCTGCTCGCGCGGAGCGTGCCGTCGCTGTCGAACCAGAGGTCGTTGATGGTCTGGTACTCCTGATCGGCGGACTCGCCTTCCACCATCGCAGACATGTCCGTGGCGACGGACGTGCCCGGTCGGGCCGGATCCACGATGAACAGCGTGTAGCCGTAGACGCAGGCTCCGCCGCTGCCGCCTTCGAGCACGGCAGCCCGGGGGCCGCCGTAGGCCGACCGTGCCGAGTAGGCCTGGCCCTCCCACAGGGAGGCGCGCGACGGCAGTTGGTCGTCGAAGCGGGTGACCGTTCCGTCGGCATCGATGCGATGAGACATGGCGACCGGCCCGCCGCGGTAACCGTCGGTGGAGTCGTCGTACCCGAAGGCGAGGATGCTGTCGCCCGTCGCCAGCAGCGCGTCCCACGTGATGCCGGCTGGCTGCGTCGCCTCGTCCCGTCGATCGTCGAGGGCAGGCAGGGAGTAGCTGACGACCCCGGAACCGTCGAGGGTGACGACACGGTCGTCCCGGACGGCGCTCGGCCCGCAGCCGTCGGGGTCATCGCACTCGGTCGTCGTGATGGAGCCGTTGTCGGTGTCGACGACCGTCAGCGCGCCCGCGGAGACGACGGCGACGTAGCGGCCGTCGGTGCTCCACGACGGTTCGCCCGCATCGGGAAGCCGGGTGACCTCGTCGGCCCCGTCCATGACGACGAGGGTGGTGTCGGGAATCCCGTCGCCGTCGGGGTCCGCGCCGGCGAGCGTGTAGGCGTAGACGTCCCGCAGCACCTCTGCCGGTGGTTTCGATGCGGCGGGGTCGTCGTCGTTCAGGAGTACGGCGGCGCCGGCCCCGACACTGACGACGGCGAAGATGCTCGCGGCGGCGACGGCCCCCTTGGCTCCGCCGATGGCGGCCAGCATGCCGCCCCCGGAACCGGCGACACCCGCTCCGCCCGCGCCCGCTGCGGCGGCTCCTCCGGCGCCGACGGCACCGGCTCCGGCCGCCCCCGCTCCGGCCCCTGCCGCGCCCACACCCGCGCCTCCTGCAGCACCGAGTCCGGACCCGACACCGACACCACCGACGCCCGCGGCGATCCCGCCCGAGCCGACGGCACCGGCGGCAGCCAACCCGGCCGCCAGCGGTGCGGCTGCGGGCGCGGCGCCGAGCAGGCCGAGTGCGGCGGGAGCCGAGGACAGTGCAGACAGTGCCGTCAACGTGGAGGCGACGAGCGTGCCGAGCGTGGCCCCCGCCGCGGCCCATTCGGCGCCGTACGTCTGGGTCGCGGCGATGTCGAGGCTGGTGAGGAACGCCCGGCTGTTCTGGTGGCGTCGGGTCGGGTCCTTGGCGAGGTCCTGTGTGCAGAGGCCGGCGAGGGCGTCGCTGATCCCCGGGTACAGGCGCCGGAGGTCGGGGATCGGTGACTGCACGTGCAGCAGTGCGGTCATCACCGGGTTCGGGCCGACGTACGGCGGTCGTCCGCAGAGCAACTCGAAGAGCATCACCGCGGTGGCGTAGAGGTCGCTGCGCTGGTCGATGTGCTGGCCGAGCACGACCTCGGGGGCGAGGTACGCGGGGGTGCCGATCCAGGTGTCGGGGCCCGCGAGGGCGCGCGGCGGGCCGGTCAGGCCGAAGTCGATCAGGCGGGACGTCCCGGTGGTGTCGAGCAGGACGTTCTCGGGCTTCAGGTCGGCGTGGACCAGACCGGTCGCGTGGACCGCGGCAAGACCCTGCAGCGCGCCGGTGAGGACCGACAGGGCCTGCGGCCCGTCGAGGGGACCGGCCTCCTCGAGGACGCGGCGCAGCGACGCCCCCTCGACGTAGTCCGTGACGAGAGCGGCGAGGTCCGGGGTGTCGATGACGTCGCGGATCCGCACGACGTTGGGGTGGTTGACCGAGCGCAGTGCGGCTGCCTCGTCGCGGAACATCTGGCGACGCCAACCCTGTTCGGGCCAGTCGAGGACCTTGATCGCGACCGGTTCGCCGGTCGCCGGGTCGGCGCCGAGGAAGACGGTCCCGAACCCGCCCGACCCGATGACCCGGGAGACGGGGTAGCGGCCGATCTGCTGCATGGACGTCACTCCTCGAACAGCGCTCAGCGGGCCAGGTCGGCGGCCGACAGGCGGGCCACCGCCTCGGCGATGACCTCGGGCCGCTTGCAGAACGCCCAGCGGACCAGCTGCCGTCCGGCACCGGGTGCGTCGGGGTCGTCGTAGAAGACCTCCGAGGGGATCGCGACCACGCCTGCCCTGTCGGGCAGCGCGCGGCAGAAGTCGCCGCCGCTGGCCCAGCCGAGGGCGCTGACGTCGGTGGTCGCGAAGTACGTCCCCTCCGGTGTGTACGACGTCAGGCCGGCCGCTGCGAGACCGGCCACGAGTTCGTCGCGACGCGCCTGCAGGTCGGCCCGGAGCCGCGCCGGGAAGTCCGACGGGCTGTCGAGCGCGCTGGCGACGGCGGGCTGCAGGGGTGCACCCGAGGTGTAGGTCAGCCACTGCTTGGCGGCGGTGACCGCCGCGACCAGGTGGGCGGGTCCGGTCGCCCAGCCGACCTTCCACCCGGTGACCGACCAGGACTTGCCGGCACTGGACAGGGTCAGGGTCCGCTCGGCCATGCCGGGCAGGGTCGCGAGCGGCACGTGGACCCGGCCGTCAAAGGTCAGGTGTTCGTAGACCTCGTCGGTCACGACGGTCAGGTCGTGCGCCTGGGCGACCCGGGCCACGGCTGCCAGTTCGACGGCGTCGAGGACACGGCCGGTCGGGTTGTGCGGAGTGTTGAGCAGGATCAGCTTCGTGCGCGGGGAGACCGCGGCTTCGAGCTCGGCCGGGTCCAGTCGGAAGTCGGGTGCGCGCAGGGTGACGGGTCGTCGTACTCCTCCGGCGAAGGCGATCATCGCCGTGTAGGAGTCGTAGTAGGGCTCCAGGACGATCACCTCGTCGCCGGGGTCGACGAGGCCGAGCAGGGCCCCGGCAATCGCCTCGGTGCAGCCGGTCGTGACGACGACCTGGGTGCTCGGGTCGAGCTCGATGCCGTAGTGCCGCTGCTGGTGGCGCGCGATCGCCTGCCGCAGGGACGGGATGCCGATGCCCGGGGCGTACTGGTTCGCGCCACCGCGCAGCGCGTCGACCGCAGCCCCGATCAGTTCCGGCGGACCGTCGGTGTCCGGGAAGCCCTGGCCGAGGTTGACGGCTCCGGTGCGGACAGCGAGGGCCGACATCTCGGCGAAGATCGTCTCGCCCATGCCGGCGATGCGGCGGGCGGCGGAGTGCGGGGGACCGGGCACGCACTGAGCCTAGGTCGTCGGGGTGCCGGATGGCGGCACTAGGCTCAGGACCGTGACGACCACGGACACGGCCCTCGCCGCCGACATCGACGCCACCTGCCGCCTCACGGGTGAGTTCACCCTCCGCTCGGGCCAGGTCAGCAACGAGTACTTCGACAAGTACCTCTTCGAGGCCGACCC
>JAKFEI010000118.1:0-1622 GCA_036675765.1 Nocardioides sp. | reverse complement strand
CGGGCCGTGCGCCAGCTGGAACGCGAGCTCGGCATCACGATCTTCGAGCGGTCCGGGCGCGGCGTGGCGCTCAGCCACGAAGGCGCCGAACTGGTGCGCCGTGCGCGCGGCGTCCTGGCCAGCATCGACGCCCTGCAGTCGGTGGCCGGTGCCACCGACCACACCGCACCGCTGGTCATCGCCGCGTCGCCGACGCTGCAGGCCGCGCTCGCCGTACCGATCCTGGCGGCCCTGCGGGACCACGGCGTCGAGATGCCGTCGCGCCTGGTGGGCTGCAGCAGCTCGGCCGAGGTCGTCGACCTCGTCACGGCCGGGACGGCCGACCTCGGCATCTGCGACAGCACAGTGACGTCCGACCTCGTGCAGGTGAGCATCGGCCGCGCCGAGATCCGGCTCTACTCCCCCGAGGCACTTCCGCTGCCCGACCGGGTGCGGATGGCCGACCTCGCCGGTGTGCCCCTCGTCCTGCCGACCGCCGGAAGCAAACGACGGGCCGCACTGGACGGATTCTTCGCGCGCGCCGGAGTGGTGCCCGAGGTCGCCGTGGAGACCGACGAACGCAACGTCTGGCTGGCCGCCGTCACCGCCGGCCTGGCGTCCTGCATCTGGCACAGCGTCGAAGCCGCCCGGGTGCCGGTGCCGGGCGTGGCGGTCCGCAGTTTCGACCCACCCCTCCATCGCCCCCTCACGACGGTGCACCGGGCGGGCGACTCCTCGCCCGCACTGGGTCCACTGCTGGAGGTGGTCCGGCAGATGAGTGCGCTCGTCGGCTGACCCGTCGAAGCATTGTCAGTGTGACGGCCACCACCTTCGCTCGTTGGACCGGCATGCGTCGTCCTCCCGCCGTGCCTGTCGTGCTCGCTGCCCTGCTCGGCCTGGCCACCCTCCCGCTGCTCTCGTCCGGTTCCGCACCCGTCGCGCACGCCGCCGTCACTCCGCGCTACCAGGAGTACGTCGCGCTGGGCGACTCGTGGTCGGCCGACGTGGTGCTCTTCGACCGCAACGGGTTCCCCGACGCACGTCACGCGCCGACGGACTGCTTCCAGTCGCACACCAACTACCCGAAGATCGTGGCTGCCACCTTGGCGATCCCGGTGTTCCGGGACGCCACCTGCGGGTCGGCGACCACCGAGCACTTCGCGCATCCGCAGGCCGGCCTGCCCCTGGGTGGCACCAACCCGCCGCAGTTCGACCGCCTCACTCCCACCACCGACCTGGTGACCGTCGGGATCGGTGGCAACGACGCGGAGGTGGCCTCGGGGGCGATCTCCTGCATCTCTGCGTCGCCCGTCAGCATCCCGACACCGGTGCTCCCCTTCCCGGACGTCATCCCGCTGATTGACGAGTCATCGCTGCCGCTGGGCGGCTGCAAGGAGCGGTTCACCGCCGGCGGCTTCGACCAGTTGGCCGACAACGTCGCCGCGACCGAGGACAAGGTGGTCGCCGCGCTCAAGGAGATCAAGCGACGCTCGCCCCGCGCCCGGGTGCTGCTGGTGAACTACCTGGACGCCATCCCCGTGCGGGGTTGCTGGCCGATCGTGCCGATCACCAACACCGACATGGCGTACCTGCACTCGGTGTTCGTCAAGCTCAACGCGATGCTGGCCGAGGCCGCGCGGCGC
>JAKFEI010000041.1:0-1630 GCA_036675765.1 Nocardioides sp. | reverse complement strand
CAGGGGGTGCCGACCCCGGCTCCGTCCGCGTGGGCCGGGGAGGTGGTGAGGGGTGCGACGAGTGTCGCGCCGACGACGGCAAGGGCCGCCGCGAGTGCACGCAGCATGCGGATCTCCTGTGGGAACGGGGGCTGGATTACCCAGAGGTAACGTAGTGACGCTCGTCACACTTGGGAAGTCCCGGCCCTCGCCGTCAGGAGAAGTCGAGGGCGGTGCAGATCCAGCGCTGCCCCGTTCGCTCGAACCGGATCGCGACCGCGCGGGAGCGTTCGCCGTGGCGCACGTGGACCCCGCACTCGACGATGTCGTCGGTCACGAAGCAGCAGTGCACGCTCTGGACGACCGGACGGACGGTCTGCACCCGGGCGAGCCCGGGCTGGTGGCCGCCGGCCCGGGCGACCAGTTGGGCGCGCCGCCGCAGGTCGGTGTAGACCTCCGGCGACGTCCAGCGCAGCAACTGTGACGACGGACGGTCACCCCCGACGATCTCGAGCGCGGCCTGGGCGAACCGGTGGGTCCACTCCGTGATGGTGTGCCGCAGTCGCCGGTCGATGGGTACGACGGTGGCGCCGGGCCGCGGGCCGGGTGCAGTCAGTTCGGGCGGTGCGTGCCGGGGGAGCAGGGCGAGGGCGAGCGTGCCCTGCGTGGCGGTGACCGGCACCGGGAGCCGGACGCCGATGAGTTCGGGAGAGACGGACATGGTTCCTCCTGGGTGGGTGAGGCGGTGGGGCCAACGGGTGGGGCCAACGGGTGGGTCAGTGGGGTGGCAGGCGAAGGTGCTGATCGGGGAGGAGGAGGTCGGGGTCGTTTCCGATCACGGCGGCGTTGGCGGCATGGATCCGGTGCCAGTACGACGTCACCTGGGCTGCGGAGGCGCCCGGACCGAGCGCCCGGGCGGCGATGGCCCACAGCGAGTCGCCCGGCCGGACCCGGACCACGAGGGCGTCGACCGGAGCCCCGGACGGACCGCCGCCGGTGGCTCGATCAGGGAGCGGCAGGCCGTCGAGCGCCTCGGCGTTGAGTGGCGCGTCCGGTCCCTCGTGGCCGTGGGCGACCCCCGTGGTCGTGGAGAGCACCGCAATGCCGCATGCGGTGAGCAGCAGGCGCCGGACCGCGCCGGCTCGGCCGGGCGGCGTCCGTGTCGGACCCGGCCGAACGGCCTGGCGCACGACATCGGTGGTGAGGCACCAGAGCGCCGCCACGGAGACGAGCGCCACCACGGAACAGAGCTGGACCAGGAGCGACACGAAGTCCGGGCCCGGTGCCGCGACCAGTGCGGTCGCCCCGGACAGCGTCGTCCGGCCAAGCGCCACGGAGGCGGCGGTGACACCCGTCCAGAGGAGCGCGCCACGCACTCGAACGCGGGCGTCGCTCGCTGTTTCCATCATCCCGAGAATCCTTGCGTTTGCTTCCGTTTGCCTCAGGATGCATTCGTTCGACACTAGAGTCAACTGCTTCTCCACAGGCCGGGGCGGCATCGGACCGGACCTGCTCGCAGCGAGGGTCTGCGGGCGTGGGAGTCTGGGTGCCATGGGCTGGGAGGACGATCTGTTCGCGCTGTTCGACGATCTCGAGGATCAGGCGAGCGCGCTCCACGCGGCCGAACGCACGGCGCACGTCGCCGACCGCA
>JAKFEI010000517.1:0-1631 GCA_036675765.1 Nocardioides sp. | reverse complement strand
CAGCGGGTCGGGACCGTCGTTCGAGACGTCGTCCTCGATGACCAGCGTGCCGCCGCCGACGAGGGCGATGCGCCGTTCGATCGTCACCGGCACCGAGAACAGCGACACCCGGAGCCGGAGCTCTGCCGGGTCGCGAGCAACCACCTCCCAGCGCGCGGTCACCGCCTCGCCGTGGAAGCCCACCGGTGCCCCGTGGATCACGCGGGGCGGACCGGCGTTCGGGCACAGGGTGTTCCAGCCACCGCGGTACTGCTCCAGGTGGACCGCCACGCCGTCGTACGACGATGGCGTGGTGCGGCCCGCCCGGATCTCGTCGGCGCGCTCGCGCCACGGTGTGGAGAAGAGGACGTCGACTGCCGATCGGCGATGGGTGAGCGACAGGATGTCAGCGCCGCGACCCACGTCGACCAGCACCTCGAGCTCGTCGTCCGCGAGGCTGATCAGGTCATCGAGGGTCATCGCGGAATCCTCAGAGCACACCGAAGCGACGGAAGGCTTCCGACGGCTTCATGCCTTCGCGCACCGCCGTCCGGAACTCCGACTCGGCCGCGGACTTCTCCAGCGCAGCGGTGACGACCTCCTCGATCAGGTGGCCGGGGATCACGACGACACCGTCCTCGTCGCCGACCACCAGGTCGCCGTTGGCAACGGTGACGCCACCGATGACCAGGGAGCCGGGTTCCCTCGAGATCTCGACCCGGCCCGCGCAGTCGCGGGGGCTGGTGCCGCGCGAGAAGGCCGGAAAGCCCAGCTCGCGTACCATCCGCACGTCACGAAGGTAGCCGTCGCAGACGGCGCCCCGTGCCCCCTGGGACCGCACGGCCGTCGAGGTCAGCTCGCCCCACAGGGCTGCGTCGGAGCTGCTGGAGATCAGGTAGACGTCGCCGGCCCCGATGCCGTCGAGTGCCTCGAGGAGGCCGGTGTAGGGCTCCGCCGGCATCTCGTCGATGACCCGGGCCCGGGTGTTGTACGCGTACCCGACCACCGTGTGGTCGGTACGTTCCGCCGTCAGCCCGGGGGCCAGGCACTGCTCGCGCAGGCCCATCCCGTCCAGGATGTCGGAGACCAGGGCACTGCGCAGCGTGACGCTGAGCGCGTCCAGGTCCGACGTCGACAATGGCCGGGAAATCTCGTGGACGGTCATCGTCCCTCCTCCACCGCGCGCAGCGCGGCACTCATCCAGCCCAGGGCGTAGGCCATGCCTGCGTGCCAGGGCGCATCGCAGGTCATCTGGGGCGTGTGGTCGGGGATGAACACCCCGTCGTAGCCGTTCTCCGCATAGGTACGGAGGGCTCGGAACATGTCGACGTACCCCTCGTCGACGAACACCTCGTGGTAGTTCGGCATCCGGCCCACGACGTTGCGGAAGTGGACGTAGCCGATCCGGTCCTGGGCAGCGAACCGGGCGATGACCTCGTAGATGTCGAGGTCGTGCATCTCCGAGATGGTTCCCTGACAGAACTCCAGCGCGTTCGCCGGACTGGGGACCAGGTCGACGAATCGCTGCAGGGCCGCCTCGCTGGTCAGGACCCGGGCGGTGTTGCGCAGTGTCGGGAGCGGCGGGTCGTCCGGGTGGGCACAGAGTCGGACGCCGGCGGCCTCGGCGGCCGGGACCGTAGCCTTGAGGAAGT
>JAKFEI010000342.1:0-1634 GCA_036675765.1 Nocardioides sp. | reverse complement strand
CGATGCGGCTTGCGGTTCGCCAGGTCGACGACGGAGTCGGCGATCCCCCAGGTGAGCTTGCCCTCGGACAGCTCGACCAAGGTCTCCAGCGGAAGGCCGACGGTGAGGTCCTCCAGCTCCTGACGCTCCTTCTCGGTGGCCACCGGAGGGAGCTGGCGCACGATCAACGCCTTGAACGCGCGCCCGGGCACGGTCGAGGCAAGCTCGAGGACGGTGGACTTGCGGGTGAAGGGCCGGACGATGTTCGCCTGGTTCGGGTCGTGGGGCATGGGGTCTCCTGTCAGGGCATGGGGCCGCGGGGCGGCACCGCGCAACGTACCGCGGATCTTGCCCGACGACCCGCTGCGCTGGTTCGGAATGTGGCTTCGCTCGCCCCTCGGGCATCGGCCTGCACCCGGGGGGTTTCGAGGCTCGCTGCGCTCGCACCTCAACCACCGGGCGAGCGGTGCGGCAGGATGACCGCATGACTGACGCACCCGCCGAGCTGGTCCACCTCGATGTCGCCGACGCCGTCGCCACGATCACCCTCGACTCGCCCCACAACCGCAACGCACTGTCGAGGCAGTTGATCACCGAGCTGACCGCTCACCTCACGACAGCCGATGCAGCCGACGACGTCCGCGTCGTCGTACTGAAGTCATCCGGCCGGGTGTTCTGTTCGGGTGCCGACCTCGCGGCGGCGGCGACGACGCCGATGCAGGAGGGTGCGCGGGCCATCGTGGCGCTGCAGCGCCAGATCGTCGCGTTGTCGAAGCCGGTCGTCGTGGTCGTCGAGGGGGCGGCCCGGGCCGGCGGGATCGGCATCGTGGCGGCCGCGGACGTGGCGATCGTGGCCGAGGACGCCACCTTCGCGCTGACCGAGGTGAAGCTCGGCCTGACGCCCGCGGTCATCTCCCTGACGGTGCTGCCGCGGATGACCTCACGCGGCGCCGCCCTCACCGCCCTCGGTGGCGAGGTCTTCACGGGCACCCAGGCCGTCGAGCACGGCCTGGCCACGGTCGCCGTACCCGCCGCCGACCTGCAGGCGAAGGTCGACGAGGTCGCCGGCCAGATCGCCACGGGCGCTGCCCAGGGCCTCCGCGAGACCAAGCAGCTGCTGGGCGCCGACCTGCTGGCGCACATCGACGCCAAGGGCGAGGAGCTCGTCGAGCTCAGCGCGCGCCTGTTCGGCTCCGACGAGGCACGCGAGGCGATGACCGCCTTCCTGACCCGCAAGAAGGGCTAGAGCGAGGCCACCAGCGTCGCGGCGTCGGCCGTCGCGCCGCGGATCAGGCCGAGCCCGTCCGCGTCGCCGACCAGGCGTACGTCGACGCCCGGCAGCGCTGCGACCAGGGCATCCCGGACGGACCGGTCGGCGACGACCTCCCCGGCCAGGACGACCGCATCGGCGGCGAGGTCACGGGCCGTGCCGTTTGCCGGCGTGTAGCGGACTCCGATGGCGGTGATCTCGTGCACGGAGCAGTCCACGTGCACGGTCACGCCCAGCCGGTCGAGCCGGTCCATGTGCTCGGTACGACGCTTCGCCCCGAACTCGGGAGCGATCTCGTCACCGGAGCACAGCAACGCGACCAGCTTCCCGGCGCGGGCCAGGGACTCGCACCACTCGACCGCCGCCATCCGTGCGCCGACCACGA
>JAKFEI010000149.1:0-1645 GCA_036675765.1 Nocardioides sp. | reverse complement strand
CGAGTCCGGCGAGCCACTGGCCGGATCGTGTCGCCCGCGCCAAGATGGCTGTCGTGCCGACGACGAACGAAGAAGCCCACCGGATCGCGCGCGAGAAGGGTGTGAGCGGGCCGCTCTACCTGATCGTGAAGTACACCGCTGCGTTGATCCTGCGGATCGTGTGCGGGTTCACCGCGACGGGCAAGGAGAACGTCCCCAAGAAGGGGCCGGTCGTCATCGTGCCCAACCACAAGAGCTTCTGGGACCCGTTCTTCGTCGCGATCGTGCTGCGCCGGCCGGTGCACTTCATGGGCAAGGCCGAGCACTTCGAGGGTCCGCTGGCGGGCATCTTCCTCCGCCTCGGTGCGTTCCCGGTCCGGCGCGGCGCGTCCGACGAGGACGCCCTCGAGACCGCTCGCGCGATCCTCGCCCGCGGCGACGCGCTGGCGTTGTTCCCCGAGGGCACGCGGGTCCGCGAGGAGGGCCTCGGTGCACCGAAGCGTGGCGCCGCCCGACTCGCGATCGAGGCCGGTGCGCCGCTGATCCCGACCACCATCACCGGTACGGAGAAGCGGCGCTGGCCGTTGCCGCGCAAGGTGCGGATGGTCTTCGGGACGCCCGTCTCCGTCGAGGGACTGAAGGCCACGCCCGAGGACGCCGCCGCCGTGATCGGTGAGGCGTGGCCGCAGGTGGCCGACGAGTACACGCGCTGGCAGAACCGTCCCGGCACGATCGCGGCCGGGGCGGCAGCGCTGGGCCTGGGCGCCTGGTTCCTGAAGAAGAAGCTCGACAAATAGAGTTTGCGCGAGTGCGGCTTCGCCGCTCTGGGGTCGAGCAAGCTCGACGTCACGGCAGCTCTCGCCGCGCTGCCGCGCGTGGTCTCAGCGGCGCGGGGTCGCGCGCTGCAAGGTCGCGACGATCACGGCGCGGGTCTCGGCGGGGTCGATCACGTCGTCGATCTCGAACACCCGGGCGGCGTTGAGGGCCTTCGCGTGGTCGCGGAGCTGGGCGGTGTGCTCGGCCACGGCGGCCTCGCGCTCGTCCTCGGGCATGGCGGCGAGCTCATGGGCCAACGCCAGCCGGACGGCTCCTTCCAGTCCCATGGCCCCGAGGTGCGCGCCCGGCCACGCCACGGTCAGCAGCGGTCGGTGGGTGCTGCCGCCGAGCATGGCCTGCGCGCCGAGGCCGTAGCCGCGACGCAGGACCACGCCGACGAGCGGAACCGTCAGGACGGCGCCGGCGGTCACCATCCGCGAGGCGTGTCGGACCAGGCCGGTGCGTTCGGCCTCGGGGCCGACCATGAAGCCCGGGGTGTCGACCAGCGAGACCACCGGCAGCTTCCAGCGCTCGCACAGCTCCAGGAAGTCCGCGGCCTTTGCCGAGGCGTCCGCGGTCAGGGCGCCGGCCAGGTGGGTCGACTGGTTGGCGATGAAGCCGACGGGAAGGCCGCCGATGCGACCGATCGCGGTCACCAGTTCGGGCGCCCAGCCCTCGCGCAGCCAGGTCAGCGTGTCGGGATCGGCCAGGGTCTCGACGACCGGATGGACGTCGAAGCCCTCGCGGTCGTTCTCCGGAAGCATCGTGCGCAGGACGTCCTGGTCGTCGGCGACCACCTCGATGCCCGGGGCGGTGGTCGGGCCGCGCAGGCACGAGAGCAGTCGTCGTA
>JAKFEI010000362.1:0-1646 GCA_036675765.1 Nocardioides sp. | reverse complement strand
TCGGCATGACCGAACGCCCGTACGCGACTGCTCTGTCCACCGTCAGGAGAGGCGCTCCTCGAGCCTCACGACGACGGTGTCCCCCTCACCCTTCCCGATCTTCTTCCGTACGGCGGCGGCCACGGGCAGCATGTGCGTCCCGTCGCCGAGGGCCATGAAGGACGTGGCGAAGGGCACCCCGTCGATCGTGCCGCGAACCTTCACCAGGCCCTTGGTGCCGAAGTAGTCGACGGACTCCGCCCACTTCACGCACGTCCAGGCGGCTGCGCTGGCCGTGCTCCTGCAGAGCTGCTCACTGAAGGTGACGTCCAACGGGCCGGTGCCATGCTTTTCATCGCTCATGGAAGTGCGGACCGCGGGTCGGGCCAGGAGTCATCGGCGTCACGACCCGCCCGACCGCGCCCACCGGCCTTGGCGCGGTACAACGCGGCGTCGGCGGCGGCCATCGTGGTCGCGATGTCGTCGCCGGGGGCGATGGTGGCGATCCCGAAGCTTGCCGTGCGCCGCTCGGCGTCCCGCCTGTAGCGGGCCGCGATCGCCTCGGTGAGCAGGTCGGCTTCCACGTCGGGGACCAGGAGCACGAACTCGTCCCCACCCAGGCGACCGACGAGCCCGCGGTCGCCGACGACGGCCGCACAGCTCTTGGCGAAGGCGATCAGCGCGTCGTCACCGGCCGCATGGCCCAACCGGTCGTTGAGGTCCTTGAACCGGTCCAGGTCGGCGATGACCAGCGCCGCCGGCCGGCCGCGACGTCGGAGGTCGCGCTCGGCGACCCGGAAGAACTCGGCGCGGTTGAGCAGACCGGTGAGCGCGTCCCGCGTGGCCTGCAACCGGAGGTCGGAGGTCTGCTGCTCGTGACTGAGCGCCGACATGCTGAACGTCACCACGACCAGCAGGACCATGGTGAGCAAGGTGGTCGTCTGGCCGCCGAACCCGACGTCGAAGACCCGATGCTCCGGGCCGAGGACGACGAACACGACCGTTCGCACGGCGTAGTAGCCGGCGATGGCTCCCGAGGTGATCGCCATCGAGGACACCGCGAACCGGATCTGGTCGCTGTTGCCGCCCCGGGGGTCACGTTCGCGGAGCTGCTGGCGGAGCTCGACGGCCGACCGCCCGATCAGGCCTGCCATGGCGAGGAGGTACGCGATGCCCCCTGACCACCTGTCGTGGACCGGGTCGTCCAGCAGCGAAACCAGCAGAACGAGGGCAGGGACCAGCACCAGCGGCCGCCACGAGACGTCCCGACCACGGAGGGACCGGGCACCGGCCCAGACACAACCGGCACCAAGGGCGCCGGTGGCGTTGCCCACCGGGTTGGCGACGACCTGCACCGGGGTGCCGTTGAGGACGAACAGCAACGCACTGAGGATGAAGCACGACAGCGAGAGACACCACCAGGCGCTGTACGACGACCGCGTGGACCGGTACGTCACGCCGTAGAAGAGCGCAAGGACACACACGGCCACGAGGCCGAATGCCACGCGCAGGGTGATGGTGTCCACTACGCCACCGTAGGTCCGTCCCGAGCGGCCCGAAGACCGAATCGGGACCTGCCAGCAAATCATGATCGAAGACCGCAGCACCATGGTCATTCCGGGCCGGTGGGGTCGGCCTCGGCTCGGGACGAAGGTCCTGGCGAGAGA
>JAKFEI010000083.1:0-1655 GCA_036675765.1 Nocardioides sp. | reverse complement strand
TTCGCCGGTGTCCGGGCCGCTCTCGCCTCCGGCGGCCTGGTGGTGGCCGCCGATGTCCGCCTCGGCAAGCCCGGGTCAGCGGACGAGAAGTCCGGTGGCGACGGCGCCGCGGCCCTCCTGTTCGGCGAAGGCGACGCGGTCGCCGAGGTGCTCGGCGTCGCCAGCGAGACCGTCGAAGTGCTCGACCGTTGGCGCGACCCTCAGCGCACGACGGGGGAGCAGTGGGAGGAGCGCTTCGGCTTCGAGCAGTACGCCGACCTGGTCCGTGTCGTTGCTGCCCGGCTGCTCGACGCCGCTGGCCTCGCGGAGGCCGACCATGTCGTCGTGACGAGTGGGAACTCGGGAATCACCAAGCGGGCCGGGGCTCTCGTCAAGGGCGCCCTCTCGTCGAGCGGGTCGCCCATCGGCTTCTCCGGTGCCGTGGACCCACTCCTCGGCCTGGCTGCCGTACTCGATGTCGCAGGTCCGGGGGAGACCGTGCTGGTTCTGTCGGCCGTCGACGGTTGTGACGGGCTGCTGCTGCGCACCACGGAGCTCCTCCCGAGCCGTCGCGCAGGGCGGACCGTGGCCGACCAGATCGAAGCGGGGCGTGCGATTCCCTACCCGACGTACCTCTCCTGGCGTGGACTGCTCGATCGCGAACTGCCCCGCCGCCCCGAGCCGGACCGGCCCGCCGGCCCGCCATCGGCGCGCGCCGGAGCGTGGAAGTTCGGCTTCGCCGGCACCCGGTGCACGGCGTGCGGGTTCCTCCACGTGCCGCCGTTGCGGGTGTGCCGGTCCTGCAGTGCCGTCGACGCGATGGAGACGGTGTCGCTGGCGGATCGCACCGGTTCGGTGGCGACGTTCACCATCGACCGGCTGGCGTTCTCGCCGTCTCCGCCGGTGATCGACGTGGTCGTCGACTTCGACGGTGGTGGCCGCACGACCCTCGAGGTCGCCGATGCCGATCCGGAGCAGGTCGACGTCGGCTCCGAGGTCGACCTGGTGTTCCGGCGCCTGTTCACCGCCGGTGCCGTGCACAACTACTTCTGGAAGGCCCGGGTCCGCTGATGGCCAGCAAGGGGATCAAGGATGCCGTCGCGATCGTCGGCATGGGCTGCACCCGGTTCGGTGAGCGCTGGGAGTCCTCCACCGACGACCTGCTGCTCGAAGCCGTGGGAGAGGCGCTCGGCTCTGCGCGGGTGCAGCGCGACGACGTCGACGCCTGGTGGCTGGGAACCCTGGGCTCGGGCCAGAGCGGGCTGACGCTCAGCCGGCCCCTGGGGATCGACTACAAGCCGGTGACCCGGGTCGAGAACTACTGCGCCACGGGCTCCGAGTCGTTCCGCAATGCCTGCTACGCCGTGGCCTCCGGGGCCTACGACCGGGTGATGGCCGTCGGTGTCGAGAAGCTCAAGGACTCCGGATTCTCGGGGCTCCTGCGGGCAGACCCGCCGTCGGACGGCACAGCCGCGGAGCTCTCCTTGACCGCGCCCGCAGCCTTCTCGCTGCTCGACCCGGCCTACACCTCCAAGTACGGCGTCGACCCGGTCGCGATGCGGGAGGCCATGACGCACGTTGCGTGGAAGAACCACGTCAACGGCGCCCGCAACCCGAAGGCGCAGTTCCGCAAGGAGGTCTCCCGCGAGACGATCGAAGGAGCGCTGAAGGTCGCC
>JAKFEI010000475.1:0-1659 GCA_036675765.1 Nocardioides sp. | reverse complement strand
GAACGGGCGATGGTGCTCGTCGAGTCGGTCTACTCCGTCCTCGGCGACGCGGCACCGCTGGGCGAACTCGCCGCCCTGTGCGAGCAGTACGACGCCCTCCTCATCGTCGACGAAGCCCACGGCGTGGGCGTGCACGGGCCCGGACTCGTCGCCACGCTCGGGCTCGCCGGACTCCCCCACGTGCTGGTCACGGCGACGCTGTCGAAGTCGCTGGGCAGCCAGGGTGGGGCGGTCCTCGGCTCTGCTGCCGTGCGCGAGCACCTGGTCAACCGGGCGCGCCCGTTCATCTTCGACACCGGGCTGGCGCCTGCACCGACTGCTGGCGCACTGGCCGCGCTGCGGGAGATCGTCGCGCGCCCCGAACTGGCGCAGACCGTCCGGACCCGCGTCGCCGATCTGGCCGATGCCCTCGGCGTGGTCGCTCCGGCAGGCGCCGTGCTGTCGGTCCCGATGTCGTCGCCGCAGGCCGCCGTCGCGGCGCAGGCTGCCGCGCTGGAGTCCGGGTTGCGGGTCGGCTGCTTCCGTCCGCCGTCGGTGCCGGACGGGATCTCGCGGTTGCGGATCACCGCCAGCGCCGGCATCCCCGAGGACGACTGGGCACGCGCCGTCGCGACCCTCGTCGCCCTCGTCAAGGAACACCAGTGACCCGAGTCGTCGTCGTCACCGGCACCGACACCGGGGTCGGCAAGACCGTCGCGACGGCCGCCCTGGCCGCGCGCGAGGCGGCTGCGGGGAACCGGGTGCTCGTCGTCAAGCCGGTCCAGACCGGCGTCGGCGGCCCCGACCCCGATCCCCACGACACCGCCACCGTTGCCGGGCTGAGCGGCGTCGAGGTGCTCGAGTTCGTCGCCCTCGACGAGCCGCTCGCACCCGACACCGCCGCACGCCGGGCGGGGGTGGCGATCCCGACCGTGCGGGAACACGTGTCGCGCATCCGCACCCTCCTGCCGTCGTACGACGTCGTGCTGGTGGAGGGCGCCGGAGGACTGCTGGTCCGACTGGATGCCGACGGCGGCACCCTGCTCGACCTCGCCCGCGACCTGACCTTCGCGTTGCGGCGGCGTGTGGACGACGTGGTCTCGTCGCCGGTCGAGGTCGTCGTGGTCACCCGCGCCGGCCTCGGGACGCTCAACCACACCGAACTGACCTGCACCGCACTGCGAGCGGTGCAAGTCGAGCCGGCCGGCCTGATCATCGGTGCCTGGCCCGACTCCCCCGGCCTGGCGGAGACCTGCAACCGCCATGACCTGACCCGGATCACCGGCGTACCGATCCTCGCCGTCATCCCCGAGGCCTCGGGCTCCCTGTCCCGCGAGGACTTCCGCGCGGCCGCGCCTACCTGGTTCGCATAGAGCTCACCAGAGCGGCGGGTGGCGGTCCTTCCAGGGCGAGGCGGCCTCCACCTGCGCGGCGAGGGAGAGCAGCAGCTCCTCCTCGGCGGGGCGGGCGGCGAGCATGATGCCGACCGGGAGTCCGTCGGGCGTGTGGTGGAGCGGGAGCGAGATCGCAGGCATGCCGGTGACGTTCCAGGCCGACGTCCACGGGGTGAAGCGCTTCTGCGCCTCGAAGTCCGCGGCCGGGTCGGCGTCGTTGCGCAACGCGCCGACAGCGAGGGGCGGCGTGGCCAGGGTCGGCGTCAGCACGATGTCGTACGGCGCC
>JAKFEI010000359.1:0-1665 GCA_036675765.1 Nocardioides sp. | reverse complement strand
GGGCGACACGACCCCGCGCGAGCGCCAGGAGGCGTTGCTCCGCATCGCGCAGGCGCTGGAGGACCGGGCGGACGAGTTCGTCCGCGTGGAGTGCGAGAACACCGGCAAGCCGCTGGGCCTGACGGCCGAGGAGGAGCTGCCGCCCAGCGTCGACGAGCTGCGCTTCTTCGCCGGGGCCGCGCGCGTGCTCGAGGGCCGCAGCGCGGGCGAGTACCTGAAGGACCACACGTCCTGGGTCCGCCGTGAACCGATCGGCGTCGTCGCCCAGGTGACGCCGTGGAACTACCCCCTGATGATGGCGATCTGGAAGATCGCACCCGCGCTCGCCGCCGGCAACACGGTGGTCCTCAAGCCCAGCGACACCACCCCGGCGAGCACCGTGCTCCTCGCCGAGCTGGCGAGCGAGTTCCTGCCGCCCGGCACCCTCAACGTCGTGTGCGGCAACCGGGACACTGGACGCGCGCTCATCGAGCACCCGACCCCCCAACTGGTCGCGATCACCGGTTCCGTGCGGGCGGGCTCAGAGGTGGCCGCGTCCGCCGCGACCGACCTCAAACGGGTCCACCTCGAGCTCGGCGGCAAGGCCCCCGTCGTCGTCTTCGACGACGCCGACATCGCCGCTGCGGTGGAGTCGATCGCGACAGCCGGCTACTTCAACGCCGGCCAGGACTGCACCGCGGCCACCCGGGTGCTCGTCGCCGACGGCATCCACGACGAGTTCGTCGCCGCCCTCGCCGAGCAGGCCCGCGCCACCCGCACCGGAATGCCCGACGACGCCGACGTCCTCTACGGCGCCCTGAACAACCCCGACCAGCTCGCCCGGGTCAGCGGCATGGTCGATCGCCTGCCCGACCACGCCTCGATCAACGCGGGTGGGGCACGCGCCTCGGTGACCGGCGGCGAAGGCGGCTACTTCTACGAGCCCACCGTCGTCTCGGGCCTGCGCCAGGACGACGAAGCGGTCCAGCACGAGATCTTCGGCCCCGTGATCACCGTCCAGCGGTTCGCCGACGAGGCCGAGGCACTCCGCTTCGCCAACGGCGTCCAGTACGGCCTGTCCTCCAGCGTCTGGACCAAGGACCACGGCCGCGCGATGCGGATGTCGCGCAAGCTCGACTTCGGCGTGGTCTGGATCAACACCCACATCCCCTTCGTCTCCGAGATGCCGCACGGCGGGTTCAAGCACTCGGGCTACGGCAAGGACCTCTCGATGTACGGCCTCGAGGACTACACCCGGATCAAGCACGTGATGTCCTACATCGGCGAGTGACATGAGGATCCTGCTGATCGGAGCCGGTGGCGTCGGCGGTGCTTTCGCGGCCATCGCCGCCCGCCGCGACTTCTTCGAGGTCATCGTCGTCGCCGACTACGACCTCGCCCGGGCCGAGAAGGCCGCTGCCACCGATCAGCGGTACGTCGCCGCACAGGTGGACGCGTCCTCGGCGGAGTCGGTGGCCGCGCTCTGCCGAGAGCACGCGATCACGCATGTGATGAACGCGGTCGACCCGGTGTTCAACATGGCTGTCTTCAACGGTGCGTTCGCCGCCGGTGCCGACTACCTCGACATGGCGATGTCGCTGTCGAAGCCGCACCCCGAGACGCCGTACGAGAAGACAGGGGTGAAGCTCGGCGACGAACAGTTCGCCGTGGCCGCGGAATGGGACG
>JAKFEI010000099.1:0-1671 GCA_036675765.1 Nocardioides sp. | reverse complement strand
CGCTGGACGGAGATCGACGACGCCGAACCCCGCGACTTCACGATCCTGACCGTGCCCGCGCGGTTCGCCGAGATCGGCGACCTGCACCACGACATCGATGACCATGTCTTCGACATCGCACCGCTCCTCGAGTGGGCCGATCGGGACGAGGCGGACGGCAAGGCCGTGCCGGACGAAGACGAGACGACGTGACGCTCGAAGCTGCTGCGCTGGACGCGGCTGACCCGTTGGCCGAACACCGCGCTCGTTTCGTCGGCGCCGACACGTCGCTCGTCTACCTCGACGGCAACTCCCTCGGCAGGCCGCTGCGCGCGACCTCCGACCGGATCGGCAGATTCGTGGCCGAGGAGTGGGGCGGCCGGCTGATCCGCGGCTGGGACGAGCGCTGGTTCGACCTGCCGCTGGTCCTCGGTGACCGGCTGGCCGCAGTCGCGCTGGGTGCGGCCGCCGGTCAGACGGCTGTCGGGGACTCGACCACGGTCCTGCTCTACAAGCTCGTCCGTGCTGCCGTCGCTGCGCGACCCGGCCGGAACGAGATCGTCGTGGACCGCGACAACTTCCCGACCGACCGGTACGTCGTCGAAGGCGTCGCCCGCGAGTGCGGACTGACCGTCCGCTGGCTCGACGTCGACCCCGACGGCGGCGTCACCCCGGACGGGCTGGCTGCCGTCCTCGGGCCGGACACCGCGCTGGTCGTGGTCAGCCATGTCGCCTACAAGTCCGGCTGGCTGGCCGACGTCGAGACACTGACCCGGCTCGCCCACGACGCGGGCGCGTGGATCCTCGTCGACCTCTGCCACTCCTCGGGCGTCGTACCGGTCGAACTGGATGCATGGCAGGTCGACCTCGCCGTCGGCTGCACCTACAAGTATCTCAACGGGGGACCCGGCTCACCTGCCTTCGGGTACGTCGCGCAGCGGCACCTGGAGGGCGATGCGTTCGTCCAGCCGATCCAGGGCTGGATGGGCGCAGCCGATCCGTTCACGATGGGCCCGACCTACGCACCGGCGAGCGGGATCCGCCGGCTGCTCAGCGGCACGCCGCCGATCATCGGCATGCTCGGGCTCGAGGACATGGTCGACCTGCTGGAGCAGGTCGGTGTCGCGGCCATCCGCGCCAAGTCGGTAGCGCTGACGGAGTACGCCGCTGCGCTGATCGATCGCGACCTGCCTGATGTGCGGTTCGCGTCACCGCGGGACCCGGAGCAGCGTGGCGGGCACGTGACGATCGCGCACCCGGCCATGCGCGCGGTGACCGCGGAGCTCTGGGCACACGACGTGCTGCCCGACTTCCGCGAGCCCGACGGCCTGCGTCTGGGCCTGTCGCCGCTCTCGACCTCCTTCGCGGAGGTCGAGGCCGGGATCACGGCGATCGCGGCGGCACTCAGGCGCTGAGCTGCTCCGAGAGCGCGGCGCGGAGCTCGCGCGCCTGCGCATGGAGGACTGCAGCGGCGAAGCCGTTGCCGCAGGCGTCCTCGTGGTCGGCCTTCTCGTCCCAGACATCGGCGAGGTGGGCGACGGCGGCCAGCGGCTTGGCGTTGGCCTGTTCCTGGGCCCTCTTGCGGGCCTCACTGTTCATCATCATGCGGGCCTCCTTGGGCCGATACCGAGATCGTAGGCTTCCCATCGGTCCCTTCGTGGCGGATCGGAGAAGTTCAGATCCGGTGCCACG
>JAKFEI010000482.1:0-1673 GCA_036675765.1 Nocardioides sp. | reverse complement strand
TCGGGATCTCCCCGGCCTTCGGGCGATAGCTCAGCGGATCGGGCACGCCCCAACCCTACGAGGGCGAACCGACAACTGCCGGCGCGACCGCTCGCGGACGTCGGTCAGCGCACCACGCCGATCATGTGGTCGCGGGTGACCAGACCAGCCAGCTCGTCCTCGCTGCGCGCTTCGGCACCGACCGGGGCCAGGGGCAGCACCAGGTAGCGGACCTCGGCACTCGAGTCCCAGACCCGGAGCTCGACGTCCTCAGGGAGGGTCGTACCGAACTCGGCGAGCACGGCCCGGGGTTCGCGGACCATGCGCGACCGGTAGGCAGCGC
The DNA here is from genome assembly GCA_036675765.1 of Nocardioides sp. GTDB lineage: Bacteria > Actinomycetota > Actinomycetes > Propionibacteriales > Nocardioidaceae > Nocardioides. The sequence goes on along the minus strand of JAKFEI010000482.1, from coordinate 1,351 downwards.
TCTTGTACCACCGAGGGGGCAGCCCCAGGACCGGCCACGGATAGCAGGAGCAGAGCGTGCACACGACGACGTTGTGAACGGCCTCGGTGTTCTCGAGAACGACGAGGTGCTCGCCCTCCGCGCCGCCATAGCCGAGCTCCCCCACCGCGCCGGTCCCGTCCTCGAGCAACCGCGCACGGTAGTCAGGATCGATCCAGGCTCGAGCCACCACCCGGGCGCCGTTCAACGGACCGACATGGTGCTCGTAGGTCTCGATGATGGTGTCCACGACGTCCGAGGTGATCACCCCGCGTTCGACGAGCAGGGCTTCGATGGCCTCGATGCGCAGGGAGGCGGGGTGGGGAGCGTCGGCGGGCCGGTCGTTCATGCGAGGTAGCGCTCCCACAGGTCGAGGTGGAGGAACCCGGCCTCGGCGTCCTCGCCCCAGAGGTCGCCCATCTCGAACCGGACGGTGTAGACGGCCTCGGGCGGGCCGTCGCCGCTTGCGTGCGGCCAGCCCCCGGGCTGGCGGATCACCGTGCCGGTGACACCCCGCACGTAGCGCGGGCACCGGTGGTGGCCTTCCGGCGCCATCCGCTTCACGGTGACCCTGTCGCCCACGTCGAAGCGTGCCGGAACGTCTTCGCCGCTCGGTCGCCGCGGATGATTGATCAGCGCAGCGGCCAGTCCTGCCGCCATCTTCGGGTTGGTGTCCTGCGCGTGGCGACCCGGCGGCCGCGGAGTGCGCACCCGGGTGTCGATGTCTGCGACCGTGAGAGTTCCAGCGTCCACGAGACCGGCCTCGAGGGAGCGTGCCCAGCGCTCGAAGTAGCCCATGGCGAGGTAGTCCGCCGGGGCGATCGCCTCGATCCCGGGCCGGATCGAACCGGATCGGGCACCGGCCGCGCCGGCCGCGATGAACAGGCCGAAGGTCCGTCCCTCCCACGGCTCGTCGAAGGGCAGCTGCACGTCGTCGACCGGCACGGCGCCGAAACCGTGCATGCCGCCCATGTCGTGGACGCCCTCCATGTCGCCTCCTACCTGTGCGGGATCACCCGGCGAGGATCTTGCCGTCGTCCACCGTGATGTCGACCGAGGCGAGCGGTCCTGACGCCGGGCCACCCGTGGCATCACCGCTCGCGGCGTCGTACGACGACCCGTGGTTGGCGCAGCGGATGGTGCCGTCCTCGACCGATGTCACGAGCAGGCCCTGATGGGTGCAGACGGCTGTGAACGCCTGGAAGTCGCCCTCGGTCGGCTGGGTGATGACGAGCTTCTCGTCGGTCAGGATGATGCCGCCACCGACCGGGATCTCGGCGGTCGAGGCCAGCTCGGCACCCGAGGCGACCTCCGGATCGGAGGTGTCGTCACC
>JAKFEI010000181.1:0-12083 GCA_036675765.1 Nocardioides sp. | reverse complement strand
GTGGCGAGGTTGCGCGGCGTCGGCCGCTTCGCGAGTCCACGCAGCCAGGTCGCGGCATGGTCGAGGCTCGGTCCCGAGATCGAGGTGAAGCTCGCGAACCACTCGGTGGCGTCGGGCCGGCAGACGGCCTCCCAGAGCTGGATCGAGCCCCAGTCGTGGGCGACGAGGTGCACGGGGCGATCACTCACGGCCTGGGCCACGGCGACCGCGTCGTCCGCGAGCAGCTCGAGGGTGAACTGCTCCTTGGTGCCGGGCAGGGGAGAGGCCCCGTGGCCGCGGGTGTCGTAGGTGACGACATGGAAGTTCTCGGCGAGCAGGGGTACGACGTCGTCCCAGACGGCGTGCGTGTCCGGCCAGCCGTGCACCAGCAGCACGGTCTCGGCCGACGGGTCGCCGTGCTCGAAAACAGCGAGGCGGGCGTCGCCGCTGACGACGTGGGTGGTGCGGGGTTCGTGCTGGGTCTGCCGAGTGGCGTCCATGACATCTCGCTTTCACAGTTCACGTGAACAGTAACCGTACTATGGGTCCCACGACCCGACGGTGACAACGGAAACGGGACTTGATGAAGGTCACACGAGCAGCCCAGCGGCAGGCGACGCGACAGGCCATGCTCGAGTCCGCCGTCGACGTGGTCTCCTCGGAAGGGCTGGCCGCGGTGACCACCCGCCGGATCGCCGACGCGGTGCGGGTGTCGCAAAGCGCTGTGATGTACCACTTCCCGACGCGCCTGGACCTGCACTCCGCTGCGGTTCGGCACCTCGCCGACGGCATCGAAGCCGATGCGCGCCGTTCCGTCCGGGAAGTCCTCGACACCGAGGTGGTCGACGCCGAGCAGCTGATCGACCTCGCCTGGCGGATGCTCGCCACCCCGCGGGCCCTCGCCGTGGCACAACTGTGGATGGCGGCCGGGTCCGAGCCGGCGTACGTCGAGACGGTGCGGGAGCTCGAGGTCAAGATCGTCGACATCGGGCTCGAGGCGCTGCGCCCCTTTGCGGACCGGTTCGAGGACGAGGCCGCGCTCTTCGCGTTCATGGACACGGTGTTCTCGGTGATCCGTGGGCTCGTGATCTCGGTGCCGGTGTGGGGGATGGGCTTCATCGAGGAGCGGTGGCAGGGCAGCCGGAAGATGCTGCTCGGCCTGGTGCCGCCGGGCTGAGCTGGCCGGCGTCTTGCACCACTTTATGTCAATAAAGTGGTGTAACGTTGGGGGGATGGACCACGGTGCAGCTGGCTTCGCGACCGGATGGGAGTCCCATCCCTGGGAGCGGGAGCCCACGCGCGAGGCGTCGCGCCGGCAGCGACTGGCAGCCCGGGGTCCCTATCGCGCCGCCGTACCGGCCCGGATTGCGGAGCTGCCCGTATCGATGGACGCCGGTCTGCAAGCGGAGGCCGAGGACGCGATTCGCGAGATCACGCGGTTCGACGCCGAGGTCGCTGCCCTGGCGGACCGTCGGGCGGAGGTCGATGGAATGAGCGCCGCGACCGAGCTGGCTCCGCTGGCCTCGGTCCTGCTGCGCACCGAGTCGGCGTCGTCGTCGGAGATCGAGGGCGTCACGGCCGGTGCCCGGGCGCTGGCCCTCGCTGCCGTCGACGCGAAGAGCGGCCCCAATGCCCACCTGGTCACCGCGAACGTCACCGCGATGCAGCGGGCAGTGGACCTTGCCGACGACATCAGCAAGGACTCGATCCTGGCTGCCCACGAGGCGCTGATGACCGGTCACGAGTACGCCGCCCCCGGGCGATTCCGCACCGAGCAGGTGTGGATCGGCAACCGTGCGCTGAGCCCGCACACGGCGTCATTCGTGCCGCCGCACCACACCCGTGTCGTGGCGAGCATGGACGACCTGATCGCGTTCGCGCAGCGCGGGGACCTGCCGGTGCTCGCCCAGGTGGCCATTGCGCACGCCCAGTTCGAGACCATCCACCCGTTCAATGACGGCAACGGCCGCGTCGGCCGAACGCTGGTTCATGCGCTGTTGCGCCACTCCGACGTGACGCGGCGGATGACCGTACCCGTCTCGGCAGGTCTGCTGACCGACACCGGCGCCTACTTCGGTGCGCTGACGGCCTACCGGGCCGGAGATGTCGGGCCGATCATCCGACAGTTCGTCAACGCGTCGTTCCACGCCGTCGGCAACGGACGTCAGTTGGTCCAGGACCTTGACGCGATCCACCAGTCGTGGACGGATCGACTGTCCTCGCGTCGCGGCTCCGCGGCCCGACGCCTGCTGCCGTCCCTCCTCAACCAGCCGGCAGTGAACGTCGCGTACGTCGAGCACGCCGGCGACGTCGCGCTGTCGGCCGCGCAACGCGCGGTCGAGCAGCTGGAGCAGGCCGGGATCCTGGTCCGCTCGGGCGCGGGCCAACGCAACCGGGTCTGGGTCGCCCCCGAAGTCATCGACGCGCTGGACCGGTTCGCAGAGCGGGTCGGGCGGCGGGGGTGGTGAACACCCCCGCCGGGACGCACGAACACTGAGCTACTTGGGTCAGCTGTCGTTCTGCACGTCGCCGCGCCATGCGCCGGTCTCGGTGCCGCGGGCCTCGATGAAGTCCTTGAAGCGATCGAGGTCGCCCTTCACGCGGTGCTCGTCCACGTTGATGGCCGAGCCGACCTTCTCCACGAGGTCCGAGGGCTGCCAGTCGATCTGCACCATCACGCGGGTCTTCGCGTCGTCCAGGCGGTGGAAGGTCACCGCCCCGGCCTGCTTGGTGTCGCCACCGGTGCTGGTCCAGGCGACGCGCTCATCGGGGTGCTGCTCGGTGATCTCCGCGTCGAACTCGCGCTCGACGCCGGCGATGCTGGTCACCCAGTGCAGGCGCTTGTCGTCGAGCTGGGTGATCGATTCGACCCCGGACATGAACTGCGGGAACGACTCGAACTGGGTCCACTGGTTGTACGCCGTGCTCACGGGCACGTCGACGTCGATGGACTGCTGGATCTGGGTCATCTGACTACCTTCCGTCGGGATTTCGTCGGCCTCCGGCATCCGCAGGAGCGGGCGGGGCGATCGACTGTCCGATCGGTGCGGTACCCGTCCCCGCCGGACGCAGACGGGCTGCTGCCCAACAGGCTCGCCTTCGACGACGGGCCGCCTGCGGGGGATGACGTGACCGTCGAGCACGGCCGCCGGGATACCGTGAGCCGTGTTCCATGTGATGTTCCTCGAGCCCCGGATCCCTCCCAACACCGGGAACGCGATCCGGATGGTGTCGGGCACCGGCGCCACGCTGCACCTCATCGAACCCCTCGGGTTCGACCTGTCCGAACCCAAGCTGAAGCGGGCGGGCCTGGACTACCACGACCTCGCGTCCGTGCAGGTGCACGCCGATCTCGACGCCGCGCTGACCAGCGAGGCACTGCAGGCGTCGAGGGTCTTCGCGTTCACGGCGCATGCGACCCGTTGGTACACCGATGTCGGGTTCCGGGCGGACGACGTACTCCTCTTCGGGCCGGAACCGACCGGATTGTCCGACGAGGTGCTGAGCCACCCGAGGGTCACCGAGCGGATCCGGATCCCCATGCTGGCGGGCCGCCGGTCGCTCAACCTGTCGAACTCCGCAGCCGTGGTGACCTACGAGGCCTGGCGCCAGCAGGGATTCCCGGGCGCGCAGTAGGCACCGAATTGACCAAGGCGTAATTTACGGATTGGTCAATTCATGCCTAGAGTGGCGCCATGGCCCCGAATCCAGGCAACCGCCCCGGCACCAAGGGCGTCCCACGCGAAGAGCGTGAGCGGCAGATTCTCGACGTCGCGAGCGAGGAGTTCGGGACGCGCGGGTACGCCGCAGCGTCGATCCCCGACATCGCCGAGCGCGCCGGGATCTCCAAGCCGCTGGTCTACAACTACTTCGACGGCAAGGACGGGCTCTACCTCGCCTGTGCACGCCGGGCCGGCGACCGTCTGGTCGACGCCGTCGCTGGCCAGCAGCGGGGCACGGACCTGTCCCGCGCGCTGCGCACTCTCGAGGCGATCTTCGGAGCGCTCGAGGATCGTCGGCACGACTGGTCGATCCTGTTCGACAAGTCGTTGCCTCGGGGGAGTGAACCGCATGCGGTGGCCAGCGACTACCGGCGCCAGCTCGCCACGATGGGGTCCGAGGCGGTCGCGGAAGTGCTGGCTGCGTCGGACGCCGACAGCGACCGCGCCGACGTGTCCCTGGTCGGCCGTCTCTGGCTCGGCACCGTGACCTCCGTCGTCGAGTGGTGGCTCGACCATCCCGAGCACTCCGCTCGCGACATGACGCAGCGGTGCGCGCGCATCCTGCTGCACCTCCAGAACATGTGATCTGCCCTCTCTCCAGCAAGACACTCGAGCAAGGACACGTTGTGAACCCCTTACGAATGACCCAGCGCCTGATCAACCATTCCCACCGCCTGAACGGCGACCCCTTCGACCCCGCGACTCCGTTCCACCCGCCGACGAAGCGGCACAGCACGGTGCACTACGGCCTGATGTTCCCCGGGCTGCCGGCGCCGCTGAACTTCCTCGACCTCGTCACCGTCATCGGGCAGCCGCCGACGGCGCTGATGAACAACAAGCACCTCATCGAGACGACCGCGAGCGACACGGCCAGCCTGCTCATCGGTGCCGGTGTGCAGTTCGAGGGCCAGTTCCGCGGCTACCAGGTGGAACGCGACCTCCAGTTGGCTGCGGACAGCAGCATGCTCCGCTTCGGCGACGAGTTCGTCTTCGAAGGCACCTACCCGGACTTCCGCGTCCGGTACGACGGCGCCACCTTCCAGGCGGACATCCAGGTCACCGCCTCCGACAAGGTCGCGCACTTCACCCGGCTGCCGGGCGGGCTCTATGACCACTGGTCGGTGCTGTGCGAGTACGACGGCACGGTGACCCATGACGGCACCACCACCTCGCTCAGCGGCTTGAGCACGCTGGAGTACGCCCGAGCCGTCGCGCTCCCGTTGCCGCTGCGGTTCTTCACCTACCAGATCATCAACATCGACGCCGAGACCCAGGTCCTGATGGTCGAGGTACGCGGACCGCAGGGCCTGCCCGTCCAGCAGAGCGTCTACGTGCGGTCCCTGACGGACCATGGCGGCGTCCACGAGCGAGGCTTCTCCTTCGAGATCGAGGAGATCGACCCGACCGACCACACCAGCCCGAACGGTTTGACCACGCCGCTGCCGACCCGGTTCCGCTGGTCGGTGAAGGACGAGTCCGGTGCGCCGCTGGTTGCCATCGAGGCGACCGCCAACGACGACTACGTCTACGGGTTGGCGGACGGGTACGTCGGCAGCTTCTCCTACACCGGACAGTTCCGGGAGCGGGCGATCCAGGGAACCGGCTACGCCGAGTTCATCGGCACCCAAGCGGTGTGAATGCGGCCGGCCCACCGACCTGGGACAGGTCGATGGGCCGTTGCGCCGGTTCGGTCACCGCAGGACGGGGAACCGCCGGACGATCTGGCTCTTCGCCCACGTGGTGCCGAGGCCCCAGGTGTCCCCGGCCAGGGTGGCCGCGAGGACCACGAGGGTGACGGCGCCGAGCAGGTGGTCGTCGAGGACCGGGTTGTTCGCCAGCGGGAACGAAGCGGCGTACATCATCAGGTAGAGCACGCTGCCGGTGACGGCAGCCAGCCGGATACCGACGCCTAGGACCAGCGCGACGCCGATGCCGGCGAGCCCGAGCATGAACAGCCAGTCGGCCCAGGCGTCACCGGCGATGGCGGTGAAGAAGCCGTGGAACCAGTTGTCCTCGGACACTCCGAAGCTGAGGAAGCCGAAGGTCGGGCTGCCCTCGTTGATCCAGGCATCCGGACCGAACCGGTCGACGGTGCCGGTCTCGGCGTTCGCCCCGGTGGCGTAGCCGAGCGCCAGCAACTTGTCCAGGAACGCCCAGAGGAAGGTGACTCCGAATCCGATCCGGAGTACAGCCAGTGCCCGCCTCGCGGTCACATGGGTGACGATGTCGCGCTCGACGAGGACGTCGGTAGCCAGGTGGTTCTGTACGGCGGTCATGATTCCTCCACGGTCCGGGGCCAGAAGCCCCACGGGTTGTGTCTCAACAGTGGTGGCTGTGGCCGTCCCGGTGGAGAGGCGGAGGTCCGAACTCTCGGCTGCCAAAGGTCCCGAGCTGGAGCTCGTCCGGACCCACGGCTTCACGCTGCAGTACGCGCGCGCCGGATCCTGACCTCGATGGTGGAGGACGAGCGCGGTCTCCAGGCGTGACCTGACGAGGCATCGTGCACGACAGAGGCCTTTGTCACTGGTCACTAGTCAGTCGAGGCCATGGCGTCTGCTGCCATTCGGCCAGACCTCGTGCAAAGACCCATGACCGGCCCGGGCGGCCGCCTAGGGTCGATCGACAGGACGGCACTGAGGCCGAACTTCCCGACATCTCGCCCATCAGTACGAGGCGCTCACCTCGGGAGAGCGTCAGGCACACCGCCTGCCGGAGGGAGGTCGACGATGGACGTCCGACACGACTCGCACCCCACAGGAGGGGCGCCAGGGGTGCTGAGACCGACGGACCACCAGCGGGCTGTCCGTGGCCCGTACGCGGCTCTCGGCGTCGGGTTGGTGCTCGCCGTGGGTTACGTCCCCGTCAGCACCGGTGCGGTGGGTCCGGCTTTGTACCTGGTGACGGCCGGGTTCGGCACGCTGTTGTCGATCATCGGTGCCTTGCGGATGGCCGGACCCCAGCGTCGGATCTGGTGGGCGTTCGCCTTCGGCCAGTCGAGCTTCCTGGCCGGAGACGCCTACGTGCAGTTCTACGAGGCCGGCGGGGGATCCGTGCCGCAACCGTCGGTTGCTGACATCGGTTATCTGGTCTGCTATCCAGCGCTCGCCCTGGGGACACTGTGGATGATCAAGGGCCGATGGCGTGGCCAGGACCGTCCGGCCTTCCTTGACGCGATGATCCTCGCGACTGGCCTGACTGTCGTCGGGGTCGTCCTTCTCGTGGGGCCCGCTGCAGCGAAGGGCGGGGCAGGCCTGCTCTCTCAGGCCGTCGCTGGCTCCTACCCGTCGTTCGACCTCCTGCTGCTGGCGCTCTCGGTGAGGATGATCACCGGTGGTCTGGCGCGCAGCCCTGCCATGTGGGGAATCCTCACCGGGTGCGCGCTCCTGCTCCTTGCCGACCTGTTCTACGTCAGCGGCGCACTCAGCGGGGTCCCCTATCCGGTCTGGGTCGACGCGGTCTACCTCCTCTCCTACGTTTCGTACGGCTTCGCGGCGATGCATCCATCCGCCCTCACGCTGTCCGAGCCCGCCCCCAATCCGGGGCGCGCGACGGGCTGGGGCCGGATGGCATGGCTCGGTGTGGCCCTGGTCCTGGCCCCTGTCACCGGGCAGATGGCCCACCTGCTCGACTACGACCACGGCGAATGGGTGGCACTCCTCGGCGGGTTCGTCGTGGCGGGCCTCGTTGTTGTTCGGCTGATGGATCTCGTCCGCGACCTGCAGGTCAAGGCTGTCCAGCTGGCCGCGCTGGCTCGTCGTGACGGCCTCACGGGTATCGCGAACCGCCACACTTGGGAGCACGAGCTCTCCCGCGCCTGCGCCATGGCTCGGGAGGCGCAGGGCGACCTGACCGTGGCCATCCTCGACTTCGACCGCTTCAAGGCCTACAACGACGAGTACGGTCACCTGGCCGGCGACCAGGTGTTGAAGGCGACGTCCGCAGCCTGGGCAGCGACTCTCCCGGAGCAGGGATTCGTGGCCCGCTTCGGCGGCGAGGAGTTCGCCGTGCTCCTGCCCGGGTTGGCGGGAGCGGAAGCTGCGTGTGTCCTCGAACGCCTTCGAACATCGGTGACCCATGGTCAGAGCGCCTCCATCGGCTCAGCCACGTGGTCCGACCCCGAAACGCCTGCTTCGCTGGTCGCGCGCGCCGATCAGGCGCTCTACCACGCCAAACGAGAAGGCCGCAATCGGATCGCTGTCCACGACGGCCAGACCGTCGCGGTCGCCAGGGTCGTGACCAAGGACCCGTTGCTGGAGACGATGAGCACCGTTTATCAGCCGATTGTTGATCTCTGCTCAGGTGTTGTCCTGGCGCACGAGGCTCTCAGCCGATTCGACGGAGTGGGACCCCAGGAGGTTTTCGAACGTGCGTTGCGCGACGGGACCGCTCCCGCCGTGGAAGCGCGTGCGGTGCGGACTGCCTTGGTGGGCTGGCCGGGTGGGACCCTGCTCGCGCTCAACCTCAGTCCGACGGCGTTGGTGAGTGACGCGGTCCAGGAGGAACTGCCCCAGGACATGTCGGGCCTGATCGTCGAGCTCACCGAAACCGATCTGGCCGAGTGCAGCGCCGAGGTGATGATCACCCTCGATGACCTGCGCGCCCGGGGCGCCATGATCGCCATCGACGACTTCGGTACTGGGTTCTCCAACGTCCACCGCATAGCGATGCTGCGGCCCGACCTGATCAAGCTCGACATGTCACTGGTCACCAGGGTCAACGAAGACCCCCGACTGCACGGTGCGATCGCCGCGACCCTGGTCCTTGCCCAACACACCGGTTCACGAGTGATCGCCGAGGGCATCGAGACGCAGTCAGAGAAGGACTGTCTCGTCAGGTTGGGCGTCCAGCTCGGCCAGGGCTATCTGTTGGGTCGGCCAGAACGCGAACCACTGACAGTTGCGCCGTCGCCGGACTGCTCGTACACCCTCTGACCAACGAGGGCCCCGGCAAGCCTGAGCCCTCGTTCGAACGCTGAGTTCAGATCTGTCGGTCAAGGACCTGGATGGCGTAGATCTAGTCCGAGCCGGTGTACTTGAAGATGTAGATCCCGAAGTCACGGTCGCTGGCTGCGACGTACTCCTGACCCTCGTGCTCGAAGACCTGGACACCCCAGAAGTTGTTGCCGCCCTCGTCGATGAAGTGACCCACCTCCTGGATCTGGTCGTCCACGGTCTTGATGATCCGCAGACCTGCCGCGTAGTACGACACGTAGGCGAGGTCGTCCCGCTCGTGTGATGCCGCGATCTCGTGCACCGACAGGTCGCCGTGCTCGGTGGCGTTCTCCTCGTCGAACGCCTCGGGTACGGCGTACGTGTCGAGCTCGGTGAACTTGCCCGGCTCGTTCTTGTAGAGGTGGACGTAGCCCCAGCCGTCGAAGAAGGACTCGAAGCGGACCACGTCGCCCAGGGTCCCGACCGCCAGGCCCGACTCCTGCGCGGTCGCGTCGCGGCACGCAGCGTTGTCGTAGCTCAGGTCGAAGAGGTCGAACCCGACATCACGGGCCACGAACATGGCTGGAATCTCACCGCTGACCTGCATGTTGAGCAGATCGGCACAGGCGCCCGCATCAGCGCCTTCGCGGTTGAACACCAGCATGGCCTCGTAACCGCCGGCCGCCTCGACGCTGGCGATCTTCTCGGTGAAGGTGCAGATGCCACGCTCGACCACCGCGATCTGGCCCTCACCAGTCGCGGCCGGGACCGCAGGCGAGAGACCACCGGGACAGGCAGTCCCGACGAACACGGTCTGGAAGTCGAACGCCTCGCCCGCGGGCAGGGAGGGGGTCGCGTCTCCGGTCGTGTTCGCGAACGGGGTGCCGTCCGTGACGTTGGAGGAGCGGTTCTTGTAGGGATTGAAGTCCTCGTCCGCGGCGATGATGTAGTCGTTGTCGCGGCTGAACTCCGCCTGGTGGGCGTTGCCCTCCGGATCCACGTTCAGGCCGTACTCGGTGGCTCCGGAGTCCGGGAAGGCGAAGTCGCTGTCGCCGACGTACGTCGCGGCCAAGGGGTTGGTCACGTCGAGGGTGACGTAGCCACCGTCCCAGTACGAGACGAGCATGATCTGGCGGCCGTCGATCTCCTTCACGATCATGTCGTGGTGGAAGACCGAGTCGAGCCCGACTCCGGACTGCAGGATCTGCGGGAAGTCCGCGGCCAGGTCGTACTCGGCGATCAGCACTGGCTTGCGCGGGTTGGAGATGTCGAAGATGTCGACGTCCTCGAACTCGTGGTTGTCGACGGTCACGGCGTAGGCCTTGTCGCCGGCGTCCCACATGAAGACGCTGTGGATCGTGTGGAACCTGCCGTCCGCGCCGAGGTCGCCGGCGTGCTTGACCAGCTTCTGGGGGTCGGTCGGGTCGGTGACGTCGACCAGTGTCATGCCGCCGTTCGCCTGCCTCGTGCCGCCGGCAACGGCCTCGCAGATCTCGTTGTTGAAGGCCAGCAGGTCACCGTTGAAGTACGGAGTGGAGATGCTGATGACCTGGGAGCCCTCGCCCGCGTAGGTGTCCTTGCTCGTGGGCACGAAGCCGACTTGGTGCGGGTTGGTCGGGTCCTGGATGTCCATGATGTAGACGCCGCCCTGCTGGCAGCGCGGGTCACGGAACGCGGTCAGGTAGGCGTAGCCGTTGTGCACGCCGACGTCGGCGACCCGGCCGGTGCCGAGGTTGCCGACCGTGCCCTTGCCGACCAGCTCGACGTTCTCACTGCCCGCAGGCAGGTGGCCGCCCGGCCCCTCGTGCTGCTCCTCGTGGCTGTGGTGGTGGTGCGTGGCCTCGGCATTGTCGATGACCCCGTCGTCAACGACGATGACGTCGTTGTGAGCGATGGCGGTCGGCCCGAAGCACAACAGGCTGCCCACCACCACGAAGACTCCCGCGCGGCGGATCCGCGCCCGCGATCCAATGTTCATTGCTCCTCCAGGGGATGCAAGAAATGGGTGGATATCTGCATCGTGAACCTGGTCAAGACGGACGGCAAGTGCGCGGATTGAACTGTCTAGACCTCTGTGTCCGGTGGGCTCTCGGAGCGCTGTGTGGGAGCTGGCTGCCGCGGTCTTCGTCCTCAGCCAAGCTGCATGATGTGGTTCCATCAGCGGCAAGGAGAACAGCGTGATGATCGAGACTGACTACCTCGTCGTGGGCGCCGGGGCCGCTGGCATGGGATTCACCGACAGCCTGCTGGACGCCAACGACGCAGACATCGTGATGGTGGACCGCAGAGCCGCCCCCGGCGGCCACTGGCTCGAGGCCTATCCATTCGTCCGGCTGCACCAGCCGTCAGGCTGGTACGGAGTGGGCTCCATGAGTCTGGGCGATGGCCGCATCGAGCGAGCCGGGCCCGAGGCCGGGTGGTACGAACGAGCTTCAGGCCAGCAGATCACCGACTACTTCGCGAGAGTCATGCGTGACCGGTTTCGCCACTCGGGGAGGGTGCGGTTCCTCGGTTCCACCGAACACCTCGGCGATGGGAGGGTCCGCTCGCTTCGGGACGGCCGGGAGTATGACATTCGAGCGCGGCGGGCGATCGTCGACGCCACCTACACCCGTTCGTCGACGCCGGAGAGTTCTCCTGCGCCGTTCGAGGTCGCAGAGGGGGTGCGGCTTGTCACCCCCGGTGGCCTGGCCGCACTCAGCGATCTCGGCCGCGGCGTCGTCGTCATCGGCGCGGGCAAGACCGCTTCAGACACCTGCTCATGGCTTCTCGGCCAAGGGTGCGACCCCGAGTCGATCACATGGATCCGCAGCCGCGACATGTGGTTCAACAACCGCGCCTTCCTCCAGCCGGACCGCCTCTCGGGAGGGATCGTGGAAGGCACCGTGCACTGGATCGAAGCACTTGCTGCCGGCGGGACCGTCGACGAGGTGATGGCCCGGGTGGAGGATCATGACGTCATCCGGCGCATCGACGTGGACGTCTGGCCCACGGTCCTACGTGGCCCGACGATCAGCGATGCCGAGATCGCGCAGTTGCGTAGCATCCGCAATGTCGTCCGCCTGGGCCACGTGAGGGCCATCGACGCGGACCGGATCACCCTCGAGGAGGGCACCATCGCCACCTCGCCCGGACACGTCCACGTGCACTGCGCCGCGTCAGGACTGACCTACAACCCGGCCGTGCCGATCTTCGCGCACGATCGAATCACCGTGCAGTTCCTCACGAGGTCCAACATCCCGCTGAGCAGCGCAGCGATCGCCCGGGTGGAGGGCCTCGACATCTCCGTCGAGGAAAAGAACGCGCTGTGCCAGCCGATCCCGCTCTACGAAACCCCTCTGGGCTCGTTGCACGCGCTCCTCGGCGGGATCCGCAACGAGGCGGGCTGGCGCAAGCACCCCGCCCTCGGCCCGTGGCTGGGCGAGCACCGCCTCAACGTCACGCGCGACGC
>JAKFEI010000042.1:0-1681 GCA_036675765.1 Nocardioides sp. | reverse complement strand
ACACCGGTGAACTTCGTGTCGTTGTAGGCCTTGACCACGAACACCACGTCGGCCTTCCCGTCGCCGTCCACGTCGCTGAGCTTCGCGCCCTGGAGGGACCGGTCGCCGATCTTGGACTTGCCGGTGAACCCGGAGACCACCTTGAGCTGGCCACCCGACACGTCGTAGACGGAGACCACGATCTCCTCCTTGTAGGAGTTGGCCTTCACTCCCACGATGTTCGTCGTGCCGTCGCCGGTGACGTCGCCGACCAGGAACGCGTCGTCGTAGATGCTGCTCTTGTTGACCGCGCCGAGCGTGAAGGTCTTGCCCGTGGAGGTCAGCAGCGCGTAGCCGCGGTCACCCGAGTAGTACTTCGTGTAGGCCTCGTCGGTGAGCCGTTCCGCAGGCAGTTCGGCCCACAGGTCCGCGTCGCCGTCCTTGTCGAAGTCGCCCGCAGTGATCCACGTGGAGTCGATGACCGCATTCGGAATCGACAGCCAGAGCACCGGCGCCGCGAACGTTCCCTTGCCGTCGTTCAGCAGGACGTTGACGTCGACCACCTTGTCGTTGGAGCCGGCAACGGCGAGGTCCTGGTCACCGTCCCCGTCGAAGTCTCCGTTGACGACGCGGATCGTGCCGCTGTCGTACTCCCTCAGGGACGAGAACGACATCGTGAAGTTCTGGTCACCGGGGAAGTCGCTGTCGCTGGAGGCCAGCGTCACCTGCTTGCCCGACAGCACGAACTTCCAGGTGAGCTTCTCGTTGACGCCGTCGCTGTCCCAGTCGAAGTAGATCTCGTCGGGCTCGTCGTACGGCTCGACCGCGACCTCGGCCAGCTCGAAGCCGTTGCCGTTGCTGGTCGCGGTGACCTTCTTGACGTCGTCGTAGTCCTGGTAGACGTAGTAGAGAGCGTCGCCCTTGTCGTCACCGGTGATGTCGCCCTGGACGGCCGCCTTGCCGCTCGGCTCGACCGGATCGGACCCCTTGGACGAGGACGAGTCGTCGTCCTGCCAGGGCTGCACGACCGCGAGGACCGCACCGGCACCGACACCCAGGAGAAGGACCAGGCCGAGGGTGAGCCAGAGCCACAGCTTGCTCTTCTTCGGCGGTCCGGACTGGTAGCCGGGGAAGGCGTTGCCGTAGGCACCGGGGTACGGCGTCTCCAGCGAATGCCCCGACGGCACGTGGCCGTAGGACTGCTGCCGGGCGGGCGCGGCAACCGGCGGCGCGGTCTGCGGCAACGCCTGCGGCGGAGGGCCTTGGGGCGCCAGGCCCTGGGGCGGCGGACCCTGCGGAGCCGCGGCTGCAGGCGGCGGTGTCGCGGGCGGTGTCGCGGGCGGAGTCGCGGGCGGAGTCGCGGGCGGTGTCGCGGGCGGGGTCGCGGGCCGGACCTGCGTCGGCTCCGGCATCCGGCGGCGTTCCTCGGTCCAGCCGTTGCCGTCCCAACGACGCTCCCAGCCGTTGCCGTCCGGATACCAGCCTGCAGGGGTCGAGAAATCACTCACGCCGAGTCTCTCCCACACCGACACCGTCCTGAAACGTCGGAAGTGCTTGTGAGGGTCACCACGACGCGCGAGTATCGAGGTCCTGCAACGAAAGGGGCCCTTGTGGTTTCTGCTCCCGCCTTCCGGCCGATCGACCCGACCTCCGCCGGCTTCCTGCTGGCCGAGAACCGCAACATGCCCATGCATGTCGGGTC
>JAKFEI010000343.1:0-1682 GCA_036675765.1 Nocardioides sp. | reverse complement strand
GAGGTCGGAGACCATCCGCCGGATCAGGGTCAGTTGCTGGTAGTCCTTCTCGCCGAAGACCGCGATGTCGGGACGGACCAGGCCGAAGAGCTTGGCGACCACGGTGAGGACACCGCGGAAGTGCCCGGGGCGGCTGGCGCCTTCGAGGATGTCGGCGAGCGGGCCCGGCTGGACGGTGACCGCCTGCGACGGCACCTGACCGGCGACACCGTCGTGCGGGACGCCATCGGGGTACATCTCGGCGATCACCGGGGCGAAGACGACGTCGACGCCCTCGGCTGCCGCCATCTCGAGGTCGGTGTCGAACGTGCGCGGATAGCGGTCGAGGTCCTCGCCGGCTCCGAACTGCAGCGGGTTGACGAAGATCGAGACCACGACGACGCCGTCGCTGCCGGCGCGCTCGCGGGCCGCGCGCATCAGGGTCGCGTGGCCCTCGTGCAGGGCGCCCATGGTGGGCACCAGCACGACGGGTCCCGTCCCGCTGGTCGAGGAGGTCGCGCTGCGACCGTCTCGAGACCAGAGCAGGCCGAGAAGGTCTGCCCGGCTGCGCGCGACAGCCGGCATGGTGGTTGCGGTCATGCCTGGTCGGCTCCCGCGTCGCCGGAGGTGCGGGTGAAGCCGGCGCTGAAGCCACGATCGCCGTACGCACCGAGCACGTCGGCCATCTTCTGCGCCCGGATCGGGATCAGGCGGCCGTCGGTGACGGCGCGGTCGAGCGTGGCCCAGGCCATCGCGACGTACGACGGCAGGGTGTCGGGTGCGTTGCGCGAGATGTCGGCCAGGTGGGCCGCGACGGTCTGCACGTCGCCGCGGACGATCGGTCCGGTGAGGGCGGCGTCGCCGTGGGCGAGGGCGTTGTCGAGCGCCGCGTCGAGCAGCGGGCGCAGGGTGCCGGACGGGTCGTCCACGCCGGCGGCGGCGAGCATGCTCATCGCCTCGCTCACCAGGGTGACGAGGTGGTTGGCGCCGTGGGCCAGGCCCGCGTGGTAGAGCGTGCGCATCTCCTCGGGCACCCAGGTGGGGCGTCCACCGAGGTCGGACACGAGACCCTCGGCGACCTCGCGCTCCGCGGGGCCGGCGGTGAGGCCGAAGACGCAGCCGTGCAGCCGCTCGATGTCGACGACGGTGCCGGTGAAGGTCATCGCCGGGTGGAGCGCGATCACGTGGGCGCCGACTTCGACAGCCGGGGCGAGCACGGCCAGGCCGTGGCGACCAGAGGTGTGGGCGACGTACTGCCCGGCCCGGATGGCGCCGCTCGCGGCGAGGACCTGCACCACGTTCGGGAGCATGTCGTCGGGGACCGTGAGCAGCAGCAGGTCGGCGTCGCGCGCGACATCGCTCGGCTTGCGCAACGGGACCCCGGGCAGGAGCTCGGCAGCGCGGCGACGAGAAGCGTCGGACTCGCCGGCAGCGGACACGACATGGTGACCGGCGGCGTGCAGACCCGCAGCGAGGACGGCGCCGACGCGGCCAGCGCCGATCACGCCCACGCGGAACTTGTGGGACATCTGAGAACCTTTCGTTCCCGTCCCTCCGACCACTCCTCCCTCGCGGGGGGAGCCGGGGTGGGTACCGGACGTTGTGCTCACGTTTTCCAGCGCCCCGGGGTTCCGGGACGAGACAACGGTACGCCGGTTGCGCCACCCGCGGAACGGGGTGCCCCCGTGGCCCCTGTCACATCA
>JAKFEI010000491.1:0-12115 GCA_036675765.1 Nocardioides sp. | reverse complement strand
CGGGGCGGCGATGATCGGCAGCGTGAAGGGGTACGCGTCGATCTGCCAGTCGATGCTGACTTCCTCCGGGTCGCGGGTGCGCCGCGAGGGCACGATGGCGATGTCGTCGAAGGAATAGGCACGACGCGCGCGCTTCGCGCGGCCGATCTCGATGTCAGTCACTGGGGCAGCCTATCGGCCACGGCGACGGTCGCATGCCACCGGTTTGGCACCGCGTCCGAGCTGCTCACCCGAACGGCAGGTCGGCGTCCAGCTTGACGGCCTCACCCTTGCGGGCGCCTTCGGCGATCTCGAAGCCGAGGCTGGCCTGCCAGACGTGGTCGGCGCCCGACGGCACCTGCGCGACCAGGACACCGCCGACCGAGCCCGCGCCCGAGTCGCCGCGCTGGAGCGCGACGGCCGGCGCCTTGCCGTCGAGCGTCGACCGGTCCTCGACGAAGACCGTCTCAAGACGCTGGGCGGCGTCGAGGATGCGCTCCAGTCGGAGGCGAGGCTGGACGACGGCGTAGACCGACCCCTCGTCCGCCCACCCGGAATCGGGGGCATAGGGCAGCACCCATGCCGTCGTACGGCATTCGAGGAGCAGGTCCTCGCGCTTCCACACCGTTGCACCGCAGGGGACGTCGATGCCGTCGGCGGCCGGGTCGTAGTACGCCGCCGCCGCGCCGTACTCGCTCTCTCCGCCGGTCGAAACCGTCTGCGCGACGCCGTCATAGGTCACCCGCAGGTCGACGTCCTCACCGTTTCCGGGTACGACGACCCAGGCGGCCGCGTCGGCACCGGACTCGTCGTCGATCGTCACCAGGTCGATGGACCCCTCGTCGGTGACCACCTCCACCTCGGATTCCGCGGTGAAGGCTGCAAACGGGCCGGCGGGCTGCCTGGTCACCTTCCAGCCGATCGGGACGATGGCGCCGTTCCCCGGTGCGTCGACGCCGTCGACCTCGTCGACCGGCGATCCGACGGTGAACACGATCTCGGCGCTCGGGACCCGAACCGTGAGGTCGTCACCCTCCACGCCGGCGGGCCGCTCGTCCAGCACCCGACCGGTGTCACTGCCGCCCTGACAGGCAGTCAGCCCCACGGCGGCGACGACGGCGCCGGCGGCGAGGGCGACCGTGTTCCTGACCGATGCCATCAGTGCGTGAGCTCCTTCATGCCGGCGAACTGGGCCTGGACCGCGCTGGTGCAGGCAACGCCCAGGTTGCTCTCGAGGGTGTGACGATCGCCGGAGTCCCAGAAGCCGCCATCGATCGACACCGTGATGTGCTGGAGTCCGATCGCACTGACCGTCACCGTCCCGTCGGCCGAGGATCCCTCGATGTGGAGCTCCTCCGACTTCCGGCGCTTCTCATCCGCGTGCGGCCGGCGGCCGCGCTCTGCCTGCCCGAACGAGAGGCCGGAGACGTCGCGCAGCATCGAGCGGTAGGCCCGGAAGCGATCGGCGACAGCGAGGCGCAGCGCGGCCGTGATCTGGGTGCGCAGCTGGTCGAGTGACGCCCGGTTGAAGTAACCGTCGTCGATACGCACCTCGATGACCTGGTCAGCACGGTTCTGGACGAACACCGAGCCGTTGGGCGATTCGGTCACGACAACGGTCTCCTCCCACCGTTCGCGGAACTCGTTGGTGTCGCTCATCCCGGGAAGCTCCCCAGTCCGTCGTAGCCATGAATGTTCTGGCGCGGCACACTGCCCAACGCGGGGGCCGGCTTGCAGAACTCCGACCAGGCCCCGTTGATGATGTTGATGTTCTTGTCCAGGTCCTTGGCGATCTTCTCCTCGGCCTCGCGCGTGTGCGTCTTGATGTCCTTGAGCGCGTCCTTGACATCGTCGATGCAACAACGCGGACAGCACGAGCTGATCTTGGGCTCCGGCTTGGAGGCTGCCTCGTAGACCTGCATTCCGGTGCTGGCGACACCGAGACCGGCACCGGCGACCGCGACCAGCGAGAGTGACGTGCCAGCAGTCGGGATGGCAGCAGCGATGCCAACGACGGCCGTCGCGACACTGAGCGCGATCGTCACGTCGTCACCGTTGCACTCGGTGACCGCCTTCATCGCCTTCGTCGCTGCGTTCGACAGGTCATCGAGGTCCTTCAGGACTCCGGTCCACACGGCGGCCTCGGCGTTGAGCAGGATGCGCAGGGCGACCGTCGCGGCGAACTGGTTGGAGACACCGGTCTTCCAGCCGTCGGTCCAGATGTTGAACTGGTCCGCGCCCTTGCCCGTCCAGTCGTCGACCTCGTCGCCCGCGGAGATGGTCAGGTCGAGCACACTGCTCGCCACGCCGGTCGACCCGTCGGTCTGGCCCGTGCTGTAGCCGCCCGTTGCGAGCTTCTCCATCGTGGTCAGCAGTCCGTCGGTGTACGTGCCGAAGTTGTCGGGGGAGGGCAGCGACGCGAAGTCGTCGTAGATGCCGAGGATCTCGTCCGACGGAATGTCGTACTGGTCGCAGTCCTCGCCATGGTCCTCCAGGGCGTCCTTCTGTGCCGCCAGGAGATCGCTGGCCCGACCCGGAAGGTCGTATTCGCTGAACGTCACGAGTCCACCCGCTGCTTCTCACGCACATAGGCATCGCGTGCCGCCTGGTCGGTCAACTCGTAGTCCTCGGCAGCCCAGACCAACGCCTGGGCACAGGTGTCGATGGCGTCGCGAGAGTCGTCGACGGCCTTCTTGATCAGGCTCTGCAGTGCGTCGAACTTCGCACTCGGGTCCTCGCCCAGGCCCGGGGTCCGCGACATCAGCCAGCTGTGGCTGTCGGTGAGGGGACGACTCGCCTCCCCGAGGACTCCGGAAACCTTGGGGAGAAGCACTGCTCCCGCGCGCCACACACGTCCGACTTCGACTCCGAAGCCTTCGCCACTTCCACTCGGCATGCCTGTCCCTCTCGTTCGTCGACCGGTGGTCAGTCCTACCCCGTACGGAATGACCTTCAAACCCGGCGGCGAAACGCTCGGGACGGCCGAAGGGGAGGGAAGTCCGAGGAGGCTCAGCTCCGGTGGTAGTTCGGTGCCTCGATCGTCATCTCGACGTCGTGGGGGTGGCTCTCCTTGAGCGAGGCGGAGGTGATCCGGATGAACCGGCCCTTCTCCTGCAGCTCGGGAACCGTGCGCGCGCCGACGTAGAACATCGACTGCGAGAGGCCGCCGATCAACTGGTGGGCGACACCGGAGACCGGGCCCTTGTAGGCGACCTGGCCCTCGACGCCCTCGGGGACGATCTTGTCGTCGCTGGTGACCTCGGCCTGGAAGTAGCGGTCCTTGGAGTAGGACTTCTTCCCACGCGAGGACATCGCGCCGAGCGAGCCCATGCCGCGGTAGGCCTTGTACTGCTTGCCCTGGTGGAAGACGACGTCGCCGGGCGACTCCTCGCAACCGGCGAGCATGGAGCCGATCATGACCGACTCGGCACCGGCGACGATCGCCTTCGCGATGTCGCCGGACTGCTGCAGGCCACCGTCGGCGATCACCGGGATGCCGGCGGGATGGGCGGCCAGGGCGGCTTCGTAGACGGCCGTGATCTGCGGTACGCCGCAGCCGGTGACGACGCGCGTCGTACAGATCGAACCGGGGCCGAAGCCGACCTTGACCGCGTCCGCTCCGGCGTCGACGAACGCCTGGGCGCCTTCGCGGGTCGCGACGTTGCCGCCGATGACCTGGACGTGCCGGGTGGCCGGGTCGGTCTTCAGGCGACGGACCATGTCGAGCAGCAGCGTGACGTGGCCGTGTGCGGTGTCGGCGACGAGTACGTCGACGCCGGCGTCGATCAGGCTGGTGGCCCGCTCCCAGGCGTCACCGAAGTAGCCGATCGCGGCACCGACGAGGAGTCGGCCGCTGGCGTCCTTGGAGGCGAGGGGGAACTGCTCGGACTTCACGAAGTCCTTGACCGTGATCAGGCCACCGAGGCGACCCTGCTCGTCGACGAGGGGAAGTCGCTCGCGCTTGTGCTGGCGCAGCAGCAGGGTGGCGTCGTCGCGGCTGATGCCGACCGGGCCGGTGATCAGCGGCATCGGGGTCATCACTTCGTCGACCTTGGTGGTCGCCCACTCGGCGACGGGCGTGAAGCGCAGGTCGCGGTTGGTGCAGATGCCGAGGAGGCGGTTGTCGGTGTCGACGACCGGTAGGCCGGAGACGCGGTACTCGCCACAGATCCGGTCGAGCTCCTCGAGCGTCGCGTCGGGCCCGATGGTGACCGGGTTGGAGATGATCCCGGTCTGGGTCCGCTTCACGAGGTCGACCTGGTAGGCCTGCTCCTCGGCGGAGAGGTTGCGGTGCAGGATGCCGATGCCGCCCTGGCGGGCCATCGCGATCGCCATCCGCGACTCGGTCACCGTGTCCATCGCGGCGCTGATGAGCGGCGCCTTGATCAGGATGTCGCGCGTGAGGCGCGTGGTGGTGTCGATGTCGTCGGGCGCCAGGTCGGAATGCCCCGGCAGCAACAGCACGTCGTCGTAGGTGAGACCAAGGGCTGCGAACTTGTCAGGGACCTCCACTCCCACATTCTAGGGGCAGGGCTTGACTGATCCGACACTCTGGGGGTGTGACCTCTGACCTGCCCCCGCACGTCCTGGTGCTGTTCGGCGCCACGGGTGATCTCGCGAGCCGCAAACTGTTCCCCGGCCTCTACCGCCTCGCCGCCGCCGGCCGGCTCCCCACGCACTTCGCCGTGATCGGCAGCGGACGCCGCTCCCCCGGCACTGACGAGGAGTTCCGCGGACATGTCCGGGCCGCGCTGGCCGAGTTCGTCGGCGAGGTCGACGAGGCGGTCTCCGAGCGCCTGCTCGACCGGATCCACTTCGTCGCGTCGACCGCCGATGACGGCACCGAGCTGGCGCGGGCCGTGGAGGCTGCCGAGGACCGACTGCTCGCAGACGCGCAGTGCCTGCTGGGCGACGTACGCCGCCTGTTCTACCTCTCGGTGCCGCCGGGTGCCGTCAAGGGAATGGTCGGGATGCTCGACCGCGAGGACCTGGTCAGCCGGTCACGCCTGGTGGCCGAGAAGCCGTTCGGCACCGACCTCGCGACGGCCCGCGACCTCCAGGCGGTGCTGGGCTCGGCGTTCTCCGACGACCAGGTCTTCCGCATCGACCACTTCCTCGGGAAGGAGGCGGTGCAGAACATCCTCGCGCTGCGCTTCGCGAACGGATTGTTCGAGCCCGCGTGGAACCGGCACACGATCGAGTCGGTCCAGATCGACGTACCGGAGAAGCTGACGGTCGAGGGCCGCGGGAGCTTCTACGAGGGCACCGGATGCCTGCGCGACATGGTGACCACCCACCTCACCCAGCTCCTCGGCTTCGTCGCGCTGGAGGATCCGCATGCCTTCCGCGCCTCGGCGATCCGGGCCGCCAAGGCAGCCACCTTCTCGGCCCTGCGGCCGATCGACCCCGAGCGCGTCGTCTTCGGCCAGTACGACGGCTACCGCGACGAGCCCGACGTCGCCGACGACTCCACGGTGGAGACCTTCGTGGCCGCCGAGCTCTGGATCGACAACGACCGTTGGCGCGACGTCCCGTTCTACCTGCGCACCGGCAAGGCACTGGCCGACGGCCGGCGCACGATCACGGTCCGGTTCCGCGACCCGCGGCACCGCTGGCTCAAGCCGGCCCATGGCGGTGCCCCGGAGCCCAACGAGCTGGTCATCGAGCTCGCGGACCAGCCGAGGATCGCGATCGACGTGCGCGCGAAGCGTCCCGGCCCGGACATGGCACTGGTGGAAGGTGTCTTCCGCCTCGACCTCGTCTGCGACGTGCCTGACGCCGATCCGCTCGAGGCCTACGAACGGTTGCTGCTCGACGTGATGCGCGGTGACCGGACGCTGTTCATCAGCTCCGAGGAGGTCGACCGACTCTGGGAGATCTTCCAGCCGGTGCTCGACCGGCGGCCGCCGACCGAGACCTACGAGCCCGGCTCGTGGGGCCCGGCGACGGCACTGGCGCTCCCCATCGGCGGCTGGCGCCTCGGCAACCACGCCCCGGACCCGGACCTCACCCGCCGCTGACGGATCAGTGCTGCGTCCACTCCTCCGTCTGGGTGAGCCGGAACAGATAGACCAACGGCGGTACGACGACCACGACCGCCAACGCGACAGCGACCAGCAACGCCTGCAGGGTCGCCCGGGCTCCCGCTGCGTCCACGATCGTCACCTCGTCGACGAGCAGCCAGGGGTACTGACCGACGCCCCAGCCGGACACGACCGACGCCACGGCGACGACCGCGGCGAGCCGGGCGATGGCGTAGCGCCGGCGCCAGAGCAGCACCAGTGTGGCGAGGCCGGCCAGCGCAGCGAGCACGACGAGCGGTGCGGCCCGGCCCTCGAGGCCGGCCGCGAGCGTCGGTGCATCGTGGTCGATCGGCACCAGTGCCGCGAACACCACCGCACCGGTGACCACGCCGACACCCAGTGCGCGGATGCGCAGCTCGTCGGCCAGCCGGGACTGACCGGACCGCGCGGCATCGGCAACCAGGAACGTCCCGGCGAGGAACGCACACGTGCCGACGGCGATCACGCCCCCGAACAACGACGTCGGATTGACCCACGAGGTCCAGCGGTCTCCCGTGCCGTCGAGCGGCACCCGGCCGGACGCGATGCCGCCCGCAACCGTGCCCAGGAAGAACGGCGTGATGATCGAGGACGCGGCGAAGATGACGCCGAACAGGCGCGCCTGGCCCAGAGTCTCGGAGAACTTCCGGAACGCGAAGCTCGCACCCCGCAGCACGATCCCGAGCAGGGCGAACAGCAGGGGCAGCACGAGCGTCGTCATCGCCGCCGCGAACGACTCGGGGAACGCCGTCCACCAGATCACCAGCACGTAGATCAGCCAGACGTGATTGGCCTCCCACACCGGCCCGATGCTGTGGTCGACCAGCGTCCGCAGCTCCGCACCACGGCGGCTGCTCCCGGCCGTCAGGTCGAAGAAGCCGGACCCGAAGTCGGCGCCGCCGAGGACGGCGTACGCAATGATCCCGACGAACAGCGCCGCCGCGACGGCGACCTCGATGCTCATCGCTCGGCCCGCACATCCGGCGCGTAGGGGCTCGGCAGGTCGATCGCCCCTTCCCGCCAGCGTCGCGCCATCGACCGGAGTACGACGACCGCACCCCACGTCATCAACGAGTACACGACGGTCGTGATCCCGAGCAGCCACCACAGGCTCGCGGTGTAGTCCCCGACGGCGTCGGTGGTGCGCATGACGCCGTACACGACCCAGGGCTGGCGGCCGACCTCCGTGGCGATCCACCCGGACTCCAGGGCGATCACGGCCAGCGGCCCCGCGGCCGCGGCGAAGCGGAGGAACCAGCGCTTCTCCAGCAGGTCCTTGCCGCGCCTCCGCTGGACCCAGAACAGCACGACGGCTCCGGCGAGCAGGGTGCCGATGCCGACCATGGTCTGGAACGCGAGGTGGGTCATGTTGACCGGCGGGTGCTCGTCCTCGGGAATGGTGTCGAGGCCGGGGACCGGCTTGTCCGGGGAGTTCATGGCGATCAGCGAACCGAGGTACGGGATGTCGATCGCGCCCTTGACCTCGCCGTCGACGAGCACGCCACCGAGGCGCAGGGGCGAGGGACTCTCGGTGGTCTCCGCCAGTTCGAAGGCGGCCAGCTTGGCCGGCTGCCGCTCGTCGAGACCGAAGCCGAGGACGTGGCCGACGAACGGCTGCGTGACCGCGGCGATCGACGCGAACACGAAGGGCACCATGAACCCGAGCCGGTGGTGGGTGTCGCGTCGACCGCGGAGCATCCCGACGGCGTACACGCCGGCGACCGAGAACCCGGCGAGCATGTAGGCGCCGACCCACATGTGGGCGAACTGCAGGAACGCGTGCTGGTTGAACAGCACTGCCCAGGGCTGGACGTCCGTGACCTCTCCGTCGACCATCCGGAAGCCGGTCGGGACGTTCATCCAGGCGTTGACCGCGAGCACGCAGTAGGCGCCGATGATCCCCGTGATCGCCATCGGCAGCACCATCATCACGTGCCGCTTCGGAGGCATCCGGCCCCAGCCGTAGAGGTAGATGCCGAGGAAGATCGCTTCCAGGAAGAAGGCCAGGCCCTCGAAGGCGAACGGCAGTCCGAGGACGTCGCCGTACGTCCCCATCAGGCCGGGCCAGAGCACGCCCATCTCGAAGCTGAGCACGGTGCCGGACACGGCGCCGATGGCGAACAGCACCGCGGACACCTTGGCCCAGCGCTGCGCGAGGCCCAGCGCGACCGGATCGTTGCGGCGGATGCCGCGCACGTGCATCGCGAAGATCATCGCCGGGAAGGCGACTCCGAAGCAGGCCAGGATGATGTGCCAGCCCAACGAGAGCGCCATCTGCTGGCGAGCCGGGAGCAGGCCCGCAGGCTCGGCCTCGGTGGCGAGATGGACCGCGAATTCGGCAAGGACGCTGGTGACGACATCGGGGGTCAACACGGAGCCGACGCTACCGTCTTGTGAATCCTTTCACAAAGTCACTGCGGTGTTGCGCTGCTCACCCTCGGAGGTCGGTGATCGCGATCCGCACGGTGAGCGAATCCCCCGCCATCCGGATCCGTCCGCGCATGCCCGCAGCCAGCACCATCGGGAGCACCGCGCGGGTCTCGGAGGGCGCGGTGAGCACGATCTCCTCGGCGCCCTGGGAGCGCGCCACCCGCGCGACCTCGGCGAGGAGACGGGTCCCGACACCACGGCGGTGCCAGGCCGGATCGACCCACAGGTCCACGGGCCAGGGGTGGTCAGCGCTCTCTCCGACGGTCACCTCGGCACGGCCGGCGACCTTGCCGCCCGCGAGCGCGGAGACGACGGAGCCGTCCCGGACGTAGTCCGGATCGCCCGCACCGGGCTGGTGGGGCGCCGGCGGGGCCTGGGTGTCCAGGACCTCGCCGACCAGTTCGGCCAGCGCAGCTGCTCGGGCCCGCTCGGTCGCCGTGAAGGGCGGAGTACGACGGATCTGGATCGTCGCCGAACCACCCACCGTCATCTCGAGGACGTCGGCGGAGGCATCGCTCGCCGCGACGTCGGCGTCGAACAGGTGGGCCGCCACGTCCGGGAAGGTGGCCGGCTGGGCGATGATCGCGCGCACGGCCTGGACGTAGCGGGTCGGCTGGTCCTCGAGCGCGGCGGTGGTCACCGGCACCGCGGACACCGCTGCCCCGCCAGCGCTGGAGACGAGGTCGAGCAGGTGATCACGGGTCCAGTCCGCAGGAACCTGCAGCACGAACTCGTCCGTCACCGAGCCTTCGTCCGGGAAGACCTGGACGGTCTGGATGTTGACCCCGGCGCGGCCGCACGCCGCAGCGAGCTCCGCCAGCGCCCCCGGTCGATCGGGCAATCCGGCACGCACTCGCCACAACATGTGCTCACTATGCCGGACCGAGGTGACAGCACGCGATCACCAATGTTGCGGCGAATGCCTCCTTGCGGTGAGCCAGGTCGTGGCAGCCTTGGGCCATGCCGAGCTGGGTGTACTTCCTCCATCCCCCACGGGACAGCTTCATCGAGACGATCACCGAGGAGGAGTCCACGCTCATGCAGGCGCACGCGGGCTACCTCGAACAGCAGTTGACCGACGGAGCACTGGTTCTCGCCGGTCCGACCTTCGGTGACACCAACACCGGCATCACGATCTTCGACGCGGAGGACGAGGAGGCCGCCCGGGCGATCATGCTGGCCGATCCGGCCGTCGCCGCCGGCCTGATGACGCCGGAACTGCGCCCGATGCGGGTCAGCTTCCTGCGCGGGCGCGACTGACCGTCGTACCACCCGTCTCTCCCGCCCCACCGGACAGGCAGTTCCTGCGCCTGTTGGGGGTTGCAACCCCCAACAGGTGCAGGAATCCCCGGGCGCCCGGGGATTCCTGCACCCGAAAACGACACCGACCCGGCTCGCTCGCGCGAACCGGGTCGGTGGTTGATCAGTCGATCAGGGCCGTGGATCAGTGGCCGTGACCGTGACCGTGTCCGTGGCCGCCCGCGTCGGGCTCCTCGTCCACCGGCTTCTCGACGATCAGCGTCTCGGTCGTGAGCAGCAGGCCCGCGATGGAGACCGCGTTGACGAGCGCCGACCGGGTCACCTTGACCGGGTCGATGACGCCCTGGGCAACCAGGTCGCCGAACTCGCCGGTGGCGGCGTTGTAGCCGAAGCTCGCGCCGTTCTCGGCAAAGCCCTCGCGCACCTTGTTGGTGATGACGTAGCCGTTGACGCCGCCGTTCTCGGCGATCCAGCGCAGCGGCTCGTCGGCCGCCTTGCGGACGATCCGGACGCCGGTGGCTTCGTCACCGGTGAGGCCGAGGTCGTCGTCCAGCACCGACACGGCGTGGATCAGGGCCGAACCACCGCCGGGCACGATGCCCTCTTCGATCGCGGCGCGCGTCGCGGAGACGGCGTCCTCGATCCGGTGCTTCTTCTCCTTGAGCTCGACCTCGGTGTGGGCACCGACCTTGATGACCACGACGCCGCCGGCGAGCTTGGCCAGCCGCTCCTGCAGCTTCTCGGAGTCCCAGTCGGAGTCGGAGGTCTCGATCTCCTTCTTGATCTGCTCGACGCGACCCGCGACGGCAGCGGCGTCGCCGGCACCGTCCACGATGGTCGTGTTGTCCTTGGTGACGACGATGCGGCGGGCGCTGCCCAGCACGTCGAGACCGACCTGGTCGAGCTTGAGGCCGACCTCGGGCGAGATGACCGTGGCGCCGGTGAGCACCGCGATGTCCTGGAGGATCGACTTGCGACGGTCGCCGAACGCAGGCGCCTTGACGGCAACCGCGTTGAACGTGCCGCGGATCTTGTTGACGACCAGGGTCGACAGCGCCTCACCGTCGACGTCCTCGCAGAGGATGAAGAGCGGCTTGCCGGCCTGGATGACCTTCTCCAACAGCGGCAGGAGGTCGGCGATCGCCGAGATCTTGCCCTGGTTGATGAGGATGTACGGGTCGTCGAGGACGGCTTCCTGGCGCTCCGCGTCGGTGACGAAGTAGGCCGAGATGTAGCCCTTCTCGAACTGCATGCCCTCGGAGAACTCGAGCTCGGTCGAGGGAGTGTTGGACTCCTCGACGGTGATCACACCGTCCTTGCCGACCTTGCCGAACGCCTCGGCGAGCAGGTCGCCGATGTGGCTGTCGCGCGAGGAGACGGTCGCCACGGAGGCGATGTCCTTCTCGTCGTCGACCTCACGGGCGGCGTCCTTGAGCGCGTCGCCGACGGCGGCAGCGGCCGCGTCGAGTCCCCGCTTGAGGCCCATCGGGTTCGCGCCGGCGGCGACGGCGCGCAGGCCCTCGTGCACCAGCGCCTGCGCCAGGACGGTCGCGGTCGTCGTACCGTCACCGGCGACGTCGTTGGTCTTGGTCGCGACCTCCTTGGTGAGCTGCGCACCAAGGTTCTCGAACGGGTCGTCCAGCTCGATCTCACGCGCGACGGTCACGCCGTCGTTGGTGATGGTCGGCGCGCCCCACTTCTTGTCGAGGACGACGTAGCGGCCCTTCGGGCCGAGCGTCACCTTGACGGTGTTCGCGAGGGCGTCGACGCCGCGCTCGAGCGCACGCCGGGCGTTCTCGTTGAACTCCAGGATCTTGGGCATTGCTACTCCTTGGGAAGTGCTGAAGGCGCCACGCGAATCAGCGCAGCGCCTTCAACGGAAGAAACGGAATCAGGCGAGAACGGCGAGGACGTCGCGCGCCGAGAGGATGAGGTACTCCTGGCCGGAGTACTTGACCTCGGTGCCGCCGTACTTGCTGTAGATGACCTTGTCGCCGACGGCAACGTCGAGCGGGACGCGGTTGCCGTTGTCGTCGATGCGACCGGGGCCGATCGCCAGGACCTCGCCCTCCTGGGGCTTCTCCTTGGCGGTGTCGGGGATGACCAGGCCGGACGCCGTGGTCTGCTCCGCCTCGAGGGGCTTGACGACGATCCGGTCCTCGAGGGGCTTGATGTTGACCGACACGATGTCGACCTCCACTTTCTGAGCTGACTGCTTGGGTTCGGTGGGCGTGAGCCGGGAAGCGGACTTCCCGGTCAGCATTGGCACACTCGGTCCGAGAGTGCCAACCACGAAACTAGCACTCTCCGCAAGTGAGTGCCAGAGCGACCCCTGGTCGAGACGGCCGAAGTTCTGGCACGGCCCTACCAAAGTCGGTTGACCC
>JAKFEI010000242.1:0-12143 GCA_036675765.1 Nocardioides sp. | reverse complement strand
CCCGGGCGGTCCGAGCGGCTCTCGGGCAGCAGCACCCGGCCGGCGAGGAATGCGACGACCATCAACGGGACGTTGACCAGGAACGCGGCCTGCCAGCTGTACGCATGGAGCAGCGCACCGCCGACGATCGGGCCGACGGCACCGCCGACGGCGGCCATCGACGCCCAGAGGCCGAGCGCGAAGGCGCGCTCGCGGGCGTCGGGGAACAGGGCGCGGATCAGCGACAACGTCGCCGGCATGATCATCGCGCCGCCGACGCCGAGCAGGGCACGGACCGCGATCACGTCGCCGGGCGAGCGGGCAGCCAGGGCAGCCAGCGAGGCCACGGCGAACACGGCGAAGCCGGCCAGCAGCATCCGGCGGCGACCCCAGCGATCAGCGAGGGCGGCGACGGGGACGAGCAGTCCGGCGAGGACGAGCGCGTAGACGTCGACGATCCAGAGCTGCGCGAGGGCGCCGGCCTGCAGGTCGGCGGTCAGGTCCGGGAGGGCGACGTTGAGGACCGTCATGTCCATGACGACGACGAGGAGGCTCGCCGCGAGAACGGCCAGGCCTGCCCAGCGGCGCGGGTCCGCGGTCGTTGTCGGGGCGTCGGGGATCACCTGCGTCATCGCGCGACCCCGCCGTCGAGGAAGGTCGAGCGAACGAGCTCGATCGCGTCGCGGCGGGCAATGTCACCCGCGACGAGGGCATCACGGACGGCGATCAGCAGGCCGTAGACACTGTGTCCGAGCCAGCGTGCCGGCACGTCGCCGCGAAGGAGCCCCGCGGACTGGGCTGCGGCATACAGGGCAACCTCACGGGTGAACAGCGCATCGGCCCGCGCCTTGAGGGCCGGGTCGTTGATGACCGTCGAATCGGTCAACGCGATGCCGAACTCCTCGCTGTCGGCGACGAACCGGCCGATCATGTCGTCCATCGCGACGCGGATCCTCGCGGCGTCGCGCGACGCGATCGCCCCCTCGACATCGACCTCGCCCAGGATCTCGTCCCACGCGTCGAGCGACCGGCTGCCGATCTCGCGGAGCAGGTCCTCGCGGGTGGCGAAGTGGCGGTGGACCGTCGCCCGGCCGACGCCGGCGGCGGCGGCGATCTGGGCCATGGATGCGGCGGGGTCGGTGGTGAGCAGGCGCTGGGCTGCGGCCAGCACGGTGTCGCGGGTCGACATTCGAATCTCCTTCGTGAGACATCACTGTCTCACATGAGACAGTGATGTCTCAACTTGGAGAAGGTCAGTTCAGCTCGGGGTCGATCGGACGGGTCGCGTGGAAGGCCAGGTCACCGGGCTGGCGGCGCAGGACCTGACGCCAGAGGTTCCGGGTCTCCTCGCCGAACACGTCCTCGACCTCGCCGGGGACGACGTACCAGCTGCCCTCGGCCACCTCGGCCTCGAGCTGGCCCAATCCCCAGCCGGAGTAGCCGGCGAAGATCCGCAGCCGATCGACCGTGCCCGCGACGAGTTCGCGCGGGGTGTCGAGGTCGAGCAGGCCGATTCGCCCCCAGCAGGGCCGGAAGCCGGCGGCGTCCTCGCCGCCGGGAAGGGCGAGCGCCACGGCGATCGCGCCGTCGGTCGAGACCGGGCCGCCCTGGAAGAGCACCTCGGGCTCCTCGACGACGTCGCCCCACTCCCCCAGGACCTCGGAGACGGGCAGGACGGTGGGTCGGTTGAGGACGACACCCAGGGCGCCGTCGTCGTTCACGTCGAGCAGCAGGACGACGGTGTCGACGAAGTTGGGGTCCAGCAGGCCGGGAGTCGCGAGCAGCAACCGACCGGCCGCCAGGTCACTGGTGGAGGTGGGGTTGGCGTCGCTCGACATGTCCCCATCATTGCCCACCCGAGCCATTTCGGCCGAGACGTGTCAGTGGAGACGTTTCAGCCCCGGACCCGACGCGGTTGGGAGGGAGGGTGCGTCAGGTCCGGGGCTGAACTCAGGGGGTCGCGATCAGGCAGCGACCACGGCGCGCAGGCGCGCCATGAGCGTGCCGCGCGGCTCTTCGGGCTCCGCGTACTGAACATCCGCGGAGATCATCGGGATGCCGCGGTGCAGCAAGCGGGCGCGCTCCTCGATCTCCGAACCGACGCGACGGGCGGTCTCGTCCGCAATGGACGTCCGGCCCGCATTGACGGCCAGGAGCTGCTGCTCCTTGAACGCGGCGGAAGCCATGGCCGTGGCCATCGCGTCGTCGGTCGGGTTCGCGGTGTAGTGGTCGATGATCAACCGGACGCCGGCGAGCTCGTGGGCCGTGTTGCTCCACGCGATCGCGACGGCCTCGTCGAGGTCCATCGGCTGGTGGGAGAGCATCCGGTCGATGTGACCCGACAGGCGGGTGTGCCACTTGAGAGTGAGGGCGCCGAGCAGGTCGAGCTCGTCGCGGAAGCCCGTGGAGACGCCGTCGACGTCCATGGGCAGCAGGCCGTCACGACGGACGGCCGAAGTCGCGATCACGGAGCGGAGGGTTTCGCCCCGTGAGTGAAAGGCCTTCCAGGTCATGGTCAGCTCCTTTGTCTTCTGTGCGGTTCCGAACACCGGAGGTGCCCGACATACCGCTGGTACGTACTACGAGTATGGCCCAGACCGACGGTATGCCCAATGGGACGACACCGTGATCCCGAACACCCGGCCAAGTGACCGCTGTCACCCCTGACCTGCGGTAATGCCTATGCTGGGCCCGTGGCGAAGTCGGTTTCCAAGTTGGTCCCCAAGGTCCCGGGCGGGTCCCTGCGGGCGTCGTACTCCGCCTCGACGAAGCGCGCCCTGGTCGACGTCGCCGAGAACCTCTTCGCCGAGAAGGGGTACGCCGGCACCTCGCTGGACGCCATCGTGAGCGGAGCGCGGGTCACCAAGGGCGCCCTCTACCACCACTTCTCCGGCAAGCAGGCGCTGTTCGAGTCGGTCTTCGAGCGCGTCGAGCAGGAGTCCGCCAAACGCATCCAGAAGGCGCTGCGCAGCGAACGCGACCCGTGGCTCAAGGCGCTGCTGGGCCTGCGGTCCTTCCTCGAGGTCGTGCAGGAAGGCACCTACCGGCGCATCGTCATCCAGGACGGCCCGGCCGTCCTGGGCTACGAGCGGTACCGCGAGCAGGAGGAGCGCTCGACGTTCGCCAACATCGTGGAGATCCTGCGCGCCACCCTCGACGCCGGCAAGTGGGAGCTCGACGAGGAGATGGTGCAGACGTTCGCGCGGATCTTCTTCGGCGCGATGTCGTCCGCCGGGGAGACCGTGGCCACGGCCGCGGACCCGGAGGCGGCGGCCGCGCGCGTGGAGAGCGCGATCGGCTTCCTGCTGGCGGGCGTCCAGAGCCTCGTCGACCAGGGCGTCGACATGCCGAGCGCCTTCACCGTCGACGACGAAGAAGCCTGACGAGGAGAGCTGGCCGGGGACCGACCAGCTCCCGTCACGTCACTTGCCGAAGACGACCGACCCGCCGTTGGCCTCGGCCGGCACCAGTTCGATCCAGACCTTGCCCGCGGGCACGGTGAGGGGTCCGGCAGCCGTCTTGAGCGTGAGCGGCGCGCCCAGCTTGGCCTTGGACCACTCGCCCTCGATCAGGTTGCCGCCGTGGAAGAGCTGCGCCGTACCGCCCCCGGTGAACTTGCTCTCCGGCACGAAGTTGCCGGCCGGGTCGGTGTAGCCGGCGTCGACCACGTCGACGCGCAGCACCAGGACGGAGTCGGGCTGGAACCGGTCGCCCTTGGCTGCGTTGGAGTTCTTGTTGACGTAGTGGCCGTCGCGGAACACCCAGTTGGTGGTGTGGCTGCCGAAGTGCGCGGACAGCGTGCGCGCCGGCACGCCGACGGGCAGGTCCGCGGCGGTGCCCCACGGGAGGTAGTCGGCCGGACGCTTGTCCTTGCCGTCCTCCGTCGCCTTGCCGACCTTCTTCAGGCTGGTGAACAGGTTGTACGGCGCCGAGCGGCTGTTGTTGCGGTAGAAGCCGGGGCCACCCTCCTGGAAGTACTTGATCCTGGCCTTGTTGATCCGGTCGATCGTGATCTGGGCCGCGCCGCTGGTGGTGATGACGCCCTTCACCGGCGAGACGATGCCGATGTCGCTGGCCCGCATCGAGCGCACCGGACCGACATCGCCCGGGAGCTGTGAGTAGTAGAAGGCCGCCAGGCGGGTGATGCCGCCCTCGACGAGTTCCTCGACCACGAGGTCGGCCTTGCCCAGCCCGACCTGGGGAGCGCTGCTCGGCGAGTTGTCGATCTTGGTGACGATGACCGGGTGGTCCAGCGCGACGCTCTCACCGGCCGGTGCCTCGATGCCGGTCAGCGGCCAGGTCTCCGGCTCCACCGGCTCCGGGGCAGCCGAGGTCTCCTCATCGGGCGTCGACTCCTTCTTGGGGTCGTCACCGCCGCCACAGCCGGCCAGAACCAGGCTCAGGGCGATCAGGGTGGCGGGCAGGGCAGAACGAACCTTCGAGAAGCGCACGCAGCAAGTCTGGACCACGCCCCTCACGTACGACGGAGCCGCCCCCGCGTGTCGCGGGGGCGGCTCCGTGTTACTCAAGCAGGAGCGCTCAGGTTCCTGACGTGTCCGGTGCGTGCGCTGGCAAGGCGGAGCCGCGCAGGCGACCTTTGAGCGAAGCGGGTCGTCAAGCGGCGACAACGCCGCCAGCGTGCGTGCCGGGCGCGTCAGGTGCCGAGTGAGATTCCGCCGTCGACGTAAATGGTCTGGCCGGTGATGTAGGACGACTCGTCGGCCGAGAGGAACGTGACCGCAGCCGCGATGTCCTCGGGGAAGCCGACGCGGCGGACCGGGTTGGCCTCGGCGTTGAGACGACGGAACTCGTCGACGTCCAGCTTCAGGCGGGCGGCGGTGGCGTCGGTCATCTCGGTGGCGATGAAGCCCGGGGCCACGGCGTTGGCGTTGATGCCGAACGGGCCGAGCTCGATGCCGAGGGTCCGGGTGAAGCCCTGGATGCCCATCTTCGCGGCGGAGTAGTTGGCCTGGCCGCGGTTGCCCAGCGCGGAGATGCTGGAGACGTTGACGACCTTGCCGTACTTCTGCGCGACGAAGTGCTTCTGGGCGGCCTTGGTCATCAGGAATGCGCCCTTGAGGTGAACGCCCATGACGAGGTCCCAGTCCTCCTCGGTCATCTTGAAGAGCAGGTTGTCGCGGGTGATGCCCGCGTTGTTCACGAGGATGTGGATGCCGCCGAGCTCGGTGACGATGCGCTCGACGCCGGCCTCGACGGAGGCACCGTCGGACACGTTGGCGCCCACGCCGATGGCCTTGGCGCCCTCGACGAGCGGCAGCTTCGCAGCGGCCTCCGCAGCGGCGGTCTCGTCGAGGTCGACGATCGCGACCGACGCACCCTCCTCGGCGAACCGGGTGGCGGTGCCGAAGCCGATGCCGCGTGCTGCTCCGGTGATGACGGCTACGCGCCCGTCGAAACGACCCATGTGCTTACCTTTCAGCGGTTCCAGAAGACGATCGGCCGCAGCCTACGCGTCCGGTACGGCGCGCAGGCGTGCGGCCGGAGATGCGACGCGTTGACAGCAGTCGCGTGAACTTTGCGCAACGGTTCGCGGAGCCCGGCCGATCGCGCCCGTGATGGTGGCAGCATGCGGAGGGCAGCCCACCCACCGTGCCCCTCGGAGGCCCGCCATGAAGAAGCTCGCCCTCGCCCTGGTCGCAACAGCCGCCGCGGTGACCCTCGCCACCGGTCCCGCGCCGGCCGCGCATGCAGCGGGCGAGAGCTACTCCGCACCGTTGACGACGGCAATCGGCTCGCTGACGGTCGCGACCGAGGTCCGGACCGGCTATGACCGGGCGAAGTTCACCCACTGGATCGACGCCGACGGCGACGGCTGCAGCACCCGCAACGAGGTGCTCGACGTCGAGTCCGAGAACAGCGTGACGTGTGGCAACCTCAGCGGCGGCCGCTGGTACTCCTACTACGACCGGGTGTCGTGGACGAACCCCTCCGACATCGACATCGACCACATGGTGCCGCTGGCCGAAGCCTGGGACTCGGGCGCCCGGAACTGGACCGCCGCGCAGCGCCAGGCCTATGCCAACGACCTCGGCGACAGTCGCTCGCTCGTCGGGGTGACCGACAACGTGAACCAGGCCAAGGGCGACCAGGACGTGGCCGAGTGGTTGCCGACCTACGACAAGTGCCGCTACCTGCGGGAGTTCGTCGCCGTGAAGATTCGATGGCGTCTCTCGGTGAACTCCACCGAGAAGACCGCGATGCAGGATCTCGCTGCGGGATGCACCAACAGCACCATCACCGTCACCCGCGCCATCTGAGGCCATCTGAGGCCAGCTCGAGTCCAGCTCGAGTCCAGCTCGAGCTCAGCCCTGCTTCGTCAGTGCAGCCGCGATGCGAGCCGCGTAGTCACGGGGCTCCCCGTCGGCGTACTTCCGGCGCGGCCAGAAGAATCCGCGCAGGCCATCGCCCTTGGTGCGCGGCACGACGTGCAGGTGCAGGTGCGGCACCGACTGGCTGACCGTGTTGTTGATGGCGATGAAACTGCCCTGCGCACCGAGGCCTTCGACCATCGCAGTCGCGAGACGCTGCGCGGCCGCAAGGAACCCGTCGCGCTGACCGGCCGGGAGGTCGGGCAACGTCACGACGTGCTGGCGCGGCACCAGCAGGACATGTCCCTTGAAGACCGGCCGCCGGTCGAGGAAGGCAACGAAGTCCGGCTCGTCGAGGACGACGTCCGCCGGCAACTCCCCCGCGACGATGGAACAGAAGACGCAATCGGCCACCGCTCGAGACTAGTGCCGACACTCAGTCACACACGGCGTCCCCGCAGCCGGGCACGACGATGACCCGGCCGAACCGGGGTACGGCGTCGAAGTGCTGGCTGTCGGAGGTGGCA
The DNA here is from genome assembly GCA_036675765.1 of Nocardioides sp. Classification (GTDB taxonomy): domain Bacteria; phylum Actinomycetota; class Actinomycetes; order Propionibacteriales; family Nocardioidaceae; genus Nocardioides. The sequence continues at coordinate 5,308 of JAKFEI010000242.1, read as the reverse complement.
TAGCTCCAGCGGAGTCCGTGCTTCGTCATGATGCGGACCACCGGATGGGTCCGCGACCGCCACGCCACCCGGGAGTGGGAGCGGCTCGGCCACCAGGCGTTCGGCACCCACCCGAGTCGCGACCGATAGGGGTTCTCCCACGTGTTGAGGTCCAGCGAACGGCCGTAGCTGTGCGGGCTGCGAACGCCGGGGCGCCCGACCACCCAGCGGCAGTTGAAGGCCGACGTGTTGCCGGCCGCCATCGACTTGTAGTCGTCGGCGCCGTTGACCCGCTTGGACCAGCCGAACCGGTCGACGCGGTACATCGAGCGGATGGGGAGCTTCGCCCGATACATGTCGGACAGCGCCGCCGACATCTGCCGGATCACGGAGGCAGCAGCGACGATCTCGCCCCGGCGGCGGTAGCCCTGGTAGTCCCAGTAGTTGATGCGCAGGATCCGCAGGCTCGACCGACCGACCGGGCACCCGCGGTGCCAGCTGCGCCCGACCATGCTGCGCCAGACGGCGTCGGAGATCCGGGAGATGACCGGGTACGGCCCCGCGCCGGTGGCCCGGGGCTGTGCCGGAAGGGCGACACGCGGTCGCGGCGCGGACGCCGGCAGCACGACCGGTACGCCGGCCGGACGATTGTCGATCAGGCGCGAAGCACTGACGGACCGCGCCGCCCACGGCACACCGAGGCTCAGGGCGCGGTAGCGGCTGTCGACCCGTGGCGTCACGCGGACGTCGACGTACCCCGCGGCGTTGGTGTCCACGATCGTCAACCAGCGCCAGCTGCCGCCGACGTACTGCTGCAGGGCGACGCGGCCCGGGACGGGCGTGCCTTCCACTGTCGTCCAGGTCATGCGCAGGGTGACGGTCTGTTCGTCGATCACGCTGGCCGGTCCGGTGAGCGTGGTCGACGTCGGCAAGGCGGTCAGGGGCAGGACGTACTCCACCGAGACGGGTGCGTTCGTCTCGTCTCCGGCGTACGACGCCCGGAGCAGGTTGCGCGCCGGCGAGCGGTCGACGGGCACGGCAAGGGTGGCCGTGCCGGTCGGGTCGGTGACCACTGGGCCACCGACGGGCTGCCAGGCCGCGCCGTCCCATCGCTCGACGACGACCGGGGCCCCCGCGACGGGCACCCCCGATGCGAGGAGCGAGAGCGTCAACGTGGTGTCGCGGTCGGCGTACGACGCCGGAGCGGACAGGCTCAAGGTCGTGGGTGTCGCGGCTGCTGCCGAGCCCGCGACGGCGATCGGCAGCACCGCCGCGACCAGCAACGCCGTCAGCAGCGTGACGAGCGCAGACCGGATGGACGGGGGTCGGATGGCGCGAGATCCCGGACGCATCACCCCATCTTGACCCCCGCCTCCCCATCTGGCTGGCACTTGCCCCGCAAGTCGGGGATCAGTTCGCGGCGACCGCCTGCTCGCTCATCCACGCATCGCGCGCCGCGACGGCGATGTCGGGCTGGTCGGTGAACAGGGCGTCGACGCCGGCGTCGAAGAACGCGCGGGTCTCCCCGGCCAGGTTGCCGTGCGCGTTCGGGTCGGTGCCGATCCGGTAGTTCGTCGGGAGGAACTGGTTCTCCGCGCGCAGCGTCCAGGTGACCACCTTCAGGCCCGCGGCGTGCGCGTCGCTCACGACGTTGCTGGGCGTGCCGATGGCACCGGCAGCGTTGCGCGGCAGGATCAGGTTCTTGGTCGGCGAGACCCAGTCGGCGTACGTCGCGATCTCGGCGAGACCGGCCGGCGTCACCAGGTCGCGGTAGGTCGTCGGGAGGCCAGCGGCCTTGAGGTCGTACGGCGCCCCGCTGCCGTCGACCAGCTGGGCGATCGGCGCGGCGGAGAGTCGGTCGAGGTCGCGCAGGTTGCCCGTCTCGAAGGACTGGAGCACCACCTTGGCGTTGCGGCGGTCCAGGCCGTGGCGGCGCAGGCTGCGCACCAGCGGCTCCTCCATCGAGAGGCCGATCCCGTCGAAGTACGTGGGGTGCTTGGTCTCCGGCGCGATGCCGATGGTGCGTCCCAGGCGACGGGACTCGACCTGGACGAGCTTGATCACCTCGTCGAACGTCGGCACCTCGAACTTGCCGTCGTACACGGTGTTGCCGGGGCGGACCGCGGGCAGCCGCTCCTTGGCACGCAGGGTCTTCAGCTCGGCGAGGGTGAAGTCCTCGGTGAACCAGCCGGTGATCTGCGTGCCGTCGACCGACCTGGTCGTCCTGCGGCTGGCGAACTCGGGGTGGGTGGAGACGTCGGTGGTACCGCTGATCTCGTTCTCGTGGCGGGCGACGAGAACCCCGTCCCTGGTGGAGACGAGGTCGGGCTCGACGTAGTCCGCGCCCATCTGGATGGCCAGGCGGTACGCCGCCAGCGTGTGCTCCGGGCGGTAGCCGGACGCACCGCGATGGGCAATGACCAACGGCTGGGTCGTGGACCTGCCGGACCGGTTGTTGTCGGCACCGGAGCCGTTGTCGGGGTCCGCGTGCGCGGGAACGGTCGTGGCGCCGAGGGCGACGAGTGCGAGGGCGGTGGCTGCGAAGAAGGTGCTTCCGAGCCGGGGCATGGTCCGAGTTCTCATGCCTGCAGCCGACCAGTCGGAAGTGGCGCGCGGCCGATGCGCAGGTGAAGGACCGGCGACCGGCGTGCGTAGGTTGGTGTCATGCGCATCGCCATCGTCGGAGGCAACGGCCAGATCTCCCGCCTGCTGCACCCTCTCCTCGTCTCTGCGGGCCATCGGCCGGTCGCGCTCGTGCGGAACGAGGACCATCGCGCCGGACTCGAAGCGCTGGGGGCCGAGGTGCGCCTGCTCGACATCGAGGCCCAGGACGTCGACGGTTTCGCCGCCACGTTCGACGGCTGCGACGCCGTCGTGTTCAGCGCCGGTGGCGGGCCCGACGGCAACGTCGAACGCAAGCGCACCGTCGACCTCGAAGGGGCGTTGAAGTCGATCGCGGCCGCCGGGCAGGTCGGCATCCGGCGGTTCGTCCAGGTCTCGGCGATCAACGTCGACGAGCCGGTGCCCGCCGATGCGGGCGAGGTCTGGGCGGCGTACGTCGCCGCGAAGCGCGACGCCGACATCGCGCTGCGCGCCAGCGCCCTGGACTGGACGATCCTGCGGCCGGGCCTGCTGACCGACGAACCCCCGACCGGCCTGGTCGCGCTCGGTGCGGACCTTCCGCGCGGATCCGTCACGCGGGCCGATGTCGCGGCCGTGCTCGCCGCAGTGGTCGACCGCGACGACGCGATCGGACGGCAGTGGAACCTCGTCGGTGGGGACCTGTCCGTCAGCGCGGCGATCGACGAGGCGCTCGGCGTCTGACCGTCAGCTCGGGTCGAGCGGCTCCATCGAACCAACCCGGAGGACCTTGACCTCGAGCTCGTCGATGACGAGCTTCTTGATCCGGCCCTCCCCCAGCGCCAGCTTGCCGATGGCCACGGCACCGACGGCAATCGCACCCACCGCGACCGCACCGAGTGCGAACGCGCCCAGGGCAGCCGCACCCACAGCAGAGGCGCCGTACGCCGATGCGCCGGTGCTGACGGCGCCGCGCACCTGGTGGTTCAGGTCGATCTCGTGCTGCATGCCCGCATCCTGACACGCCGCGGGTCCGTCAGTCCCGACCCTTGCCGCGTCCCTTGTCCCCCTGGCCCTTCGTCTCCTTCGGCAGCTTCGCCTTCTCCTGGCCACTACCGGCAGCTGGCTCATTCGTGGGACGCGCTGCGCCCGTGCCGTCGCTGGGTCCAGGCGCCGTCCCGGAACCCGGCGTCGGGGTGGTGCTGGGCGTGACAGCGCTGGCCGGGGGGTCGGCCACCGGCGTCACAGGGGAACTGGGCCGATCCTGATCGGTGCCGCCATCGCTGTCCGGGCCCGAGAGGGGACCCGCCATCCAGAAGACGAGGAGCGCCGCAACGGCAGCGACCGAAGCGAGCACGGTGCGCCGACGCGTGAAGGGCATCAGGGGGTGCGCCGCCATGGCGGCGGTGCGCGTTGGATCGACGTCAACGGCATCCGTCGGCACGCGGAACTCTTCGGTCAGGACCTCGACCGGTGACGGCGTCAGCGCACCCGCGTGGTCACTGGTCGGGCCAAGGGCAGCGGCGACCTGGGCGGCAGAGGGCCGCTCCCCCGGGTCGAGCGCCGTCATGGCCACCAGGAGGTCGCGGAGATCACTCGGCAGCGAGACCGGTAGGGCAGGTGATGCACCGAGGCGGGACAGCGCTGCCTCGACCGGGGGTCCGGGGTAGGCGCGCAAGCCGGTGTAGCACTCCAGCAGCACCAGTCCGAGCGCGTAGATGTCGACGGCCGGCGTCGGCGGAACTCCCCTGACCTGTTCCGGCGCGAGATAGGCCGGTGACCCGATGACCATGCCGGCGGCCGTGTGGTGCGACGAGTCGTCCAGGAGACGGGAGATGCCGAAGTCGGTGAGGATCGCCGTGTCGTCAGGCCTCAGCAGGATGTTGTCGGGCTTGACGTCGCGGTGCATGATGCCGCGCTGGTGAGCGGCGTCGAGGCCACGGGCGAGTTGGCTGCCGAGCGCCCGCATCGTGGCTTCATCCATCGGTCCGGCCTCCCGCAGTCGCTGAGCGAGGCTCGGGCCGTCGATGAGTTCCATGACCAGATAGGCCGGAGACGCGCCGGTGGGCGAGACGTCAAGGATGGTGATGACGTGAGGGTCACTGATGGCAGCGAGGATTCGAGCTTCAGACCAGAACCGCGCCTGGGCGCTCGTGTCGCCGTCCCGCGGACGCAGGAGCTTGACGGCCACCTCGCGCCCCAGCAGGAGGTCGGTCGCGCGATGCACGTCGGCCATGCCGCCGGTCCCGAGCAGGTCGCCCAACTGGTATCGGCCGGCGAGTGCGGGCCCGGAACTGACGGACATGGCGGTAGCCCGGATGACGGCCGCAGCCGGATCAGGTCGCGCGACCGCGTGAGTTGAAGATCGAGACGCCTCCGGGACCCACGAGAAGCCCTACGACGATCAACACGACCCCCAGGAGCACGCTGCCCTGGATGAGGGTGACGATCCCGACGATGACCAGGACCACTGCGGCGATCCACAAAAGCATGCCCATGACGACTTCCTCTCTCGAGCCCCGCCGTTGCCGGGGATACCGCCAGCAGTACCCACGGCAAGGAGATCCATCCGGTCCGCCGTCGCGATGCAGGAGCAGTCGGGCCCAACGACAACAAGGCCCGCGCAGGGCGCGGGCCTTGTCTGCCTCAAAGAGGGCTGTGGAGCTGCGGGGAATCGAACCCCGGTCCTCGAGCGTCGAGCCAGGTCTTCTCCGGGTGCAGTCTGTGCTGGCGTTTTCTCGGTCCCGGC
>JAKFEI010000167.1:0-12251 GCA_036675765.1 Nocardioides sp. | reverse complement strand
ACCTGCTCGCGGGCGGCGCGGCGCAGTCGCGCCTCGCAGTGGTCGAGCCAGCGGATCTCCGCCTCGGCACCGAAGACCAGCGAATCGAGCACCAGGCTCCAGGCCAGCTCGCGCGGGTCGGCGCCGACGGCTCGGCGCTTCAGCCGGGTGTAGTCCTGGAGCGCGGCCATCGTCGCGCTGCGCTGCTGCTGGATGACCGTGCCGACGTCGACGCCGGGCACCGTGACGGCCAGCGCCAGCTTGATCGCGAGCTCGTCTCGCGGCGGCTGGGTGCGGGCCACGGGCGTCGTGAACCACGCGGCGACCTCCTCGCGGCCGGACTCGGTGATCCGGTAGATCACGTGCCCCTCGGCGTTCTCGGCCTCGGCCGCGGCGAAGCCGTCGCGCTCGAGGCGGGTGAGCGTCGTGTAGACCTGCCCGACGTTCAGCGGCCAGGTCTCCCCGGTGCGCTGCTCGAACTCGGCGCGCAGCTGGTAGCCGTACATCGGCTCCTGCTCCAGCAGTGCCAGTAGTGCGTGCTTGACGGACATCGTGCCCCCTCGGGTGGCCTACATACTCGGTATACCGGACTGTATACCCGATATGCACGAGGTGTCGAGCACTCGGGGACGTCATACGAAGCGAGGGCTCTCGCCCTCGCTTCGTATGACGTCCCAAGACCCCGCAGTCAGGTCAGGGCAGGGAGTGGCGCAGGTGGAACGCGAGCCGGGCCGCGAGCTTGCCGGCGGGTGTCGCCAGGAGTACGTCGGCCGGGTTGCCCGGCAACGGAACCGCGAGCCGACGCCGACTGGTCAGCGACACCGCACGTCCGAAGGTGCGCAGTCCGTGATCACCCGAGAGGGGCCCGTAGCCGCGCGCACCGACGACCTGGCGCGGCAGGGCACCGGCGACGGAGGCGACGCCCACGTTGACACTCACCTGGGCAGCCCGCAGCGCCTCGCCGATCTGTGCGCCCTTCTCGCGGGAGAAGACGGCCACGTGGGCATAGGGGCGATCGCGAAGGCGCGCGAGGACGTCGCCGAACTCCGCCTGTCCGTGCACCCGCAACCGCGGGTCGGCGGCCGTGGGGCCGGCGGGCAGTTCCCTGGCCGGCACGCGCGGACGCCGTACGCCCAACGCCCGCGCCAGCCCACTGCCGAGGCCGGGCGGCGCCGCGCCGTCCACGGCAAGGGCCTCTCGCAGTTCGACGTCGAAATCGGCACTGACGTCGGGAGCGACGAACACCTCCGGCACCGCACCGGACTCGGCCGTCCCGGCACGTCCGACGGCGCGGGCGACGCTCGCTGCGGCGGCCCGCAGGTCGGCGTCGGGTGCCACCACCGTGACCGCGGGTCCCACCGGCACGACCGTGACCGGCACCAGCGAGCGCGCGCTCACGGCGCTGATCCTCGCGGCGGCGGCAGCGGTGCCGAAGACACAGACCCGGTCCACGGGAGCCGCGGCGAGTGCAGAGGCCGTCGAGTCGTCGCCGGTCACCACCTGGAGGAGGGGGACGTCGGCGCGGAGGAGATCGGCATAGGCGAGCAGCGCCGACTCATGGCCGGTCGCCGGCCTGAGGACCACCGCGTTGCCCGAGGCCAGGGCGTTGACCACCGCGCTCGACGGGCCGTAGAACGGGGCGTACGACGACGCGATGACCGCGACGACACCCTCGGCCGCGTAGCTGGTGCGGGTGGCCAGCTCCGGGTTCAGCAGTCCGGCACCCTGCGCCGTGGCGCTCAGCACCCGGGCAGCATTCGCCTCGACCCACTTCAGGTGCTCGATGCTCTGGAGCACCTCGAGCATCGCTTCGTCGATCGACAGCCCACCCTCGTGATGGAGCGCTCCCGCGAGATCGTTCGACGCGCGCCACAGGCGTCCACGCCAGGCACGGAGCAACCGGACCCGCTCGGCCACGGACTTGGCCGCCCAGTGATCGCCGGCCGCGTGGGCGGCGCGGACCACGTCGGCGACCTCGTCAACCACGGCGTGATCGGCGTGATCGCGTGCTTCGAAGCCCATGCACAACAGGATGTCACCTCCGTACGACGAAGGGTCGGCCCCGTGCGGGACCGACCCTTCCTCATCGTTGGTCGAGGAGGTTGCGCAGCAACCGTCTCGAGACCGCTACGGAGTGGCCGTGTCGACGTACACGAACGTCGAGTTCGGGGCGCCGTCGTACCCGAGCAGCCCGAAGTAGTGGGCATCCGGGTCGAGGCCGGTCCACGACACGTCGAAGGACGTGTCGCCTCCGGTCGTGACCGGTACCGGATTGGGATCGACGGCCAGGTTGCCGACCGACGGGCTGCCACCGAGGTCGTAGACCCGCAGCGAGTACGGCACCGGAGCACCCTGGTCACCGGCAGCGAAGGCGTCGACCTCGACGATGTAGGTGCCGGCCGGTGCGCCCTCGAGCGAGAACGTCTCGCCCGGGGACGGCGTGGCTGCCTCACCGGCGACCGCGAAGATCGTGCCCGGGTCGCAGGACGCGGCGGCGTACACGAACATGTCGAGGTCGCTGGTCGGGTCCGGCGCGACGAGGTCGAACTGGGCCAGGTCGTTGCCGTCACCGATGGTGACGCACTCCAGGGCGTAGTCCCCGACGGGCAGGGCGCCCTCGGCGACCTGGCCCTTCACGAGGCCGGCCGTGGAGACCTGCAGGTCGCCGGTGAACCCACCGGTGACCGGCACGTTCGTGGAGCCCTCGGTGCCGGTGCCGTCGATCGACGTCGGTGCCTTCACCGACACCGGGCGCAGGGCGACGGGCAGGCGGACGGTGGTCGGTCCGGTCAGCGTCACGTGGCCGAAGGCCCACTGGCTGAGCGGCGCCGTGGTGCGTTCGAACCTGAACCCGACCGTGGTCTCCTGACCGGCCTTCTTCGCACTCACCGACGACCTGCTCGCGGTGCTCTTGAAGCCGGGCACCTCGACCTTCACCTTCCAGGTGCCCTTGCGGGCGGCGGTGAAGGTCCGCTTCAGGGTCACCTCGGTCATCACGTGGCCCTCGGCGAGCGACGGCAGGTTGACGGCGTTCGGTTCGATCGCCGGCACGCCGGTGTCGAGGCCCAGGCCGGTGATGTAGCCGTACCACTGCTCCCAGTCGGACAGGACGAACAGGCCAGGGTCGAGGAACGCCTTGGCGTTGACGTGGCCGGCGCCCTGCGCGAACAGGTCGTTCGACCTGCCACCCGACGCGGTCTTCAGGTCGGTCGCGGTCGTCATCATGGCCGACTTGATCTGCATCGGCGACCACTTCGGGTGCTCGCCCTGGATGAGCGCGGCGAGCCCGGCGATGTGCGGAGCCGACATCGACGTACCGGAGTAGAGGTCGTAGTCGCGGCCGTGGTTGGACGGAGGCGCGACGGCGGCCAGCACGCTGACACCGGGCGCGGAGATGTCCGGCTTCAGCAGGTCGCTGTCGTCGGACGCGGCCGGGCCTCGCGAGGAGAAGCCGGCGATCTGCGGCACGGGCGTCACCGAGCCAGTCAGGTTGCCGAGCTCGAACCGCGCGGTCGCACCGGCACCGGCGGACTCGAGGTAGTCGTAGACCTTCGGAGCGTCGAGGTGCGAGACGTGGATCGTCGGCACGGCGTGGAAGTCGGCGTCCAGGCTGCCTTCGGTGATGTTGGCGAGGACGACGCCCACGCCGCCGGCGCGCTCGACCTCCTCGCTCTTGACCACCCGGTCGTAGACCCCGCGCTGGCACACGACGATCGTGCCGGCCACCTGGGCCGGATCCAGGCTGTTGGGCGCACACAGCGCGGTGTCACCGGCCGGGGCCGAGCCGTTGCCGACATCGGCGGCGTCGACCAGCTTGGTGGCCGGCAGCGCGGTCCGGCTGATCGAGGCGCCGACGAGCTCCTGGCCGTCACCGAGGACGACGGTGTTCTCGAAGCTGGTGTGCGTGCTCGCCGCCACCGTGGTCACCCACGGGCTGTTGTGCGCGACGGTCGAGGCACCCGGACCCTCGTTGCCGGCGGACGCGGCCACGAAGACGCCGGCCTCGGCCGCGCCTTCGAAGGCGATCTCGGCGGCTTCCAGGACGGTGTCGGTCGGGCCGGAGATCGAGTAGTTGAGGACGTCGACACCGTCCGTCACGGCCTGCTCGATCGCAGCGACGAGGTCGGACGTCGTACCGGAGGCGCGACCGTCGGGGGTCGCCCACAGGGCCTTGTAGACGGCGATCCTGGCGGCCGGGGCGACGCCGCTGATGTTGCCGAAGTCCACGCCCTCGGTGGAGACGTCCTTGACCGGGTTGCCCGCGGAGGTCGAGGCCGTGTGCGAGCCGTGGCCGTTGCCGTCACGCGCCGAGATGTAGTCCTCCTCGATGGTGCGGCTCTCGCCGTACCCCTCGACGAAGGAGCGGGCGGAGATCAGCTTGGTGTTGCAGTCGGCGAGGGTGAACTCCTCGCCGGTCTCGCACTCACCGCGGAACAGGTTGCCGTCGGACTTCTTCATCGACGTGATCGAACCGGTGATCTTCGTGCCCCACCGGCCCTGCGGGTCGGCGGTCAGGGGGCTGCCCTTGAAGGACTTCGACTCGGGCCAGATGCCGCTGTCGATCACGCCGACGACGACGCCTTCGCCTGCCTTGTCCTGGCCGCCGGTCTGCTTCCAGACGCCCTTCTTGCCGGAGAGGCCGAGGAAGTCGGGGGTGTTCCACGTGTCGGCGTAGACGATCGAGTCCTTCTGGACCGTCAGCACCCGCCGGTCCGTGGCGAGCTCGGTCGCCTGCTTGGCCGTCAGGTCGGCGACGAAGCCGTTGGCCGAGATCGTGTAGTGCACCTTGACGTCGAAGCCGAGATCGGTGCCCAGCTTGTCGTGCGTGGCGCGCAGCTTCTTCGTGTACGACGCCACGCCGGCGCCCTTCGCGTCGAACTGTTCGCCCGCAGCGGCGCGGGTCGGGTTGGCCGTGGACGCGGGCGGAGCCGCGAGCATCACGACGTAGCGACCGGCCTTGTAGCGGGTCAGGTCGGCCTTGTCCGCCGACTGTCCCTCACCGTCAGCGGCACCGGGGCCCGGATCGCTGGGATCGGCCAGCGCCGGTGCGCCGAGGGCGACGGTGAGTCCGAGCATCGCCGCGAGGGCGAGCACGAGGAGGGCAGGAAGGCGACGTGCGCGGTCGCGCGTACGCAGGACAGGCATGGGGGGTCCTCCGGGTCCGAGAGGTGTGCGACAGGGTGGGGGTCCTGTCGTGAGGCGGAGATCGTTCCGCCTCCGTCACCCAAGCGGCGAAGATCCGCCGCGTCAAGGGTCTGCGGCCGGACGATTCGAATCGCGGCCCGCTGATCACCCGGGGTCACCCCGAACGATCAGGCGGCGACGACCGCCACGACGGCCGCCCGGCGTTCCGGATCCGACCAACGGCGAGCAGCACGGACCATCCGCCAGGCCGACACCGCGAGCAGCACCACGGCCACGACGACCATCGGCCCGGTCCGGTCAACGGCGGCCAGGGTCGCGAAGAACAGGCCGGTGAAGGTGGTCGCGAGGGCCAGGCGGAGCGAGTACCCGACCATCGCCAGCGGCGGAGCCGGCGTCGCTCGCGCCGAGCGGAGGTCGACCGCATACGGCGACTTCGCCGACCAGCGCAGACCGGCGGAGACCGCCTGCCCGACGACCACCAGCAGCGCCAGCACGACGGCCAGGGCCTCGGCCGGTGTGGGCATCCCGGCCCGGACCGCGCCCAACGCGATGGTCAGGAGCCCGGCGAGGAGCAGCACCTCGGCGAGCACCCGGGCCCGGACGACGAGCACCGTTCGTGGCGCCACGGGAAGGGTTTCGCGCCAGAGCAGGCCGCGTCCGTCGAGGCACCAGAGGTTGACGCCGAACAGCAGGACGCACCCGGAGGCGACCAGGCCCGGGAACAGGATGAGGGTCGACCACGGCAGGGCACCCGCGAGCGCGACCAGTCCGGGGGCGAAGGCGAGCAGCAGGGTGCCACGCCGCAACGGGACGCTGCGCCACACCGACGCGCGATCGATCCGGGACATCATCGCCAGTCCCGAGCCGGGAAGCGGACGCGCCGCATGGGTGCGGCTCTCCTGGCGGCCCTCGTCCCGGGGAGTCCGGGTGGCAGCGAGGGTGGCGAGCTGGGCGCCGACGACCACGAGCACGGTGGCGGCGAGGAGCAGCGTGAGGGCCACCAGGGCGACGGTGGTGACGTTGCCGTCCTCGATGGCGGCGGCGGTGACCCGGGCCGGACCGGCGACGAGCACCTGCCGTGCGTCGGTCGAACCGACCGCCGCCAGCACCGCGATCACGACGGCGATGGCCAGGCGCACCACACGCACTCCACGCGGTCCGCGCCGGACCCACTCGACGCCCCACGCCACCGCCTGGCCGAGAACGGTGGCGGCCAGTACCCACGACACCGTCAGCACCTGGGCACCGAACAGCCGCGAGGGTCCCGCCACCAGGGCGGTGAAGCCCAGCAGCAGCCAGGTCTGCAGCAGCCACCCCGTGTTGAGCGGCGCCAGCACCAGTGCGCCCAGGTGATCGGTGACCGGGCTGATCGGGTGGATCGAGGCCGGGTCGCGGGCCAGGAGCTCGCGTCCGCCACCGCCGGCAACCGCGCTCGCCACGCTGATCGCCACCACGGCGCCGAGCGCAGCCGGCAGGGCGCGCGCGGCCCCGGAGATCGTGTCCACGTCGACGGTGACCCAGGCGGGCACGGTTGCCGACAGCACCGTCACCACGCCGAAGACCGCCAGCGCCACCACGACGGCCCGCGGGCGGCGCAGGGTTGCGGCGCGGAACCACAGCAGGTGCCGCACGTCCGCGACGGCGCGGCCGACGTCGCTCAAGCGATCAGGCCCGAAACGATCAGGCCCGAAAGATCAGGCCCGAAACGATCAGGCGAGGAGAGCGCGGTACGCACGCGCCCCGTCCTCGCCCGCCATGAAGCCGGACGAAATGGTCGCCATCCGCGTCCCGCCACGGAGGACGGCGACCTCGCCGCACACCTGGACCGCGAGGTCGCGCAGGTGCGTGGAGACGAGCACACCGGCACCACGGGCCCGGGCGTCCTCGATCACCTCGAACGTGGCCTCGACACCGACCGGGTCGACCCCGTCGAACGGCTCGTCGAGCAGCAGCACCGACGGCTCGTGCAGTGCCGCCAGCACCACGCTCAGGCGCCGCGACATGCCGTGGCTGAAGCCCGCGGTCACCCGGTGGGCGACGAGCCCGAGGTCGAAGCGCTCGAGCAGCGCCTTCGCCCGCGACTCCCAGCCCTCGAGGTTGCGCAGTCGCGCGCTGAGCTGCAGGTGCTCCCACGGCGTCGCGCGCGGCACCAGGCCGCCGACATCCGGGCAGTACCCGACGACACGCTTCGCTTCGAGCGTCGCGTCCCGGACGTCGTACCCACCGACGAAGGCAGTGCCCTCGGTCGGCGGCACCACGCCGGCCAGCACGCGCATCGTCGTGGACTTGCCCGCGCCGTTGCGGCCGAGCAGCGCCATGGCCTGGCCCGGCTCGACGTTCAGATCTACGCCAGTCACCGCTTCTACCGTGCCGAACTGCACCCGAAGGCCGGACACCTCAATTGCGGTGTGGGTTTCCCTCCCCATCACGTGTCCACTGTCCGGCCGATCCGGCCAGAAGACCAGAGGCCGGGACCAAATCGGGCCGAGCGTCCTGCCCGGGTAGTCCGTTCGGGCTGGTCCCGGCGACCGATCAGGTGTGTTGCGGGAAGCCCAGGTTGAGCCCGCCGTGCGAGGGGTCCAGCCAGCGCGACGTGACGGCCTTCTCGCGGGTGAAGAACTCGACGCCCTGGGGCCCGTAGGCCTTGGCATCACCGAAGAGGGACGCCTTCCAGCCACCGAACGAGTGATAGGCGACGGGCACCGGGATCGGGACGTTGATGCCGACCATGCCGACCTCGACCTCCCGCTGGAACCGTCGGGCCGCGCCGCCGTCGTTGGTGAAGATGGCGGTGCCGTTGCCGTAGGGCCCGGCGTTGATCAACGCCACCCCGTCGGCGTACGACGCCACCCGCACCACGGACAGGACCGGCCCGAAGATCTCGTCGGTGTAGACGGTGGAGGTCGTCGGCACCTTGTCGATCAGCGTGGGGCCGAGCCAGAAGCCCTCGGCCGCTCCGTCGATCTCGACCTCGCGCCCGTCAACGACGACCGTGGCGCCGTCGGTCGCGGCGACGTCGAGGTAGCCCGCCACCTTGTCGCGGTGCTCGCGGGTGATGAGCGGGCCCATGTCACAGGAGCGGCGCCCGTCACCGATGACGAGCTTGCCCATCCGGTCGCTGATCCGGCTGATCAGGTCGTCGGCGATCGGCTCGACGGCGACCACGACGGAGATGGCCATGCAGCGCTCACCGGCCGAGCCGAAGCCGGCGTTGACCGCGGAGTCCGCGACCAGGTCGAGATCCGCGTCGGGCAGCACCAGCATGTGGTTCTTCGCGCCACCGAGCGCCTGCACCCGCTTGCCGTGCGAGGTCGCGGTCTCGTAGACGTAGCGGGCGATCGGGGTCGATCCGACGAACGAGATCGACGCGACGTCGGGGTGGGTCAGCAGCGCGTCCACGGCCTCCTTGTCGCCGTGCACGATGTTGAAGACGCCGTCGGGCAGGCCTGCTTCCTTGAGCAGTCCGGCCATCCAGTTCGCGACGCTCGGGTCCTTCTCGCTCGGCTTCAGGACGACCGTGTTGCCCGTCGCGATCGCGATCGGGAAGAACCACAGCGGCACCATCGCCGGGAAGTTGAACGGGCTGATGATGCCGACGACGCCGAGGGGTTCCTTGAGCGAGTACACGTCGACGTCGGTCGAGACGTTCTGCGAGAACGCGCCCTTGGCCAGCTGGGGCATCGCGCACGCGAACTCGACGACCTCGAGGCCGCGGGCCACCTCGCCGGCGGCGTCCGACAGCACCTTGCCGTGCTCGGAGGTGAGGATCGCGGCGAGCTCGTCCTTGCGGGAGTTGAACAGTTCACGGAAGCCGAACATCACCTGCTGCCGGCGCGTGATGGACGCCTGGCCCCAGGTCGCGAACGCTTCCTTCGCCACGGCGACCGCATGCGCGATGTCCTCGGCGCTGCCGTAGCGGACATGCTTCGACACCTGACCGAGGGCGGGGTCGAACACCTCCCCGGTGCGCGGCGAGACGCCGGTGTCGGGTCCGCCGGCGATCCAGTGGTCGAGCACGGGCAGTTGCGTGGTTTCAGTCATCTTGTTCAGAGCTCCTCGTCGAGCAGGGTGAGTACGGCGTCGTACGTCGCCAGGGCCTCGGCCACCTCGTCGGCGGTCACGACACAGGGCGGGACGACATGGATGCGGTTCTCGGCAATGAAGGGGATCAGGCCGCGCTCGAGCAGCGCGGTCTTCGCCCTCCCCACCAGTGCGGCGGGAAGCGGTGCGCGGGTGGTCCGGTCGGCCACCAGCTCGACGGCCCAGAAGACGCCGGTGCCGCGCACCTCCCCGATCACCGGGTGCTTCTCGGCCAGGAGGGCGAGACCGGGTCCGATCAGCTCGGACCCGACCTTCCTGGCGTGGTCGACGATGCCTTCGTCCTCCATGGCATCGATCGACGCGACGATGGACGCGGCCGCGAGCGGATGGCCGCTGTAGGTGAGTCCGCCCGGGAAGACCCGGTCGTCGAAGGTCTTCGCGATCGGGTCGCTGATGACCACGCCGCCGACGGGCACGTAGCCGGAGTTGACCCCCTTGGCGAACACGATCAGGTCCGGCGTGACGTCGTGGGCGTCGAAGGCGAACCACTCCCCGGTCCGGCCGAAGCCGGCCATCACCTCGTCGAGGATCAGGACGATGCCGTGCTGGTCGGCGAGCGCCCGGACACCGGCGAGGTAGCCCGGCGGCGGCACCAGCACGCCCGCCGTACCCGGCACGGTCTCCAGCAGGATCGCGGCCACGTCACCGGGGCCCTCGCACTCGATCACCCGACGCAGGTGCTGCAGCGCGCGCTCTCCCTCTTCCTCCGGGGTCGTGGACCAGAACTCCGAACGGTAGAGATAGGGGCCGAACACGTGGACGTGACCACGGGCGTACTCGTTGGGCAGCCGCCGCCAGTCCCCCGTCGACACGACCGCCGCGCCGGTGTTGCCGTGATAGGAGCGGTACGTCGACACGACCTTGTCGCGCCCGGTGTGGAGCCGGGCCATCCGGATGGCGTTCTCGTTGGCGTCCGCGCCGCCGTTGGTGAAGAACACCTTGTTGAACCCGTCGGGCGCGTGCGCCGTGATCCGCCGGGCCGCCTCCCCTCGGGTCAGATTGGCGGTCGCCGGTCCGATCGTGGCCAGGGTGGCCGCCTGCTCCTGGATCGCGGCCACCACGCGCGGGTGCTGGTGCCCGATGTTGACGTTGACCAGCTGGCTGGCGAAGTCGAGGTAGGAACGACCGGCGTGGTCCCAGACCCGGGAACCGAGACCCCCCGCGACGACAAGCGGCGCGAGCGCTGCCTGCGCGCTCCACGAGTGGAAGACGTGCTCCCGATCGAGTTCCGTCGTGAGGGTGTCTCGGTCCTGGGACATCTCTACTTGCCGCCTTCCTTGAGCTCCACGTCGATGGGCTCGAAGCCCGCACCCTTCGTGTCCACGCCGTCCGCCTCCAGCTCGGCGAGTGCCTTCTCGACGTACTCGTTGGTGTGGGACGAGGCCGGCGGTTCCTTGCTGATGATCGATGCGCCCGTCTCGTTCTTCGTGTTGAGCGCGATGTCGACGGTCTGCTTCCAGGCGGCGTCGTCGATGATCCCGACGCCGTTGGTGGAGGGCCACAGGAGCTTGTTGACCTCGTTCGTCATCCAGAGCTGGTGGCTGGTGCCGAGCTCGGATCCCGACTCCGCCACGATCTTCGCGCCGTCCTCGGGGTTGTCGCGGACGAAGGCCCAACCCTTGATGGATGCCTTGATGAAGGCAACGGTCTGCTCCTCGTAGGCGGCGTCGGAGAGCTTCTCCGTCTGGGCCCAGATCGCGTCCTGGAGCATGGCCGACCCGACGTCGTTCCAGTCGATGACGTTGAGGTCCTCAGGGGTGTAGAGCTTGCCCGTGTCCGGGTTCACGGTCTCCAGCACCTGGGCGTACTCGTTGTAGGTCATCGCCTGTGCGGCATCGATGTCGCCGGCGAGGAACGCGTTCATGTCGAACGCCTGCTGGACCAGGTCGATGTCCCCGACGCCGACCCCGGCCTCCTGCATGCCGGCGAAGAGCTCCCACTCGTTGCCGAATCCCCAGCTGCCGACCGCCTTGCCCTTGAGGTCCGCGGGCTTGGTGATGCCCTTGTCCTTGAAGGAGATCTGGGTGGTCGCGCTGCGCTCGAAGATCTGGGCGACGTTCGTGATCTTCGCGCCCTGCTCGATCGAACCGAGCACCTTCGGGACCCACGAGATCGCGTAGTCGACGTCGCCGGAGGCGAGCACGTCCTGCGGGACGATGTCGACGCCACCCTCGACGATCTTCACGTCGAGGCCTTCGTCCACGTAGTAGCACTCCGCAACCGCGGCGTAGTACCCCGCGAACTGGGCCTGCGACACCCACTGGAGCTGCAGCGACACCTCGTCCAGCTTCCCCGCGTCCCGCGCCTCCTGGGTGCGCTCCGCGCAGTCCTTGTTGGCCGCGACGTCGACCTCCGACGAGTTCTTCCCGTCGTCGCTCCCGCATCCGGACGTGACCAGTGCGAGGACGGCAGCGGCGGCGCCCAGCTTCCAGGTCCGCTTCATTGGATCAGTTGTCTTCATTGGATCTCCTGTTTCCTCAGGGGGTTCGGTGGTGCCGCGAGAACCACAGCTCGACGAGCAGGGTGACGACGTAGAACAACAGCCCGAGCACGATGGCGCCGGACACGTAGGCCCAGGCGAGTGGATAGTTGCTGCTGGCGGCGGACGACGTGATCGACTTGCCGAGGCCGCCGATCGGGCCACCGAAGTACTCCGCGATCAGGGCAGCGATCACGGCCAGCGACGACGCGACCCGCAGCCCGGTGAAGACGTACGGCGTCGCGGTCGGCAACGTGACGGTGCGGATCACCTGGAGCGGACCGGCGGCGTAGGCGGTCATCAGGTCGCGGTGCACCGCACGCACCTGGCGCAGTCCCCGCAGGGTGTTGAGGTAGACCGGGATCGACACCGACAGCCCCGCCACGATGATGCGGCCGGTGTCGACGGCCGCGCCGTACATGGAGTACAGCACCGGCGCCAGCGCGACGATCGGGATCACCGCGAGCGCGGCGACCACGGGTGCTGCCATCTGGTCGAGGAACCGGAAGGTGCCGGCCAGCATCGCCCCCGCGACACCGATCAGCGC
>JAKFEI010000168.1:0-12255 GCA_036675765.1 Nocardioides sp. | reverse complement strand
ACGCCGCGGCTGGAAGGGCGTGCTGCGGCGTTGTCCGCGGTGCCCTTGAGCGTTGACCTGCTCTCAGCCCGCACCAGGTGAGTGCTCAGCGCAGGTCAAGGGCTGTCCGCCCACGCGTCGCGGCCCGACGAGCAGCGGTCAGCGCGGAACCCGCACCAGCACGCGCCCGTGGATGCACTCCATCCGCAGCTCGGCGCCGGCGCCGATCGTGTCGCCGTCCAGCTGGCGCGGCACGTCCGTTGAAGCCCGTACGACGACCTTCCGCCCCGTCATGCGTACGACGGCCTCGCCGGCGTTCTGCTCGCGACGGGTGAGGACCCGGGCGACGAGGGGGATCCAGCTCAGGAACCGGCGCGGGTACAGCACGACGACGTCGATCTGGCCGTCGTCGATCGAGGCGTCGGGGAGCAGCATCATGCCGCCCTGCAGGCTGCCGACGTTGCCGATGACGCAGGTGCGGGCGCGGTGCTTGGTGAAGGGCAGGTCGTCGATGGAGATCTCGAGCTTCATCGTCGGGAACATCAGGGCCTTGAGGCCGGAGAGCACGTAGGCGATCCAGCCGACCTTCTTCTTGATGTCCTCGTTGACCCCCTCCATGAGGGCGGCGTCGAAGCCCATGCCGGCCATCACCATGAAGTGGGTCGGCTCGAGCTCGTCGCCATCGACGGAGACCATGTCGATCGCGCGGTCCTGGCCGGTCAGCGCGATGTCGATCGCGGCCCGGATGAAGAGCGGGATCTGCAGGTTGCGGGCCAGCAGGTTGCCCGTGCCGGCGGGCACGATGCCGACCGGGATGCCGGTCCCGGCGAGTTCGGCACACACCTCGCGCACGGTGCCGTCGCCGCCACAGACGATGACCAGGTCGGCTCCCTCGACCGAGGCCTGCTCGGCCTGCCCGGTGCCGGAGTCCTCGACGGTGGTGAAGTGCCAGCGCGGTTCCTTCCAGCCGGAGTCGACGGCCAGCTGGTTGACCATCGCCTGGAACTGCTCGACGGACTCCACCTTGATCGGGTTGAGGATGACCGCGAGGTTGCCGCCGCGAGGGAAGACGGCAGGGAGCGGGTCGGCCTTGAGGGCGTGGCTGCGCGGCAGCGGGCTGTAGAGCGCGAGTCCGAGCAGCACGATTCCGGCGCCGAACAGCACGCCACCGACGACGTCGCTGGGGTAGTGGCGGCCCAGCAGGATCCGGTCGGCGGCGACCGCGGCCACGACGAGCACGACCAGCGCGCAGACCAGGCGGCGGATCCCGCTGCGACGGATCAGCATGATCGCCAGCACGATCACCAGGCCGGCGTACGCAGCTATGCCGGAGGCGTGGCCCGAGGGGTAGGCGTTGCTGTGCAGGAAGAACTCCGGGTCCTGCCATTCGGGGCGACCCCGGCCGACGAGGACCTTGGTGCCGTAGGTGGCCAGCGCGGTGGTGACCATCACGACGACGATCAGGATGCCGGCGCGGCGGTGGCCCTTGAACAGCATGAAGCCCGCGAGCAGGACGGTCAGTACCGTCATCGCGGGCGTGGCGAAGAGGAATTCGACGACCCGGAGGGGATCGCGCAGCCAGGCCTGGTCGACGGCCCAGGCGGCGCTCGACTCCCCGCGGTTGTCGAGGTCGCGCAGCACGGACCACTCGGTGGCGACCGCGACAGCGATCGCGGCGAACAGGCCGAGGCAGAGGAAGGCGGCCAGCAGCGGGGTCCGGCGAGGTCGGTCGAGCACCAGCGGAGTTTAGGACACCACGTCGCACTCACCGGCATGCCGGAAGCGGCGCCTCGATACCGTCTGCACATGACCTCCCCGTCGTACGCCGCCCTCGGACGCTCCGGCCTCGTCGTCTCCACGATCGGGCTGGGTTGCAACAACCTCGGCCGACCGGGCACCGCCACGGAGACCCAGAAGGGCACCAACCGGGTCATCGGCGCCGCCCTCGAAGCGGGGATCACCCTCTTCGACGTCGCCGACACGTACGGCGCGTCGCCGGGCCTGTCCGAGACGCGCCTGGGCGTCGCGCTGGGTACCCGCCGGTCGAGCGTGATCCTGGCGACCAAGTTCGGCATGGACGCCGGTGGCGCGAACGGGGAGGACTTCGGCGCGCGCGGTTCGCGCCGCTACATCCGCAACGCCGTCGAGGCGTCGCTGCGCCGCCTGGGCACCGACTGGATCGACCTCTACCAGTTCCACACGCCCGACCCGAACACCCCGATCGACGAGACGCTGTCGGCGCTCAGCGACCTCGTCCGCGAGGGCAAGGTCCGCTACATCGGGCACTCCAACCGGTCCGGGTGGCAGATCGCGCAGGCCGAGTACGTCGCCCGCGAGCTCGGTGTCGAGCGCTTCATCTCCGCGCAGAACCACTACAACCTCACCGACCGTCGTGCCGAGTGGGAGGTGCTCCCGGCCGCTCGCGAGTTCGGGCTGGGCGTGCTGCCGTACTTCCCGCTGGCGAACGGACTGCTCACCGGCAAGTACGCATCCGGCATCGCGCCGGAGGGCTCGCGCCTGACCCGTACCCGCCAGCACCTCCTGGAGACGGCGACCTCGAAGCCGCTGCAGGACTACTCCGCGTTCGCGAAGTCCCGCGGCGTGCCCGAGGCGACCGTGGCCTTCGGCTGGCTGCTCGCGCAGCAACCGGTCACGTCGGTGATCGCCGGTGCCACGACCACCGAGCAGGTGTGGGCCAACGCCGCCGCCAGCGCGTGGGTGCCCACGCCCGAGGACCTCGCCGAGCTCGACGCCCTGTTCCCGCCGCCGGACCCGGTCTCCCCCTTCTGACAAACCGCCGCGCGCACGGTGGGTGGCGCCGGATAGCCTGACCGGCATGATCGACCCGCGCATTCTCCGTGACGAGCCCGACCGCATTCGCGCCTCGCAGGCGAAGCGTGGCGCGTCCGCCGACGTCGTGGACCGGGCGCTGGCGGCCGATGCCGCCCGCCGCGCCGCGATCGCGGGCTTCGAGGAGAAGCGGGCGGCGCAGAAGGCGTTCGGCAAGCAGGTGGCGCAGGCCGCTGGCGAGGAGAAGCAGGCCCTGCTCGCGCAGGTGAAGACGCTGTCGGGCGAGGTCAAGGAGCTCGAGGCCACGCAGGGCGTCGCCGAGGAGGAGTGGCTCTCGGCCCTCAAGGCGATCCCCAACGTGGTGGCCGAGGAGACCCCGGCGGGCGGCGAGGACGACTTCGTCGTCATCGAGGAGGTCGGTACGCCGCGCGACTTCGCGGCGGAGGGCTTCGAGCCGCGCGACCACATCGAGATCGGCCGGATCCTCGGCGCGATCGACCTCGAGCGTGGCGCGAAGGTCAGCGGCAGCCGCTTCTACTTCCTCACCGGCGTCGGTGCCCAGCTCGAGTTCGCGCTGGTCAACATGGCGATGGACCAGGCGCGCAACGCCGGTTTCACCCAGGTGATCGCGCCCTCGCTGGTGCGCCGCAGCGCGATGGAGGGCACCGGCTACCTCGACCAGGGCGGCGGTGACGACGTCTACCGCCTCGAGGGCGAGGAGATGTACCTCGTCGGCACCTCCGAGGTCGCGATGGCCGCCTACCACTCGGAGGAGATCCTCGACGGCGGATCGTTGCCGCTGCGCTATGCCGCGTTCAGCCCGTGCTTCCGCAAGGAGGCAGGCTCGCACGGCAAGGACACGAAGGGGATCATCCGGGTCCACTGGTTCGACAAGGTCGAGATGTTCATCTACACCACCCTCGAGGACGCTGCTGCCGAGCACCAGCGCCTGCTGGCGTGGGAGAAGGAGTTCCTCGAGAAGCTCGAGCTGGCCTACCGCGTCGTCGACATCGCCGCGGGCGACCTCGGTTCCTCGGCGATCCGCAAGTTCGACTGCGAGGCCTGGATCCCCACCCAGGGCAAGTACCGGGAGCTCACCTCGACCTCGAACTGCACCGACTTCCAGACCCGGCGCCTCGACACCCGGGTCCGCACGGGCGACAAGATCGGTCCGGTCGCCACGCTCAACGGCACGCTGACCGCGATCACGCGCACCATCGTCGCGATCCTGGAGACCCACCAACAGGCCGACGGTTCGGTGCGGGTGCCCAAGGCACTCCAGCCGTACCTCGGCGGCCTCGAGGTCCTGGAGCCGGTGAAGGCATGACGCCGAAGCTCGTCGCCCTGGACATCGACGGCACCCTGCTCAAGTGGGTGGAGGGCCTCGGCATGAGCTACGAGCAGGTCACCCCGGCGGTGCACGACGCCGTCCAGCGGGTGCTCGACGCCGGCGCCCACGTGGTCCTCTCGTCGGGGCGGTCCGCCGCCAACATGACCACCGTCGCCGACCAGCTCGACCTCCACGGCCACGGGGAGAAGATCTGGATCGTCGCGTCCAACGGCGCGGTCGTGCTGCGGTACCCGCCCATGGAGGTCGTGCACGAGGTCACCTTCGACGCGCGCGCAGCCGTGGCCGCCGTACTCAAGGAACACCCGGAGGCGCTGGTCGCGGTCGAGGAGCGCGGCGTCGGCTACCTCGTGTCCGCGCCCTTCCCCGACGGTGAGTTGGGCGGTACGTCGACCGTGGCCGAGGTGGCCGACATGGTCGCCGAGCCGGTCAGCCGTGTGATCATCCGCGACCCCGACGCGACCGCCGAGGACTTCGTCCAGCTGTCCGCCCGGCTGGGCCTGCACGGCACCGACTACGTCGTCGGGTGGACCGCCTGGCTCGACCTGGCGCCCGTGGGCGTCTCCAAGGCCTCCGGCCTCGAGTACGTCGCCGGGCAGCTCGGCATCGACCGGGCGGACGTGCTGGCGATCGGTGACGGCCGCAACGACATCGAGATGCTGCAGTGGGCCGGGCGTGGCGTGGCGATGGGCCAGTCGGTCGACGAGGTGAAGGCGGTGGCCGACCACGTGACCGCCTCGGTCGAGGACGACGGTGCCGCCGTGGAGCTGGGCCGCTGGTTCCCCGCGCCCGGATCTGGTGGGATGGGCGCGTGAGGCTCCCCCTGCGTGTCGTCGCCGCCCTGGCGGTCGTGCTGTCCACGCTGCTCCCCGCAGCGGCTGACGCGACGCCGACGATGCCCGACGGCTGCGGCGCTCTCGTCCTCAGTGACCGTACGGCGGTCTACGAGCGCGGCGCCGGGGTCGACGACGTGTTCGTGGGCCGTGTCGACAGCGTCCTTCCGGGCGTCCTGCCGGGTGGCGGGACGGCTGATGCCAGCCCGCACCGCGTGTTCGTCCAGGTGCCGTTGAAGAGCGACCTGGCGGCCGGGAAGTACGTGCAGGTCACGTTCACGCCCACCGACGCCGTCGCGGACCGCACGCTGAAGGTCGGCGGCCGCTACATCTTCTTCACCCAGGGCAGCACGCCCGATGGGCTCATCGCCGACGCCTGCGACGGGTACGTCGCAGCGGCGGGTCTGGACCAGGCCGCCGTGGTCCGGCTCCGTGAGTACCTCGCCGTACCCCCGGCCGTCGAGCCGCCCGCATCCGCACTCAGCGACCCGCCGGCCGACGCCGATGACACACCCGACCTCGGCCGCCTGCTGGCTCCCGGAGGCGCGATCAGCCTGATCGGCGTGCTCGGCCTGGTGCTGATCAGCCGGCTCGGCCGTCAGAAGTACTGAGTCAGAGGTACATGCCGCCAGAGCGCGGTTCCTCGCCCTGGCCCTGACCGCCCTGGCCGCCCTGGCCTTCCTGCCCCGGCTGACCGGGCTGCAGGGGTGACTGCTCGGGGCCGCCCATGGCCATCCCCGGGGGCAGGGCTCGGCGGATCTGCTCGAACTGGGCGCGTGCGGCCATCTGCTGGGCGTAGATCGCCGTCTGGATGCCGTGGAACAGGCCTTCGAGCCACCCGACGAGCTGCGCCTGGGCGATCCGGAGCTCGGCCTCGGACGGCGTGGCGTCCTCGGAGAACGGCAGCGACAGCCGCTCCAGCTCCTCGACCAGCTCGGGGGCGAGGCCCTGCTCGAGCTCGGCGATGGAGGAGCGGTGGATCGCGGCGAGGCGGTTGCGGCTGGCCTCGTCGAGCGGCGCGGCCTTCACCTCTTCGAGGAGCTGGCGGATCATGCTGCCGATCCGCATCACCTTGGCCGGCTGCTCGACCAGGTCGGCCAGCGAACGCTCGCCGTCGTCCTCGTCGTCGTTGCCGGTCACGTCGGTGACGCCCGTGGCCTGGCTGGCCTGGACTGCTGAGGCGGGGACGGTGCCGATCGGCTGTCCGTCCGGTCCCACCACCACGATCTGCTCTTCGCCGCTCTCGGTCATGGCTCCCAACCTAGCCCGACCCGGCCAACCGGGTTCAGGGGGTCAGCAGGACCTTGCCCACGCTGTCGCCGGACTCGATCAGCCGGTGGGCCTCGCCCACCTGGTCGAGCGGGAGGATGGCGGAGACGACCGGAATGACGGTCCCGTCGTCGACCAGCGGCCAGACGTTCTCGACGACCGATGCGCAGATCCGCGACTTCCCCTCGACCGGCCGGGAACGCAGTGCGGTGGCGATCACCGCGCCGCGCTTCGCGAGCAACTGGGCGATGTTGAGCTCTGCCTTCACGCCGCCCTGCATGCCGATGATCACGAGGCGGCCCTCGTCGGCGAGGACGTCGACATTGCGGCCGAGGTACTTCGCGCCCATGTTGTCCAGGACGACGTCCGCCCCGCGGCCGCCGGTGGCCTCCTTGACCACCGCGACGAAGTCCTCGTCGTGGTAGTTGATCGCGACCTCGGCACCGAGGTCGCGGCAGCGCTGCAGCTTCTCCTCGCTCCCCGCGGTCGTGAAGACCCGGGCGCCTGCCCTGGCCGCCAGCTGGATCGCGAACGTGCCGATCCCGCCGCCACCGCCGTGCACGAGGAACACGTCACCGGGGCCGAGCCCGGCCACCATGAACACGTTCGACCACACCGTGCACGCCACCTCGGGCAGCGCTGCGGCGGTGACCAGGTCGATCCCGTTCGGGATCGGCATCACCTGCGCAGCGGGTACGACGACCTGGCTCGCGTAGCCGCCACCAGCCAGCAGCGCGCACACCTGCTCGCCCACCGACCACGTCTCGACGCCGTCGCCGAGTGCGGCGATCGTGCCGCTGCACTCGAGGCCGATGACGTCCGATGCTCCCGGCGGCGGCGGGTAGAAGCCCTGCCGCTGCAGCAGGTCGGCACGGTTCACGGCAGTTGCCGCGACCGTGATCAGCACCTCGCCGGGGCCGGGAACCAGGTCGGGCAGTTCGGTGACGGTCAGGGTTTCGGGGCCCCCGGGGCCGGTCTGGGTGACGGCGCGCATGCAGCCAGTCTGTCAGGTGCCGACGACTCCGTTGCGTGCCCAACTTGGTCTCGATACGGCGGTCGCGACCGCTCGCAAGCTCGCTGACGCACGCCTACTCGACCTGGCTCGGACTTCGGCGGTGCCTTCGTTCCTCAGGCTCCGCCGACGAGCTCGTCGTCGTACTCGGCGTCGGAGAGCTCCTCCACCTCGACGTCGACCTGGGGCTCGTCGGTGACGCCCGGAGGTCGGTCCCAGGCCTCGGCGAGCGCCTGCGCCCTGCCGGCGAGCGCCTCCACTTCGTCGGGGTCCGCACCGCCCTCGCCGGCGGCGAAGCCGAGGAGGAACGCCGTCACCACCCCGGCTGCGGGGTGGACGTTGTCGACAGCGATGCGGGCAAGGTCAACCAGGAGGCCTTCGTCGGCCTCGGCCTCGATGTCCAGGACATCGCACAACTCATCGATCCAGTCGTGGAGGTTCACCCGAACAGAGTGATCCTCAAGGGCCGGTGCTGACAAGGGCCCGGGCTGTGGTCAGCGCGGGTCGTCCGTGTCCGGACCGGCATCGCGCAGGTCGGCCCAGGTGTCGATGTCCTGTGCTTCGCGGCCGATCTGTTCGACTTCGGCGAGGTCGAACGGCTCCAGCAGGGCCCGGATCGACAGCCCGTGCTGCTCCTCCAGGCCGGGCCGTACGGCGTCGAGGCGGGCGGTCTCCAGGACGTAGGCCAGCTGCCGGCGACCGTCGGCGCCGACCAGGGCGGCGCCCTCGTGGCCCACGGCGGCGTCGTGCAGGCGCCGGAACGTCGAGGACGTCAGGTGGGGCATGTCGACGGCCAGCACCGCCAGGGACGGGAACTGGCGGAGCAGCGAGTCCCGGCCGGTGAGCAGGCCGGCCGCGGGCCCGCCGTGGCGCGGGTCCTCGAGGACGAAGGTGACCGGCCGGTCGGTGGGCACCCAGTGGCCGACCACGACGACCTCGCTCGCGTCGATGACCGATTCGAGGGCCCGGTCCAGCAGGGTGCGGCCGCCGATCTCGATCGACGCCTTGTCCGCGCCGCCGAGCCGCGTCGCCTGGCCGCCCGCGAGGACGATGGCCGCAAACGAGGTCAATCCGGCTCCGATCACCTCGTCAGTCTCCCAGCCGACCGCGAGCCACGTCCTACGCTGGCACCGTGACGGTCCCCACGCTCCATGTCGCCCTCGTGCAGGCCGCGGCGTCGCTCGACCCGGCCGCCAACCGGACGGCGCTCACCGAGCTGACCGCCGAACACGGCGCCGACACGGACCTGGTCGTCTTCCCCGAGGCCTTCGCCCGCGACTTCGGCGAGGCCGGGTCCGACGTGAGCGGTTACGCCGAGCCCCTCGACGGTCCGTTCGGTACGACGCTCGCCGCCGCGGCCGCCGACAGGGACACCACCCTCGTGGCCGGCCTGTTCGAGCGGGGTCCCGACGCGAGTCGCCCGTTCAACACCCTGCTGATGCGAGGGGCCAGCGCGGCGTCGTACCGGAAGGTGCACCTGTACGACTCGTTCGGCTACCGCGAGTCCGACCGGCTGACGGCGGGTCCGATCGAGCCGGTCGTCGTCGACGTACACGGCTGGAAGGTCGGCCTGATGACCTGTTACGACCTCCGTTTCCCCGAGCTGGCGCGGGCGCTGGTCGACCACGGCGCCGAGGTGATCGTGCTGCCGGCCGCCTGGGTCGCCGGGCCGCGCAAGGTGCACCACTGGCGCACCCTGCTCACCGCGCGCGCCATCGAGAACACCGTGTACGTCGCCGCGGTCGGCCAGCCGGCCCCCCGCTACTGCGGCCACTCGGTGGTCATCGATCCGTTCGGCGAGGTGGTGGCCGAAGCCGGTCCCGGGTCCGTCGATGCACCCGAAGTGGTCCGGGCCGTCCTGGATCGGGAGGTGCTCAGCGAGGCGCGCCGGGTCAACCCGTCCCTGGCGAACCGCCGTCTGTAAGGTCCTTCCTCGTGTCCCGCAGCGTTCCTCGTGTCCCGTCCCGGGAGCCGATCGAGCAGCGCCTCGGTGAGTTCGGGACCTCGCGCCAGCCGCTGCTGATGCTGCTCGCCGCGATGGCGGCAGGGACCGCGGCCCTCGTCTGCGCGATGGTGCCTGTCGGCCCGGACTGGTTCGGCAGGGTCGGCTCCATCGTCATCGCGACCACCTTCAGCGCGGCCCTCGCGGCCCGTACCGGCGGCCGCCCGGTGGTGTTCGGACTGCTGGCTCTCGCCTGTGGCCTGACTGCCGTGCTCAGCGACCAGGACCTGCTTCTCACCGGCGCCGCCGTCCTGACCTCTGCGGTCGCGGCCGTCCTCGGGGTCATGATCACCGTCCCGGCCGCCAGCTTCCTCGCCTCGGCCCGTGAATGCATCGTGGGACTGGTCGTGGCGGGGGTCGGCGCCCTGGCCACCATCGGCTTCGAGCCGGTGATCGAGACGGTCAGATTCGAGTACGTCGGCCTGGGGATGGCGTTCCTCGCGGCCATCGTGCTCGTGTTCCGCCTCGGGGCCGGCTTCCACGGACTCGGCCGGCGCGGCCTGATCGTGGTCGCGATCGGTGGTGTGGTGCTCGCGGCGACGCTGCTCTACGCCGAGCTGTTGCGGAACTACGGTTCCTCCGGCCTCGTCGACCAGCTCTTGTCCTGGGTGACCTGGAGCCGGGAGACGCTCGGTGCCTTCCCCCGCCCGATCGAGACGATCCTCGGGGTCCCGGCGCTCGCCTACGGATGCCACATGCGGGCCCGTCGCCGCCAGGGCTGGTGGGTCTGCGCCTTCGGCGTCGCCGCCACCTCCCCCACCGCCACGGCCCTCGCCAACCCGGCGGTCACCGTCCAGGAAGCGCTGCTGTCGGTCGTCTACGGCCTGGTGGTCGGCCTGATGATCGGCTGGATCATGATCCGCCTGGACCTTGCGCTCACCGGCAACCGTGGACGTCGTAGTCGCGTGGCCGAGCAGGCCGCCGCCGTACGCCCGGAGCCGAGTCGGTTCTCAGCGCTCCTGTGAGAGTGCGTGTTCCTGGCAGAGGGGGCGGGATTCGAACCCGCGGTAGGTCTCCCTACGACCGCTTTCAAGGCGGTTCCGATCGGCCACTCCGGCACCCCTCCTCGTCCGGGGCGACGCCAGGGCGACTCCTCGGACAGCAAGCGAGCCTAGACGACCGGGTGCTCCCACTTTGGTCGACCCGGGTTCTGTCTTGTTCAATCGGCCCATGAGCAGCGCGCACTCG
Source organism: Nocardioides sp. (assembly GCA_036675765.1). GTDB lineage: Bacteria > Actinomycetota > Actinomycetes > Propionibacteriales > Nocardioidaceae > Nocardioides. Next base: position 1,834 of record JAKFEI010000168.1, on the reverse strand, counting down.
ACCTCCGTCTCCGAGTACCGGCTCGCGCCGGTCGTGATGGCCAGGTTCGTCGGCGCCTACCTCGTGCTGCTCGCCCTGCTCCTCCTCGGTACGACGGTCGCGGCTGTGACGTTCGAGTGGAGCCTCGACGTCCTGGTGGCCCTCCTCGGGCTCGGCATCCTGGGCCTGATCGGGCTCAGCTGGTGGCTGCGCAGCCGGCTCGTGGTGGTCCGGTTGACCTCGTCCGGGTACCGCGTGCGGATGGTGCGGGCCGCCGGCGTCTCCGAAGCGCCGTGGAGCGACGTCGAGGACGCCGTCGCCGCCGCGCCCCGCGACATCGAGTGCGTGATCCTGCGGTTGCGGGACGGCCGGTCGACGACGATCCCGGTCGAGCTCGTCGCAGGTGACAAGGACGATCTCGCCCGCGACATCCGCGACCGCCTGCGCGGCGCAGCCCGCTGACGTCGTACTCGCCCCAAGGGACGACGGGCGGGTCAATTGGGAGCCGCGCGACGGTGCTTGTAACCTTGCTCCGCTGCTCGGTCGTTCGCGGCCGATGGTGGAGGAGGCGTCGCCTAGTCCGGTCTATGGCGCCCGCCTGCTAAGCGGGTTTGGGGCTACAACCCCATCGAGGGTTCAAATCCCTCCGCCTCCGCCAAGTGACAGCACGAGACCCCGAGTGAGGACCCCCTCACCCGGGGTCTCGCTTATGCCGGGAAGTTGCGGCAAGATGGCAGAGCGTGGTCTGGACATTTGGGGGACGGTCACGCGTCTCGGGCTCCAGAGGGAGGGTTCCGGGAGGGACCCCACTAACTAGGGGATTGACCATGAAGAACATTGCTCGCAAGACCGCTCTCGCGTTCGCCGTGATGATCGCTGCCGTTGGTGTTGTCTCGATTCCGACCGCTGCCGAGGCAGACAGCGGCTGGGGCTGGGTCATCGGCCGCAACTGAGTTGTGCCCGGGCCATCCGGCCCTGACGGTCAGCCGCCGCTGGTCTCCTGACCGGCGATGCCGCGCTGCCCCATGATGTAACCGAGCTGGAAGCGCGTCTCCGCGTCGTACTCGTCCTTGAGCTCGGCGACATAGCCCGCGTATGTCCGCGCGCTCACGCCGAGTCGTTTCGCGCTCACCGCGTCCGCGTGGCCCTCGATGAGCATCCGCATCGTCATCGCCCGCTGCTCGGTGGCGATCTCCTTCATCACCCGCTGCTCGCCGCTGGCGAACGGACGGCCGCGCGCGAAGGCGCGTTCGAAGACGTCGACGAGGTACGCCACGATCGCGGGCTCTCGTACGACGACCGCGGTGGCCAGGCTGTCGGCGGCCGGGATCAGCGCCACCCGCCGGTCCACCACGATCATCCGGTTGAAGAACTCGTCCAGCGTCCGCACCTCGGCGCCGTGCTGGGTCACGTCCGCGACGTACTTGTGCGTCGCGGGGTGACGCCGCGCGCTGTGCTGGTAGATCGTGCGCATCGAGATGCCGCGCTTCAGTGCCGCCACGTCGCGGGTCGCGGCCTCGGCGACCGTCTTCGCGCTGCGCGTGGTCTGCGGCTGCGCCGTCAGCAGCTCGGTCTCGGCGTCGCCGATGATCGAGGTGAGGTACGGGCTGATCGCCTCGCCGTGCAGGTAGAGGAACGGACCCGACTCCGTCGCTGCCGGCGAACGACGCCAGCTCTGCGTGAGGTTCGAGAAGGCCTTGGCCCAGCGCGCCGACTCGTCGATCAGCCGCGCGCCCTCGGTGCCCAGGGGCGTGACCACCCGCGACTGCGCATTGCTCGGCTCCACCGGACGCCAGGTCTTCCGGGTCTCGTCCAGCTGGAGCAGACCGAGCTCGACCAGCAGGTCGAACGCCCG
>JAKFEI010000162.1:0-1712 GCA_036675765.1 Nocardioides sp. | reverse complement strand
CCGTGGCGGTGTCATCGTCAACATCACCTCGGGGGCCGCGACCATCGGTTCGCCGGGGGAGTACGTCCACTACGCCGCGGCCAAGGCCGGCCTTGATGCGGCCACGCGGGGCCTCGGCCTCGAGGTCGCCGACCGGGGCATCCGGGTCGTCGCGATCGCACCCGGATTGATCGCGACCGAGCTGCACGCCACCACCGGCGACCCGGAACGAGTGGAACGGATGGCGCCGCAGATCCCGCTCGGCCGGGCGGGCCAGCCCGAGGAGATCGCCAACGCGGTCGCGTGGCTGATGAGTGACCAGGCGGCGTACGTCACCGCCACCACGCTGCGGGTGGCCGGCGGTCGCTGACCGGCGTGCTCGCTCGGACCACCCGTTCCGCAGGTTGATTGATATCAATCAACCTGGTCAGCGAGGGGTCAGGAGTCGGACGTGGGGGCAGGCGGGGTGGGCGGGTCCGGCGGCTTCGCATCGCGCGCCTGCTTGCGCCGCTTGCGCTCCAGCTCGCGCAGGAACGACTCGTCGTCGTCCGGCGCCACCGGGCGGCTGGGCGGCTGGGGCCGCGACGGGCGGCGCTTGGCCGGGGAGGCTCCGGGGCCGCGGTCCTGCATCCAGCGGATCGCGAGATACGTCACGACCGCGAAGACGATGACCACCAACAGGAACTTCACACCCTCAGCGTAGGCCGGTGCAGGTCATCTCGTTGACGGATGCCCGTGCCCGGACGTCCGGGCACGGCGCCTACCCTGTGCGGGTGAAGGAGTTCTGGATCTACACCGGCCTGCGCCTCGCCATGTTCATCGCCGCGTTCTGCACCATCTTCGGCGTGTGGTTCCTGGTGGCGGACTCCGTCAACCTGCTGCTCGTCGTGGTGTTCGCGTTCCTGGTGAGCGGTCTCGCGTCGTACACACTGCTCGCGCGGCAGCGCAACGCGTTCGCGAACCGGGTCGCCGGTCGGGCGGACCGGATCGTCGACCGGTTCGAGGAATCGCGTGCCAAGGAAGACGACGACTGACCGTCTGCGCGAGCGCGTAGGGGCTGTCGCTCAGGCGACGACCAGGCCGAGACCGGCCAGGATCGCCCAGCCCAGCTCGGCGATACCGGTCTGCTGAAGGACCGGGATCAGCGCGGGTCCGCGGGCGCCACCGAGGACGATCCGCGCGGCGCTGGCTGCGGGAAGCAGGAAGCCCAGGCCGAGCAAGGCCCACCACGTCGTGAGGACCGCGAGGCCGACGACGGCTGCTGCCGAGGCGAGCACGAGCAGGGCGTAGAACCTTCGGGTCCGGGCGTCGCCGAGGCGTACGGCGAGCGTCATCTTCCCTGAAACCGTGTCGGTCGGGATGTCGCGCAGGTTGTTGGCCACGAGGATCGCGCAGGCCAGGGCGCCGACGCCGGCGCCGGCCACGGCGGACGCCCAGCCGATGGTGCCCCACGACTCGGTCTGCACCCAGGTGGTGCCGACCACGGCCACGAGTCCGAAGAACACGAAGACCATCACCTCGCCGAGCCCGAGGTAGCCGTACGGCTTCGAGCCGCCGGTGTAGAACCACGCGGCCAGCACGCAGACCGCGCCGATCGCGACCAGCCACCACGACGTGGTGGCAGCCAGGGCGAGTCCGGCAACACCGGCCACGCCGAACGCGAGGAACGCTGCGCGCTTCACGGCCGCTGGCGTCGCGAGCCCGGAGCCGACCAGGCGCAGCGGTCCGACGCG
>JAKFEI010000287.1:0-1713 GCA_036675765.1 Nocardioides sp. | reverse complement strand
TCCTCGAGCGGCGTCTCGTGGTCGAACCGGTGCGCCTGGTAGAGGTCGACGTAGTCGGTGCCGAGGCGCTTGAGCGAACCGTCGATCGACTCGAGGATGTGCTTGCGGGACAGGCCGTGGTCGTTGTGCTTGCCCGGGCCGGTCGGCCAGAAGACCTTCGTGAAGATCTCCAGTCCTTCGCGACGCTCGCCGGCGAGCGCCTTGCCCAGGACGGTCTCGGCTGCCGTGTTGGCGTACACATCGGCAGTGTCGAAGGTGGTGATGCCGTCGGTGAGGGCCTGCCGGACGCACGCCAGTGCGGCGTCCTCCTCGACCTGCGAACCGTGGGTGAGCCAGTTGCCGTAGGCGATGGCCGAGATCCTGAGGCCGCTCGCTCCGAGGTTGCGGATTTCCATGTCTCGACCCTAGTGGCGACGCACAAGCCGTTCACGACGCCGACGGACGGCCCTTCCACGCACCCTGCGAGGATGGATGCATGGTCTCTGCTGACGTCTCCGTCCGGGTCGGCTGGCCGGCCGACGCTTCCGGGATTGCCGCCGTCCAGCTCCGCACCTGGCAGCAGCGGTACGACGACGAGCTGGCCGCGCTGCTCGAGGAACGCGGCATCGGGCCGGATGCGCTGACGGAGTCCTGGCGCGCGTCCCTGTCCCGGCCGCCGGAGGCCCGGCACCGCGCGCTGGTCGCCCTGACCCACGACGTGGTGGTCGGCTTCGCGCTCACCGTGCCCGCGAGCGACCCCGACGCCGACCCGGCGGTGGACGGCGAGATCGTCGAGTTCACGATCGACCCGGAGAAGACCCGCGCCGGACACGGCTCACGGCTGCTCCAGGCCTGCGCCGACACCCTCGAGGCCGACCGGTTCACCCGTGCGGTCTGCTGGGTGTCGACCACCGACGACGCGCTCCGCGCCTTCCTCACCAGCGCGGGCTGGGCCCCGGACGGTGCGAGCCGCGAGCTCGCCGACGAGTCCGGCGGCACCATCAAGCAACTCCGGCTGCACACCTCACTCAGCTGAGCGACGCTCGACGTCGCCATGGAGAGTCCCACCCGTCGTACCGTCGTTCGCGACAGCCTGGGCGTCGCCATCGCCACGGGCACCTACGGACTGGGGTTCGGTGCCGTGGGCGTCGCCTCCGGCCTCGACGTCGCTCAGACCTGTGTGCTGTCGCTGCTGATGTTCACCGGGGCCTCCCAGTTCGCCCTGGCGGGCGTGCTGGGCTCCGGAGGCACTCCGCTGGCCGGAGCCCTCGCTGCGCTGCTCCTGGGCACCCGCAACACCCTCTACGGCCTCCGTCTGGCTCCGCTGCTCGGCTTCAGTGGGTGGCGACGCGCCCTGGCGGCCCACGTCCTCATCGACGAGTCGACCGCGATGGCGGTGACCCGCCCCGACCGTGACCTGGCCCGCACCGGCTTCCTCGTCACGGGCGGCACCATCTTCGTGCTCTGGAACCTCACGACGCTGGCCGGCGCCGTCGCGGGTGAACAGCTCGGCGACCCCCGCGACCTCGGGCTGGATGCCGCCGTCGGCGCCGCCTTCCTCGCGCTGCTGTGGCCCCGCCTGACGACCCCGGTGACCCGCACGGTCGCGGTCCTGGCTGCGCTCGTGGCCGCGGGTGCGGTCACGGTGACCCCGGCCGGCGTGCCGGTGCTGGTGGCGGCGGGCGTGGCGGTCCTCGTGGGGGCGCTCACCGCCCGATCGAGCACCGAGCCCGA
>JAKFEI010000452.1:0-1713 GCA_036675765.1 Nocardioides sp. | reverse complement strand
GAACTCGCTCGCCATCAAGCGGATGGGCACGGTGGACGACATGGTCGGCGCCCTGCTCTACCTGCTGTCCGAGGACGCGTCGTGGGTGACCGGCCAGATCCTGGCGGTCGACGGCGGCCAGACCTTCCGTCTCTGATGACAACACGGGTGGGGTTCGTCGGCCTCGGCAACATCGGCAAGCCGATGGCGCTGCGGCTCGCTCGCACCGAGGGCATCGACCTGCAGGTGTACGACGTCGCGCCGGACCCGGTGGCCGAACTGGTGACGGCCGGGGCGGTCGCCGTGGACTCGGTTGCCGCGCTGGACGTCGATGTCGTGTGCGTGATGGTGCGCGACGACGACCAGGTTCGGTCGGTCGCGGCCGACGTACCCCTCGACACGGTGCTGGTCGTCCACTCGACGGTCGCACCCGGGACGCCGGCCGAACTCGCAGCCGCCGGGCACCGGATCCTCGACGCTCCGGTGTCCGGAGGCGCGACGGGTGCCGCCGACGGCACGCTGGCCGTCATGGTCGGCGGGACCGATGAGGCGTTCGCTGCGGCCGCGCCCGTGTTGAACGCGCTGGGGAGTCTGGTCGTGCACGCGGGACCGATCGGCGCCGGCACGAAGTTCAAGCTCGCCCGCAACATGCTCCACTTCATCGCGTTCACGGCGACCACCGAGGCGCAGCGGCTGGCCGAGGCAGCCGGGCTGGACCTGAAGGCGCTCGGCCAGGTGGTGCGCCACACGGACGCGATCACCGGGGGACCGGGCGCGATCATGCACCGCGAGACGACGGCGACCCTCGACCCCGACGACTTCTGGCACGGTGTCTTCACCAACGTGACCTCGCTCGGGGTCAAGGACCTCGGCTTCGCCATCGACCTCGCCCACGAGCTCGGCGTCGACGTACCCCTGGCCGAACTGGCCATCGACCGCCTCGGCCCCGGCCTGGGCCTGCCGGACCCCGCAACCCAAGGAGCCAACTGATGGGCAAGTTCGACGACCTTCCCGAGGCCCGCCGCAAGGGCCTGGAGAAGATGGAACAGGTCTACGGCTTCGACATGACCGACGGCAACGGCGACTTCTTCCGCTACACCGCGGATCACCTGTTCGCGGACATCTGGACCCGGCCGGGGATCTCCGACCGTGACCGCCGCCTGATCCTGATCGGCATGCTCGCCGGCCAGGGCGCGGCGGACGTCCTCGGAATCCAGGTCCCGGCGGCGCACGCGGCGGGCGACCTCGACGACGAAGCGCTGCGGGAGATCGTGGTGTTCGTGAGTCACTACGCCGGCTGGCCGAACGGTGCCCGCCTGAACTCGATCGTCGAAGAGACGATCGCCAAGGCGAACCGTGCCAGGGGCGTCTGAACAAGACCTTGTTAACCTCGGTGGTGATGAGCCGAGAAACGTCGGAAGCAGTACCTGATCGCTCCGCGATCGCGATCGTCCCCGCGACCCTCGCGTCGTTCCTGGGTGAGCCGCACCCCCGTGAGGCCACCGGTGCCGGCCTGGGCGTGTGGCTGATCGACACGGCACGCTTCGGCGAGGACGAGCTCGAGCTCGGCCGCAGCTGGCTCGACGAGGCAGAGCGCCATCAGGCGTCCAAGTACGTCCGGGCGGAGCTGCGCCGGGCCTACGAGATCGCCCACGCCGCCGCTCGCCTCGTCGTGGGCTCCGCGACCGACACCCCGCCGGAGAAGGTCGTGTGGGGCCGTCACCCCTGTCCCGG
>JAKFEI010000455.1:0-1713 GCA_036675765.1 Nocardioides sp. | reverse complement strand
GGCGCGAACGACGGTACGGGCGGGTACTCGATCGCGTCGCCGACGTACACGGTGTCGCCCACGCGCAGCGCCTGGGCGTTGACGAAGCCGATGATGTCGCCGGGCTCGGCGGTCTCGACCGAGGTGGTGTCGCGGCCGAACACGGCCTGCGCGAACTTCGTGGCGAACGGGCGGCCGCTGGCGGCGTGGGTGACGATCATGCCGCGCTCGAAGGAGCCGGACACGATGCGGGCGTAGGCCAGGCGGTCGCGGTGGGCGTTGTTCATGCCGGACTGGACCTTGAACACGAAGGCGCTGAAGTCGTCGTCGACCTTGCGGACCGAGCCGTCCACGCCGAGGGTGGCGTCCGGCGAGGGCGCGAGGTCCAGCAGCAGGTCGAGCAGCTGCGCGACGCCGAAGTTCTGCAGCGCCGAGGCGAACATGACCGGCGTCGTCTCGCCGGCGAGGAAGCGGTCCTGGTCGTGGTCGGCGTCGTCGAGCGAGAGCAGCTCGTGCTCCTCGACGGCGTGCGCCCACACCTGGGCGTCGTTCTCCTCGACCTCGTCGGCACCCATCCGCTTCTCGGGGGCGCGGGTGGCACCACCGGCGGTGCGGGTGTACTTCACGAACTCGCCCGTACGACGGTCCAGGACACCCCGGAAGTCACCGGCCTCGCCGACCGGCCAGGTCAGGGGAGTGGGACGGAGCTTGATCTTCTCCTGGATCAGGTCCATCAGCTCGAGGGCGTGGAGGCCGGGGCGGTCCCACTTGTTGATGACCGTGATCACCGGGATGCCGCGCAGCGCGCACACCTTGAACAGCTTGAGCGTCTGCGGCTCCAGGCCCTTACCGGCGTCGACGAGCATCACGGCCGAGTCGACCGCCGAGAGCACCCGGTAGGTGTCCTCGGAGAAGTCGCTGTGGCCGGGGGTGTCGACCAGGTTGATGACGTGGTCGCGGTAGACGAACTGCAGCGCAGCCGACGTGATCGAGATGCCGCGGGCCTTCTCCATCGCCATCCAGTCCGACACCGTGGCGCGCCGGTCACCCTTGCCGTGGACCGCTCCGGCCTCGGTGATCACCCGCGCGTGGAGCGCCAGCGCTTCGGTCAGCGTGGACTTGCCGGCGTCGGGGTGGCTGATGACGGCAAAGGTACGGCGGGGACGAGTGTCGGACACTGGCCGAAATCTACCCCTACACAGGCAGAGTCACGTCCTCGCCGGGGTCGAGCCAGGTCACCCGGTCGGCCAGTGCCGACTGGCCAAGGACCGCCTCCGCAGCGGTGCGGCCCTGCTGGAAGTGCGACCAGCCCTCGTAGTGCACGGGTACGACGTGGGCCGGGTCGACGAGCTCGATCAGCTCGGCGCCCTCGCGGGCGTCCATCGTGTAGCGCAGCCAGCCGGAGAGGTAGCGGAAGCGGACCGATCCCAGGTGGAGCAGGATCGTGCCGATCTTCAACCGGGACGGGACCTCGCGCAGGGCCGGGTAGAGCACGGTGTCGCCCGTGACCCAGAGCTCGCCGTGCTCCTGGCCATCCCAGGAGAGGGAGAAGCCGATCACCGGCCCCGTGATCGGCTCGCTGCCGACCGGGCCGTGCCGGCACGGAGTAGCGGTGACCGTGATGGTCTCCTTGCCCGGTGCCTCCAGCAGGGTGGTCTCCCACGCCGCGAGCCCGACGCAGCTCCCGCCCAGCTTCGCTGCTGCCTTCTTCGTCGTGACCGTCGTGCCCCAGGT
>JAKFEI010000218.1:0-1722 GCA_036675765.1 Nocardioides sp. | reverse complement strand
GTAGCGACGCTCGGCGTCGACCTTGTCCCACTTGTTGAAGGCGATCACGAGCGCCTTGCCGGCCTCGCGCACCTCCTGGAGGATCCGCATGTCCTGCTCGGCGACCGATTCGCTGCCGTCCAGGACCAGCACGCAGACCTCGGCCCGCTCGATCGCGGTCGAGGTACGCAGCCAGGCGTAGTACTCGTGGCCCGAGGCTTCCTTGACGCGCTTGCGGATGCCGGCCGTGTCGATGAAGCGCCAGGACTTGCCGCCCATGTCCACGATCTCGTCGACGGGGTCGACGGTCGTGCCGGCGACGTTGTCGACGACGGAGCGCTCCTCCCCCGCGAGCTTGTTCAGCAGCGAGGACTTGCCGACGTTGGGGCGACCGACGATCGCGATCCGGCGGGGGCCGCCGATCACCTCGTCGCTGGCCTCCGGCGCCGGAGGAAGAACCTCGAGTACGGCGTCCAGCAGGTCGCCCGAGCCACGACCGTGCAGGGCCGAGACCATGTGCGGCTCGCCGAGGCCGAGGTTCCACAGGCCGAAGGCCTGGGCCTCTGCCCGCTCGTCGTCGACCTTGTTGGCCACGAGGACGACCTTCTTGTCGGCCCGGCGCAGCACCTTCACGACGGCCTCATCGGCATCGGTGATGCCGATCGTCGCGTCGACGACGAACAGCACGGCGTCCGCGAGGCCGACGGCGATCTCGGCCTGGGCACGGATCCGTTCGGCCATGCCGCGGGCGTCGGGGTCCCAGCCGCCGGTGTCGACGAGCGTGAAGGCACGGCCGTTCCACTCGGCGTCGTACGAGACCCGGTCACGGGTCACGCCGGGGATGTCCTGCACGACTGCCTCGCGGCGGCCGATGATCCGGTTGACCAGCGTGGACTTGCCGACGTTCGGCCGTCCGACGACCGCGAGAACGGGCACGGTCGTGCCCACGGGTGCCTGCGTCAGGTCGTCTTCACTCATCACGGTCTCCTTGCGGGAGCGGACCGGGCAGGGTCCGCCCTGTTTCGTCGAGGGCATCGGCGAGCCCGCTGCGCATGTGCGCACGCAGGGCGGCCGACGTCAGACGTACATGGTCTCGCGTCCGGGGCCAAGGCACCGCATCGACGACCATCGGTTTACCGACGACGATCTCGATCCGTGCCCCCTTCGCGGGCAGCGAGCCGCTCGAGCCACCCGGTTCGCGGGTCCCGAGGAAGGTCAGGGGTACGACGGGAGCGCCTGTCACGAGCGCGAGGTACGCCGCCCCGGAGTGGAAGGCGGCGTCGAAATCACCCGACCCACGAGTGCCCTCGGGGAACACCCCGACCGGGTGCCCGGACCGGAGCACGTTGACGGCGCTGCGGATCGCTGCGGGGTCGTAGTTGAAGCGGTCCAGCCTGATCTGGCCGGCTCGGCGCAGGAACCGGCCGAGCGGGCCCTTGAACATCTCCTGCTTGGTCAGCGCGTGGACCTCGCGCGGCGCGAAGATGGACATCAGCGGTCCGTCGATGAGCCCGACGTGGTTGCCGGCCACGACGACCGGCCCCGTCGCAGGGAACCGTTCGGGATGGACCACACGGACGTCGTACCGACGGCGGATCAGCCAGGCCGCAGCCGGGCGGGCGCGCACCAGCAGCCACCGCGGCGGAGTCGGGACGTCGCTGTTCAAACTCGCTCCGTCACCAGCCCCACCACCAGGTCGACGACCTCGTCGAGCGACAGGTGGGTGGAGTCCACATGGATGGC
>JAKFEI010000180.1:0-1730 GCA_036675765.1 Nocardioides sp. | reverse complement strand
ATGCCGAGAAGAACGAGTACGCCATCCGGAAGGGCGGTTCGTCGGTCGACGAGCTCCTCGCACGTCCGATGTACGCGGACCCGCTGCGCAAGCACGACTGCTCCCCCGTCACCGACGGTGTGGCGGCCCTGGTGCTGGCGGCCGGCGACAAGGCCCGCGAGGTCCGCGAGCGTCCCGCCTGGCTCACCGGTATCTCCCACAACGTCGACCCGATGGGCATGGGCGTCCGCGACCTCACCCGGTCGCCGTCGGCCCAGCGGGCCGGTGCCGCCCTCGATCTCGGCGGCGTCGAGATTGCCGAGCTGCACGCACCGTTCAGCCACCAGGAGCTCATCCTGCGCAAGGAGCTCGGGCTCGGCGACGACGTCGTCATCAACCCGTCCGGTGGTGCGTTGGCGAGCAACCCGATGTTCTCCGCCGGTGGCATCCGCATCGGCGAGGCCGCGACGAGGATCTGGTCCGGCGAGGCCGACAAGGCCCTCGCCCACGCCACCAGTGGCCCCGCCCTGCAGCAGAACCTCGTCTGCACCCTGGAAGCCAGTACCGAAGGAGCACGGATCTGATGGGCAAGCAGCCTGCAGCGATCATCGGCGTCGGCCAGACGCACCACCGCGCGAAGCGCGAGGACCTCTCCATGGCCGGCCTGTGCCGCGAGGCCATCGACCGCGCGCTCCTCGACGCCAACATGACGCTCGACGACATCGACGCCATCGTCGTCGGCAAGGCGCCGGACCTGTTCGAGGGCGTGATGATGCCCGAGCTGTTCCTCGCCGAGGCCCTCGGCGCGGCCGGCAAGCCGCTGCTGCGCGTCCACACGGCCGGCTCGGTCGGCGGCTCGACCGCGATCGTCGCGTCATCCCTGGTCCAGGCCGGAGTCCACAAGCGGGTGCTGACGGTGGCCTACGAGAAGCAGTCCGAGTCCAACGCGATGTGGGCGCTCTCGGTGCCGCTGCCGTTCAACATGCCCGTCCACGCGGGTGCCGGCGGTTACTTCGCGCCGCACGTGCGGTCCTACATCCGCCGCTCCCAGGCCCCCACCCACGTGGGCGCCATCGTGGCTGCCAAGGACCGCAACAACGCGCTGAAGAACCCCTACGCGCACCTCCACAACGAGGGGACGACCGTCGAGTCGGTCCTGGCATCGCAGATGCTCTGGGACCCGATCCGGTACGACGAGACCTGCCCCTCGAGCGACGGTGCCTGCGCGCTGGTCATCGTCGACGAGGACACCGCCAAGTCGTCGCCGAACCCGGCGTGGATCCACGGCACGGTGATGCGATCGGAGGCCACCACGGCCGCCGAGCGCGACCAGGTCAACCCGCAGGCGGGACGCGACGCCGCGGCTGCGCTCTGGAAGCAGGCCGGCATCACCCGCCCGATCGACGAGATCGATGCGGCCGAGATCTACGTCCCGTTCTCGTGGTTCGAGCCGATGTGGCTCGAGAACCTCGGCTTCGCAGCCGAGGGCGACGGCTGGAAGCTGACCGAGGCCGGTGAGACGTCCATGACGGGCAAGCTCCCGGTCAACTGCTCCGGCGGTGTCCTGTCGTCGAACCCGATCGGCGCCTCCGGCATGCTTCGCTTCGGCGAGGCGGCGCTCCAGGTCCGCGGCGCGGCTGGCGAGCACCAGGTGGACGGCGTACGACGGGCGCTCGGCCACGCCTACGGCGGCGGCTCGCAGTTCTTCGCGATGTGGGTGGTCGGGTCGGAGAAGCCGACCAACTGAGCAC